>JBGSJM010000254.1:0-32370 GCA_041742015.1 Verrucomicrobiales bacterium | reverse complement strand
CTTACCGGATTTGAATCTGGGGGTAATGGAAATTAGGGTAAATGGCGGCCAGTTGCTGCTCAAAGGCGCGCCGGAACTTAACCTAAACAACGGTTCCCTTCGCTGGCAGGGGAACCATCTTTTTATCAATGATGCCAATCTTACTCTTTTCGGGGACGGCCATATCTCCGGACAGGGCGAGGTCACCTTCCAGGAAACCCCGGAGCTGGATCTGGATATGAAGGTATCGGGCGTGGATGTCAAAAAAGTCGTTTCCGAAAACTGGCAGCGCAAGATAACCGGCATTGCCCGCGGCCCCATAAAAGTCAAAGGAACCACGGAAAAACCCGTTGTAACCGGCACTCTAAATCTCGACAACGGAGTGCTAGAAGCAATTCCCGTCCTCGAACAAATCGCCAAATACACCAGAAGCCCAAAGTTTAACCGACTCGTGCTTAATCAGGCACAAGCTGACTTTACCTTGCAAGGTGATTTGTTGATGCTGAAAAACATCCAAATCGAGTCAGATGGACTCACCCGCGTGGAGGGAACCCTAGACAAACAGGGCGACTCGATTACCGGAGTTCTCCAGGTCGGCGTAACACCTGGCACCCTACGTTGGATCCCCGGTGCGGAAAAAGGAGTTTTCACCCAAAGTCGGGATGGATTTGTTTGGACTACGATGAAAATCGGCGGTACTGCTGAAAATATTAGCGAGGACCTGACCTCCCGGCTCGTCACAGCCGCAGCGATCAACCTTGTCGAACAACTACCCACATCTATTGGGGAACAGTTGAAGGATTTCATCAGCGGTCAGCCCTCCACTTCAACCGCAACTCCCAATACACAGACACCCAACGCTCCCAACAGCCCGAACAAGAGCGAAATCGAGGACAAGGTTAAGGGAGTCTTCATTGATCGAGTCGGAGGAGAAGCCGGGGAAGCTGGAAAAAAAATCATCGAGGGACTGGGCGGGCTTTTGGGCAGGTGATCCGGGGCACCCCTCTGCCTTATCAAAACCTTACAGCAGGTACCCGTGCTGTTCCAAGTATTCGATTACCTGATCCGCACACTCTTCTGGACTTCGGCCCACAGTTTCGATCTGTATTTCGGCATTTTCTGGAATTTCGTAGGGATCGGATATACCGGTGAATTCTGGAATAATCCCGGCGCGCGCCTTTGCGTAGAGGCCTTTTCGATCTCTCGACTCACAGGTCTCCAGAGTCGTGGCGACATGAACAAGAATAAATCCACCGCTCCCGGAAATCTGCTTCCGCAATTCGTCTCGAATAGCGGAGTAAGGGGCGATCGGCGCACAGATCGCCATCCCGCCGTTCTTGGTAATTTCATTCGCGACGAAACCAATCCGCATAATGTTCAGTATTCGGTGCTCTTTCGAAAAACCCAATTCCGAAGAGAGATTTTTTCGGACAAGATCTCCGTCGAGCAAGGTGACTTGGCGGCCTCCTTTTTCGAGCATCCGCATCTGCAAGACTCTGGCGATAGTTGATTTGCCAGAGCCGGAAAGTCCGGTGAAAAATACCGTTAATCCCTGCCGAGACCGGGGAGGATGACTCCGCCTCAACTCAGCGATAACCTCCGAGTCAGCGTACCATTGCGGAATTTCACCACCATCGTCCAGGTGATCCTGCAACTCATGTTCAGAAAACGTCAGAACCGTCTCACCACTGACCTCGGAACGCGTAACAAATTGGGACCGCTCCCGAACGTATACGAGCTGATCAAAAGGCACCAAGGTTACTCCAATCCGCTCTGCAGCGACCTTCACCCATTCCCAGTCCTGATAAGGCGCATAGAAAGGAAGACCACTTTTTTCATTTTGCGGGCAGGCATGGTCTCGACCGACGATCAGGTGGCACGAGCCGTGATTCCGGCTAATGATGGCATGCCAGATCACCTCCTTGGGTCCCGCCATCCGTTCAGACAAATCCAAAAGCGACAAAATCGCGGCACCAGTGCCAAAATCAGGCATGACATGTTTATAACATCTCACCCGAGTGAAATGATCTACCACCCCGGGCTGACCATCGTCTACAACCGCCTGGACCAGTAGGTTGGCACCAAGTTGCCCCATCAACCTCTTGATCAACTCAATCTCAGCACTGATCGGGGGTTTACGCGTCAGAAAGGTGACGACCCTTTGCCAGTCTGCCCCGGCAAACTCATTGCGCAGACCATCAGGTGTCTTGCGAATCGCCCTATTGTCAAAACGCTGAGGAGGCTGAAGACCTTCAACTCGGCCACCAACGTAAAATGGACCTGTCCGATTTATGAGGTAGGCCACGCCGGGGTGATCAAGACATGTGGTTCCGTAGATTTTTTTTGCCTCCGCCAGCTTGTCAGGCTGCCAGATATCCTCGATATGCAGCACGGCGACCATGACACCTTCCGCATCACGCAGAACTAGGCAACCTTTTCTTTGCAGAAAGCCGACCAGACCGGCTGAAACATCCAGCTGAACCGGGATTGGCCACAGTGTCCCGTCGGCCAACTCCATCCGGTCACAAACTGTTTCATAATCGATGCGGCCCAAAAAGCCGGCCAGAGGCGAAAATCCACCACACAACAGAAGCTCCAAATCACATTCCTGCCGCAAAGTAAGATCCCACGAAGGTAAGTCTCTTGACATATGCCTCAACTCCAAAGCCCTCTCATCGCTGACGATAAGATTTTTTAGATCCCCTCCATACGGAGTGATGAGTTGAGAAGATGGGTACATGGATGTCATGTTACGTGCTGTCTAACTTCGACTAGAGAGTGAAAAATAGGAGAAACAAGCCAAAATCGAAAAAGATCAAACATCCCTCCTGCTTGGGCAGCACTAAAAATGCCCTCATCTACGCCAAATGAACGGCCATCCCCTCACCAACCAAGAAGGCGACTAACAGCGATGCGCAAGGCGCTTTCAAGAATCACAGCCTCCGAGTCGGATAGGGTGATAGCAACTTTCTGAACCTGCCGGTTTTCTGATATTTGCCGAGAAACGCACAAGAGAAAGGGGACCGGCCCTGAATCCTGACGACTAATCAAACTACAGGCACTGTTACCTCTGTCGTTTTGGTGAAAGAGCTTTATTTGAGGTTGCTTGCCCTGTAGGCCAGCAACAATTGAGCCCAAGTCAGAGAGCCCCCATTTCATGATAATTTTATCTTGCCAGGCGAACTGCTTTTCGCCTGATTGAGAAGCCGCTTCCACAAACACCGCTCCTTTCGCCCGGTTGAAGGAAAAAGATATCGCTCCGCCGCTACCCTGCCCGTTAGGCTTGTAAATGGTGTAGGAAGGTGTTCGTGAAATAGATGTGGTATTTGTATTGGTTCCGCTCATAAATTGTTCAAATTCACAATTAATAAAGTATTTATACTGTCTTTTTGAAAAATGTTCAAATGAAATCTATATCAAAAATGATTTTCTAAAAGTTTTTCAAGTTGACTCGATATTCAGTAAACTTGGTTTAATTTATTGAACTGTTCAACCAGACACATAACCACCGACACTCAATTGCTCCCCAAAAAAAGAAAGCAAAGAGGTCTTTGGGAGCCCACCCGTGAAAGCTGCACTCCAAATAGAATCCCCTGCTGGTAATGCGAAAAGGCGGAGGATAACCAGTCCTCCGCCTCTCAAAGAATACTGATGTGAACCAAGACAAATCGAAATCCCATCAGATCACAAACCAAAGCACTTTTATACAGATGCCACTGTTTTAGCCAATTCAGGCCACAATTGGAAAAATCTTTTTACTGGAACATGAGCCGAAAATTTACCGTTGCCATCCATGGTATGATGAACACCTAGGAGGGCTCCCACCTCGTCATAGAGGGGACCGCCAGAATCTCCTGCGGTGATGCGGCAGGTCGTATAAATCATTCCTTTTCCCCGTGCGAGGAATCCAAAGCCAACGCGAAGAGGAGAACGCCTCTCAGAATTGTAACCGGAAGCATGACCAGCGGCGATTAGAGTCCGCCCATTTTCAATCACCTCCCTACGATCAACCTTGGCTGGATCAATTGTTGTGATATGGTCAAGTTTAAGAACTGCGATATCGTTTTCGCGATCATATTTTACCACTTCGGCTAAACTGGTTTTGCCGCCAAGGTAAACGGTCACTTTTTCACCTTCACTCCGGTAAACATGGGCGGCTGAGAATATCAAACCGGTTCTACTGACAATCACCCCGCTGCCCCACGCACCATTTGAGGCTTTAACACTCACACAGGCGTCAGCCATCAAATTCGCATGGTTCTTTATCCGGCCTTCAATCGTTGCGAATGATTCCGAGTCACCTTGAGCGGAGGTGAGACTCGCAAAACCAAAAGAAAATACAATTACCGAAAGCCGATTTATCATAACAACTGCAATTTCCATCATTATATTAGCTGTGCAAGTCATCTTTGTGAAAAACACCAAAAATAATAAAATTATCTTGTAGATATTTTGGCAAAATTTGTTATTAATATTCCCGTAATTTTATGGCGAAACAATCCTACCCAACCTCCAAGCACGACTTAGCCAATGCCGCTTACCTCCAAGGCAAATTCGAAGAAGCCATAGCTCTGCAGCGCGAAGTTATCAACGAGCACGTCAAAAATGGCAAACAGGCCATCACCGCCCGCAAATTAATGGCGCTTTATTTCTATTCAGCCGGGCAACTCGACTCCGCGATCAACCTGCTTAAGATGCTGGAAAAGGAAATCCCGGATGACTCCGAGGTACTTGAAAACATCGGAGTGATGCTGCGTCAGTCCGGTCACCTAGTCGACGCCGTCAGGTATCTCCTGAAAGCTCATGAGATGGCCCCGGAAAAAGCAAATATTTGCGACGGCCTGGCCCACTGTTTTTTCACTCTCAAGGAACCAGTCCAAACCCAAAAATTTGGGCGAATGGCTCTGGAGCTAAAAGATGCTGCCGCATCCCTGGCCAAAACCTGGCCGATTCCAGACTGTCCCCCTCCGGAATTTGATCCTCAAAACCGGGCTCGAAACATCATTTCCTTCAGTCTTTTTGGGAGCAACCCACGCTACCTTCACGGAGCACTCCGGAACGCCCGTCTCGCCTCTGATCTTTATCCATCCTGGACCTGTCGATTTTATTGTGATCCCCGGGTACCAAAAGCCGTGCTTCATGAATTAAAATCACTGGATTCCCAGGTCGTCATGCGGCCCACTCCCGCCAAATTTTACGAAGGCCTGCTCTGGCGGTTCGAGGTCATTGATGATCCCACGGTGGATCGCTTTCTAGTCCGCGACTGTGATTCCGTCATTAACATCAAGGAACGAGTGGCAGTGGACGAGTGGATCAACTCATCCAAATGGTTTCACATGATGAGAGATTTCCCCTCTCACACCGAGATGATACTGGCTGGCATGTGGGGCGGAATCAGCGGAGTTTTTCCGCCCTTAAAAGAATTGGTAAAAGAATTCAAGCCCAAAACGGCGGCCAACCGGACCTATGATCAACACTTGCTCCGGGAGATGGTCTGGCCCACGATGCGTCAGAGCATCACCATCCACGACAGCATCTACACCGGCTGCCTTGGCAGCATCGCTTTCCCGGCTGTTGGGCAACTACCCGAGGGTCGACATGTTGGCCAAAATGAAGCCGCCATGATTGACCGCAAAAAGTTGCACTCATCCCTGAAGACCAACCGGAGTGAAGAACTGGAGCGCTTTTTCCTACTGGGGCTTCCCGGCAGCGGTACAACGTATGTCCAGCGTCTGCTAAATGCCCATCCCGCCCTGCTCTGCCGCCCGGAACAACAGCTCACCACTCTGTGGAAATCCAACGAACAATTCACAAAACAATACCAAACGGTGGTCACCCGAATTGATGGCAAGGCAGAAAAGCAGGGGAACGATCTGGATGTGGAAAAAATCAAGCATGAACTCTATAGCACCTGGCTGGAGCATCTCTTCATCAACTATGCCGATCCCGCGGTCACCCATGTTGGCGTCCACGACAACCAGCTCGACACCAATCTCCCCTACCACGCCAAATTGTTCCCCCAGTCCAAATTCATCTTTGTGACCCGCGACCCCAGGGATGTCGCCGTGTCGATCTGGCTGTTTAAACGACGCCATGACCCCGGCTTTGACCGGGACGGCAGTCAACTGACGGCCCTCGCCGAAGCTGTGGGAAAAGAGTGGAGCGAAAAACTACGCAATGTACAAGCGTTTAACCAGGCCCTCCCCGGTCGCATCGAATTGCTGCGCTATGAGGATATTACTTCCCCGACAACCCGACACAATTCTTTGAAAAGATTATTTGGTTTTTTGAAGCTACCCACTTCTGAAATCTGCGTAAAAGCCTGCTTCGATAAAATCCCCCCTTCTACAGAAATGGGAGAACAGATTGGTGCCTGGAAAGACGCCCTTTCCATTTTTCAAATCGATTTGATCCAACAGGATAGTGCAAAATTAATGAAATTACTCCAATATCCGCTTTGCCCAATTGACTATCGCAATGTGGAACCCAGCGACACCATACTACCATCCTGATTTCTATTTCTGTGAGTAAAACCCCGACAGAGCAACAAAAGGTGGAAGCCTTGTTCAGTCTGGCCTATGATTGTCAGCAAAAAGGACAGTTTCCGAAAGCGATTGGAGCCTATCAGGAGGCAATCAGGCGATCACCTGAAAATCCCTCTTTATTTAACAATTTGGGCAATTGTTACCGATCACTCGGGCTGTATCAGGAGTCACTGATTCAATACGAAGCGGCCCTGGCGATTGAGCCGGGAAAACATTCGACCCTTCTCAACAAATCTCTTGCCCTGCTCGCTCTGAATCGATACCAGGAGGCCTGGCCCCTTTATAGGGAACGCCTCCGAACGATCAACTATCGCAAAGAAGTCCTCACCAGCGGAAAGCCGGAGTGGGATGGCAGTGAACTATCTGAAAACCAGCGGCTTTTTCTCTATAGCAATCAAGGCTTGGGCGATGAGCTCCAGGCCCTGCGCTATCTGCCCCGGGTGGTCGAGCGAGCCAAGCACATTATTCTGGAGGTTCAAAAACCCAATTTTAGACTTTTGAAAGATATACCGGGGATTCGGGAAGTTCGCGTCCGCCCCTCGGGCGACACTTCTCTGCCTGATTTTGAATATCATTGTGAGATTTTCACCCTGCCGGAGATATTCAAAACCGATTTTGATACCATACCTTTGCCATGGCGGCCTCCGTTTGAGCGCGCCCCGGGGATCCGGCAGCTCATCGCCCAAGAGAGGGCTCAATTCCCCGCGCACAAACACATTGGTCTGGTTTGGTCCGGGAATCCAAGGAACGATGTAAACAAATACCGGGCCTGCGGATTGATCCACCAACTGCCTCTGCTCAAACTGGAAAACTGCCGATTCTATAGTTTGCAAAAAGGTTTGCCCCGGAACGATATTCGCCAATTCCAGGCCCAAACCGCCAACCTACTTGATCTGGCCGATCACCTTCCAGACATGGCCGCAACCGCCACGGCGATCGAGGAATTGGACCTTCTGATCACTACCGACACCTCAATCCCCCATCTCGCCGGCACCCTCGGTGTTTCATCCTGGGTGCTGCTCCACGACACCAGCGACTGGCGCTGGACCACTGATCACGCCGCCACGCCCTGGTATCCTCAGCTCAGACTCTTTCGCCAGACTCAGCGTGGTGTCTGGACCAGCCTGCTGGATGAAGTTTCCCGTGAGTTGGCACAGCTCAAGTGAGCCCGGTTCAGCTTTTGGGTTCCGGCCAGTCATGTTTGGGATATCGCCCCCGCAACTGAGCCCGCACCCCGGCGTAGCTGCCCCGCCAGAAACCGGCCAAATCCTCGGTTACCTGGACCGGTCGCTGGTTGGGTGCCAGGATCTCTATGACCAGCGGAATTCGCCCATCTCCCACCCGGGGTGTCGTCTCTATCCCAAAAAGATGCTGTATCAAAACAGATACTCTTGGCTTTTCATTCTCCATATAAAAAACCCGGGAGCTTTTGCCCTCCTTTAACTCTATTCGCTCCGGAACGAGCCGGTCCAACAGTCCGTAGTGCCGGGCCGGGATCCAATCATTCAGAAACCCCATTACGGGGCGCTCTTTGATATCTTTGTAACTCAAGGCATCTTCACATACCTGTTCGATAATCAACATTTTCGCATCCTCATCGATCACCGGGACCTCATATTCCGGGAAGGTTCTCGCCACCAGATTAATCCGTGCGATCATTTCATCCACTTTGTTATCCCATTTTTTCAAAAGCAATTCACCAGCCATCACCTGCTCAGCCAGAATTCTGGATGCCTCGCCAGATGGAACCGCTCCGCCCGATTTTGAGGTCATGATCAAATCCCGGAAGCGGGTTTCGATCCGCCCCTCAACCCGGCGATTAACCGGGTTATAAACGGCTCCATCATGTTCAGAAAAATCCCCGGGAAACAATTCCTTTAATGCGGCTTCACTCGCGACGGTACAGAGATCCAGCTTTACCTGCACATCAGCCCCCTCCACCTCGATGATTTCGGCAGCGATAAAGGGGCCATCCCACCGGGTTACGATACTGGATTTCTCCAACATCCCCCGGCGTTTCCCCACCAGCTGACAGGCCAGGGTGGAGGCATTGTTTTTTTTGCCGAGCTGATCGGAAAATCCAGTCAGTAATATTTTGGAAATTTCTCCCGGGTTCGGCTCCCGGGTTTGGGTTTGGTTGGGGAAATTTCGTCGGGCCACCCCAACCAACTGATTGGCAATTCTTTCGATGTCACGCCCCGCTCCGGAGTGAACCCCCAGACTATCGCAGGCATTGCGATCAAACCGCGCCTGTCGCGCCCGCTTCCAGGCCCTGACCAGCGATTGGAAATCCGATTCATCTCCCAGTTCCTGAAAGTCACTCCGGTCAGGTTGATTTTTCCCGCCCTGCCGGATTAGAAAAAAAGGCCGGGACTGAACGGCCGCAGTGACGATAGCAAAATACTCAAGAAACCCCGCCCCGGCAGCCTCGACCAAAACCCGACCATAACGCGGCGCCACCGGAAGCCGGCTGATTTCAAGGCCCAATTGGGTTAAATTCTCCGTCACATCCAATGCCCCCAGCGGTTTCAACCAGTTGATGGCGGTCTCCAGCGCAGAGGATTCAGGAGCTTCAAACCAACGAAAATTTCTGACATCATTTACCCCACTCGCCTTCAACAAAAGTACCGCCTCCGCCAGATCCATCCGAAAGATCTCCGGCGGGGTGGCTTCAGCGCGGCTTTCATGGTCACGATCACTCCAGAGCCGGATCGCTTTGCCCGGCGCGGTTCGCCCGGCCCGCCCAGCTCGTTGATCAGAGGACGCCTTCGATATTTTTTCCACATGCAGAGTAGTGATCCCGCGCCTCACATCAAAAGCCGAGCGGCGTTCCAACCCGGAATCCACCACCAGGCGAACCCCATCAATCGTGATGGATGTTTCTGCCACATTGGTTGCGACCACGATTTTCGGACGGCTGGAATTCGCGGTCGCGGCATCCTGCTTTTCCGGGGGCAGTTCACCATAAAGTTCAAAAATTTCAAATTCCCGCGCCCAGGCGGCCCGGTTCAGCGCTTCCACCGTTTTCCGTATTTCATGCCGCCCGGCCATAAAAACTAAAACGTGACCTTCGATCGGAGCGGTCTGGTAGTGATCCCGCATCGCCCGAACTGCCAGATCCCAGACCTGATCATTGTGTCTCTCCTTGGGGGGAGAATACTCGACTTTAACTGGAAACGTTCGGCCTTCACTCCGCAAATGATGACACTGATTTCCGAAATATTTTTTTAACGGCTCTATCTCCAGAGTTGCTGACATCACAATTAACTTGAGATCAGGACGCTTCGCCTCCTGGACTTCCAAACAACGGGCCAGACTCACATCACCGTAAAAATGACGTTCATGAAATTCGTCAAACACCACCGCCGCTATTCCCCGCAAACTCGGGTCCTCCAACAAGCGGCGGATAAGAATGCCCTCGGTGACGTAACGAATTCGAGTCAGGTTTGAAAACGCATTTTCAAACCTGACCTGAAATCCCACTTCCCCACCCAGCTTTTGATTCCGTTCCGATGCCACCCGGCGAGCCAGCATTCGCGCCGCAAGTCGGCGAGGTTGTAATATATAGATTTCCCCATCCCCCATCAAACCTGAATCCAGCAACATCTGCGGAACCTGGGTTGACTTTCCAGAGCCGGTGGGTGCCTCGATAACCACCCGACAATTCCGCAAACTCGACGCAACAGCCGCACGCAGATCAGCTTCAATTTCAAAAATTGGTAGTAACATGGCCAAAGAATCAATCCCAGATCAAAATGCCCCGAACCTAGCCCTTCCGCCAGAAATCGCAAAACGCTCGAAACTAAAATAAAAAGAATCTTGAATAATTTAGATAAATGCAATAAATTTAATAACCGCAATCTAAAATGGCCACCATCCTTTCCAATCCCGCAAAAGACAAAGCAGTTTTCCGCTACGAAAATCGGGACGGAGAGGTTCTTTCGTACCGTGAATTTGGCAATTCAGACGATTGTGTCATTCTAATTCATGGTTGGATGACCAGCGGAATCGTCTTCGATTCATTAATGGCTCAGGCAGCGCTTTCGGCCTATCGAATCATCGTTCCGAACCTTCGCGGATCAGGGATTGATCATCTTGATTCGGAAAAATTTTCGATCATCCAGTATGGTAAAGATATGATCGATCTGGTCAATCATCTGGAACTCGACAAGTTTCATCTGACCGGACATTGCATGGGGGGCCAGGTCGCCCAGTGGCTCGCCTCGGAATTGCCTACCAGAGTGATCAGTCTTGCCCTGATCTGTAGCATTCCCGCATCCGGGCTGACCTTTCCGGAAGATCTCGCCGAAGCCTACCGCAATTCAGGAGAAAATCCTGAGGTTCAGGGACTCATCCTGGAGCAGCTAAGCCCGAGAATGGCAGTGGGAGAACATAACCGGCTACTGAATGAAGCCGGCAGACTCAGCCGGACTTCCGTAGCAAACTCGTTTGATGCCTGGATCGATGCTGATTTTGAGGATCAACTTTACCGGATTTTGTCTCCAACCCTGGTTCTTGCCACTGACAACCCCAATCTGCCCGAAGCCCTCCAGCGGAGAGCGGTAGCGGGTTCAATTCGCCACTCAAAATTTTCCAAGCTTGACGGCTGTGGACATTTTCCCCAGTGTGAAAAACCCTATGAACTGAGTTGCCGACTAAGGGATTTCTGGAGTCGATCCACTCCGATCCCTTTTCAGCTTCCCCGTTGATTCAAGGGGGCAATGGATTTGATCTTAACCTGGTTTGATCAAATACGTACGGCTAATCTTATTCGAGACGACCGATCTCGTTTTCCTGGCCTGTGCTTTCTGCGATGGGGGCGGTTCCGTCCATGCCTTCGCCCCATGAAATGATGTTATTGTTTCCGGTGACCAAAGACCTTCCGATGACACCCAAAACCAGAGTGTTCTGATCGCCGGAAATATCTACAAAGCTGGCAGCATCACACTGGACTTGGTTCCTTTCTCCGGAAAGTTTCAACTTCTTGCACCCACCGCTAATTACGATCACGCAATTGCTGCCTTTGATTTCGACTTCGCGTTCATCAGCCACGATGATTCGATTGGCATTGTCAGTCTCCACCAGGATCGGTGTCTTCGTGGCTGACTCATCAGGAGCTTTCTCAACTACCGAAGATGTATCAACTGGCATCCCTCTTTCCGAGGTATCTTCGATATCGACCAGCTTATCTCCAAGTTTCCTTTCAAGGACAACTATGCTTTCGACTGGCTTCTTCTCGATGGCGTTAGTGTTTTCAACTTCGACCATCTTTTCGACGAGCTTCTTTTCAACGGATATGGTTCCTACCGGGGTGATTTCTGGTTGTGGAAATGCGGTCACTTCGATTTTCGGACGGGATGAGTACTCGGATACCTCCGCCAATTGAGATGAACCGGTAGCAACCTCGTTTTTAACGATTGGATTTAAAGTTTCAGGATTTTGTCTTTTTAGCTTCTCCGTTGCAGCCCGGGTAGAGGCGATTCGTTGTTTTGTAGGGCAGCGTCGCTGGGGCTCCGGCCGACGACAGGGATCAAATTTGGTTACCAGGATCTCCTTGCCACAATCTGAAGCAACACAGGCCGATTTAGACAGGGTTTTACAGGAGACATTTAAGAGCAGCACTGCCATGAAGGCAGCGAGGCAAAACTTAAAATGGAACCTTGGTAAACACATCTGTGGAACAGTTGAACTTCATCTCTTAACATTGTTTCGTAAAATTAACAATCAAAAATGCAAAAACACGCGACCTTGAGAATCTGCGAAATCACCGAATAATCACCGGAATCGCTAATTCGCTGTGCAAGAGAGCGGCAGCGCGGAATCAATTTCCAAACAAGATGCAAATCGGTGCTGGAACATTGATCACGGAACCTTTCTTAAAAGTCAGTCTTCCAGTATTGGGATCGATCCTATGAACTGAAACGGTGTTGGAATCCGCTCCAGCAGCTAGCAATAAATTCCCAGTCGGATCGAGGTTGATGTTTCTGGGGAAAGCACCCCGGATCGGCTGAACTTGAATGACCTCAAGTTTTCCGGTAGCCGGATCTGCCGCACATACCGTTACGGTGTCGTGCCCGCGATTGGATGAGAAAACATACTTTCCGCTGGAATGAACCAGGATCTCAGCGGCGGAATTAAAACTCTCGGCGACTTTGGCTTCTTCGCTCAAGGTCGGGGTGGTGGTGAGTGGTTGTGCAGTGCCTGATTCAGCATTCCACGCAAAAGTGGTGATAGAAAGCGATAGTTCGTTCAGGAGATAGATAAATTTTCCGTCGATGGAGAACTTCAGATGCCGGGGACCCCCACCAGGGACGCTTTGGGCCACACCATGAGGGATGAGGGCGGGTTTCTCCTGATTGATTTCATAAATCACAATCTGGTCGAGACCAAGATCCGGAACCAGGGCGTATTTTCCATCAGGCGAAAAACCGCAATAGTGCGGGTGCGGGGAAGTTTGTCGCCCCGGCACAACGTTTGAGCCGCCCTGGTGCTCGGTGACTTGAGGTTTGCCAAGGTTTCCAGCCGGGTCCAGAGGGAAGAGGGCGACTGAGCCTCCGCCGTATTGAGCCGTGAGCAAAAATTTACCTGAGGGATGCACGGCGACATGAGCACCTCCACCATCGGGATTGGCCATTTTTGTGAAGGCCTCCAAATCGCCATTTCGTTTGATTTGATAACCAACAACTCCCGCTTCTTTATCCCAACTCGCATTGGCGTAGAGTTTATTCCCATCAGGATGAAGGGCTAGGAATCCGGGGGATTTGATTGCGGCGGCTAGCGTGGATGGGGTCAACCTGGCTTTCTCTGAGTCGAAGGTGGACCGGTAAATTCCCTCTGCTCCGGGGCCATCGGTCCCAAAATAGACCGTCTGGGAAAACGCACTTGCGGTGAACAAACTGCTTACCAAAAAAAAGAACCGGAGCCTAGAAAAAGAAGAATTATTCATCGAGACAGAATAGATAAGGCATCCGAAATTCGCAAAACATTTTAAAAACGAGTTTCCGCATGGTCGCAAAAAAGGGCAACTTGCCATCAAGTTGCCCTTTCCATCACAACGGAAGTTAATCAGTTTGAATCATTGGCCAATTTGTAGATGATGACCCGCCGATCCTTGGCCCGCAGGTAATCCGGGTCAGTTGGCTGATAAACGGCCTGTTGCTCACCGTGCCCAACTGCGAGGAGCCGTGATGCTGCCACTCCCTGATTGACCAGGAAATCGAAAATCGCGTTGGCCCGGAGTTGGGACAGGTTTTGGTTGGCGGCGGCACTGCCTTCAGCGGAAGCGTGGCCTTCGATGACGAATTTGAAATCAATAAGTTCCGGGCTGTTCAGGGCGGCGGCCAGGTTGTAGAGGAAAACATTGTCTTCTCCATCAGCCAATCCCGTGCTGTTTTTGAGAAAGTTCACTTCATTGGTCGAAAGTTGGCTGCTGGCATCCACCTGATAACTCAATGCATTCGGGTCACCCTCTGTGCCATAACCAAAAAAAGGGACGGCAGTTGCCGCTGGTGGAGAATATGGGGCTGGATAAACCGCAGGCACTATCGAAAAGGTGGAATATTGAGGCGATGGATCGGGAATCGTATAATATCGACTGTAATTTCGAATGCTGTAAGGTGTGGAACAATAGTCTGGGACAAACGGAGGTGCCGGTATGCAGTAGGGTCTGCATGGATCGATATAACCATGATGCAAGGCGTAGGGAGGACAAATGTTGGGCGATCCGAGCTGAATGCTGATCAAAGCACGGTGATGGGGCGTCAAAACCGGCCTAAAATATTCGCAGCGGTCATAATTTTTGCGATGACCGTTATAACCACCATTCAAATTGTTGCCATAACGGATGAAGGACAGATCACTGGGACTAACTCTTACCACTCGATTTACGACGGGAGATGCCTTGACAATCTCGGAAGGGCCAGTTGGAACGGAACCCACTCCACGCAGTCGGGCTATCATTTGGGACAGATCCAGTGGGCTTTGAGGACTTTGGCGGTGAGAACGTGGGCCTGTATTTTCCAAATTTATCAAACCGACGGCTGGAATGGCAGATCCTTGTTGAGGGCGTCGGGAAAAGTCCCCTTGGCTCGGTTTTCCGGGGCGACTGGATGAATATGACGAAGCAGGAGGGAAGGCAGTTGTGGCAATCCTCTCACGGTCCTGAGTCGAACTCCGAGGGACGCCGGGATTGATCATAATACCCTTCGGAACTGTCCCTCCCAGGGGGGACGCGACGTCAGCGGGAATTGGAGAGTCTCCGGGCATGGGTCGCATGGAACCATTTCCCGGCCTGGAAGGTCGACCACTTGGATTAACCAGTGTGATATTCTCTCCTGATAGCCTTGATGGACGATCTGGCCTTTGAGAATTCGGGAGAGTTGCCTCCGGGTTTTTTGTGGTGGTCACCATGGCCGGTGCAGTTCTGTCGCTGTTGGGTCTTGAGGGACGATCTGGGTTGGTGGCATTCGGGAGAGTTGCCTCCAGACTTTCTGTCCTTGGAACCATCGCCGGGGCTGATTGCGGCTCGCGGACTGACTCCGAAAGACTTGGCCGACTCGAATCAGAAGTGACAGGAGTGAGTCGGGGAAACCTATTACTACTGAAAGACGGCCTGGATGGTCCGGGGTTAGATGGTGTGGTTCTCGGAGTTTCAGTCCTCGTAACCATGGCCGGAGCGGGCTGCAGCTCGATTCGCGATGGCGGGGGAGAGACTATCGGTGCAGATGCCACAGAAGTTGGCCGGGTTGGTCTGGAAAAGCCAGGGGTGAGTCTGGGCGTGTTGATGACCGTGGATGATGGTCGTGGGGACACTCGAGTTGGATTCGAAATGCTAGGCCTTGGGTTGGATTGAGGCACCGGGTTGGTTCTTACCACCGTCGGCGCAGGCCTGGGAGTGGAGATTGCTCGTGGCTGGGGTGCCGGGATGGTTCTTGCCACCGGGTTGGTTCTGGGTACGGTTATTCTCGGCGTCTGAGTCTGAGTCGGGTTTGTCCTCTGAGGAGGTGTGTATCGACTAGGCGCTGATCGTGTCGGCCCATTCGAAATCGACACGCTGGGTCTGGAAGTTGGTCTGGGAGCAGCCTGGGCTGGTGCTGGGGCCGCACTGGGCCGACTTCTCGGCGTGGACTGAGAGACTCCGGAATTTGATGGGGTGCGTATGGACCTGCGGAAATCTTCCGGATTGCCGCTAAACCCGGGTCTCTGTGCATTGGCGATACCTCCGGAGGTTAAAATTCCTAGGCAGGTGAAAACTGTGGCGACTTTAAAACAGGATTGCATCTAGGTATGACGCCCTGCCAATTTTCTTAGGCAAAAAAACTCTAAATATTTTTGCAATGTCCGATTTTTCCGGGTGAGACGCTTTAAAAACAGCAGATTGCAAAAAATATCCCCATTAGTCTTCCAGCACCATGATTTTCGCTTGAATGATCCATCTGTAGAACCGATTGATTCCGATATTCGCTAATCATGCCAAAACGCTCCAATTTTACGCCGGAACAAGCTTCTGAATTATACTCTTGCACCGGTTGGGGGCGGGAGTTTTTCTCCGTTAATGAAAACGGTGAGGTGGTGGTCCATCTCAACGACAACGGCAAAAAGACAAAATTGAGCCTCTTTGAAGTGGCTAAAGGCATGAAGGAGCGGGGATTTGACTACCCTCTGCTGCTGCGGTTTCGGGATTTGCTGGATGCTCAGATCCGGGATCTGAATGAGGCCTTTATCTCTGCCATCAAGGACCACGACTACAAGGCAAACTATCGCGGAGTGTATCCGATCAAGGTTAATCAACAGCAGCAGGTTATCGAGGAGGTTACGGAGTTCGGACGTCAGTACCACTACGGCCTCGAAGCGGGCTCCAAACCGGAGCTGCTCCTGGCCATGGCCTACATGCACGATCCAGAAGCCTATATCATCTGCAATGGTTACAAAGATAGTGAGTTTATTGACCTGGCTTTGCAGGGCAGCAAAATGGGCCTTCAAATTGTGATCGTTGTCGAGATGCCCAGCGAAATCGATCTGGTCATCGAGCGGAGCAAGGCACTCGGAATCTTACCCATCCTTGGGATGCGGGTCAAACTTTCCAGTTGTAACAATTCGCACTGGCAGCACTCCAGCGGCGAAAATTCGGTTTTTGGATTGACCCCGGAGCAGGTCATTGGGAGTATTGATCGCCTCCGTTCCGTGGATATGCTTCATTGTTTCAAGTTGATGCATTTTCACCAGGGCTCGCAGGTGGCTGACATCCGGGAAATCCGGGATGCCGCCTCGGAAGCAATGCGGATCTATGTCCAACTCGTCAATGAAGGAGCACCCATGGGGATCATCGACATTGGGGGAGGGCTCGGGGTCGATTACGACGGGACCCGCTCGACTCGCCCCAATTCCCGGAACTACGGCCTGCCGGAATACGCCGCTGACGTGGTTGATGTGTTTAAGACCGTCTGCGAAGAAACAAATACCACCCACCCGACCATTATCAGTGAGTCCGGTCGGGCAATTGCAGCCTATTACTCAGTACTTATCTTTAATGTGCTGGATGTCAACCACGCCGTGATTCAAGAGGGCACCCGGCCATCGGTCACATCGATGCATCCCACCCTCCGTAAATTGATGGAGGTCGATGATAATCTCAGGGCCGACAACGTCCAGGAGTGTTACAACGATGCAAATTATTACCGGAAGGACCTGAAAGCCCAGTTTTTCTACGGTCGAGTCACCTTGCGCCAACACGCCGAGGGAAACCGACTTTTTAAATTCGTTATTAAACGAATCATCGACATGGTCGGTGCAATGGAGAATCCGCCTGAGGAACTGTCTGAAATCGGGGCAAACCTGCACGATGTTTATTACGCAAACTTTTCATTATTCCAGTCGCTGCCGGATTCCTGGGCAATCGACCAGCTTTTCCCGGTTATGCCGATTCATCGCCTGACCGAAAAGCCAACCCGTACCGCCGTGATTGCCGACATCACCTGCGATTGCGATGGCCGGATTGATACCTTTGTCGTAGATGGTGAGATTACCAAAGCCCTGCCGCTCCACCCGCTCAAAGATGGGGAGGATTACCTGCTGGGAGTTTTCCTGGTTGGGGCTTATCAGGAAACGCTTGGCGATCTGCATAACTTGCTGGGAGACACCCATGTGGCCTCCATCAGCGTCGAGGAAGGTAAAGTCCGCTACCTCCACGAGTTGGAGGGTGACACGGTTGCAGATGTCCTCAGCTATGTGGAATATGAGCCCGCCCAGGTCGTCCGCCGCTTCCGCAAGCTCGCGGAAAAATCCGTTGAGAGTGGCTTAATATCAGCAGCTGAAAGGAAAAACATCATGAGCATGTATGAAGAATCAATTCGGGGTTATACCTACTTTGAAAGTTAGATCGCTTTACCCTTTTTTCTTTTAGCCGCAGGCCTTTTTGCTTTCTTTCACTTCCGCGAAGCGAAGATACGATTCAACAGGGTACGATCAGCGATTCAACAGGGTACAATCAGCGACACAACAGAGTACAAACTCCCTCATTCAAGGACTTTCAGAGCGCGGATCATTCGGGAAACGGATCGCTCAAAACCTTCGTCAACCTCGCCTCCCCCGTAGCGGATATGGTAATAATACTCCACGGCCCGGTAAATTTCGGCGGTCACGGGCTCGGATGAGATTCCCTTTTCCCGGAGAGTTTTTACGAATTCGCGCAAGGTAGTCCCCGGCTGGCGGGTGATCCCGGCGCGTTCTCCGAGTGCGAGGATTTCTTTCACAAAATCGGGCCGGAGGGCTTTGTGGCGCAGTTGCCAGTCAAATGCCGGGGCGTGTTCACCGGAGCCGTTCGACTTTTTGCCAAACCACCTGGCCCCGGTCCATCTGGCGAGAAGACCGAAGAGGAGGAGTCCGCCTGTCAGCAGGATAAAGTGGGCTCCGGCCCAGTCGGACAGGGCGGCCATCGCGGCGGCGAAGCTGGATTGATAGACGCTTTCATTATCCGCCAGCCGTATCGCAGCAGCCGGATCATAAGCGGCCATTTTCCAATCAATTTTTCCCGACACCGAGGCCGTGGCGATTCGGGTGGCACCCCGATCCGGCGGGGTGGTGTCAAAGATCCGCCACTCTCCGTTTTGGTTGAGAATCTCGGCCCAGGCGTGGATATCAATTCCCCGGAAGGCGATGGCGAGTTGCTCGCGGTTGGAGGCACCCCCGGTGTAGCCGTAGGCGATTCGCGAGGGAATCCCGGCACTCCGCAACATCATGACCGTGGCCGTAGCAAACAACTCGCAGTGGCCTTTCTTTTCGGCAAAAAGGAGATTTTCCACGGGGGAGAGATTTTTCGGGTTTTTGTACTCCAAAGAATACCGACATTGATTTTTGATGTAGTCCGAGATCGCCAGATGGGGCGTTTTTCCGCTTGTGATCTGGGCCGTTAAAGTGCGGATTTGGCGGATCAAGTCCGTATTTGGCAGAGCGAGATGGAGATCGCCGGGCGAACCACCTGTTTTTGGAATCATCTGGCCCGGCCGCTCGTCGGCGGCACCAATCGCGGAAAATCGCATCCACTCGGCTGTCCCGGCGTCCTGGCCCAATTGATAGCGCCCCTCGGAAAAGTGAAAGATTTCATCAGCCCGGATCCGATTGGTGCCTTCGATGAGGGGGATCAGGGAGGAATCCGATTTTGGAAGAACTATGGCATATTCCAGACTGCGACCGGGTGAGCGGGAGCGTTCCGGGAGGGTGGTGATCTGGTCGCTGACGCCATCATCCATGTCCAGCAGCCATTTCCCTTTGCGAACCGGGAGGATTTTATCATTCCCGTCAAAGATCGCCACGGTGGAAGTCCGCAAATAAAGTGGCCGACGTGTGATCGCCAGGAAATCCTCGATGGAATTGAGCTTGAGGAAAAATCGAGTGTCTTTGTCAACCGAGATGCTGGCCCGGCGGGCCAGGGTGACAACGCCATCGCCACCCGAGAGATCGACCCGCCCCCGTGTCCCCGAGCCATCATTTTCGGTGAAATCATAGACAATCTTATCTTTGATCTCGATGGCACTTTTCAACCACGCAGACATCGGCCGCGAAACATGGCAGAGAGCACCCAGCAATGGAGTGGCGAAGCAGATCGCAACGATGCCTCCGCAGCTCAAAACGGGGCTGTGTCGGCAAAACTCCTGCAACAGGGTAATCGCCAGGGGCAGAGTCGCGAGGCACCTGACCAGAAAGGGGCTGAAGCGAAAAATCTCCACCGAAGCTGCCGCCGCAAACAGAAGAACACCTCCGGCCAGCGAAAGATAGAAGACCCAGCCGCCCACCTGTTTGCGACTTCCGTCTTTCAACATTATCACCATGGTGGCCCACAGATAACAGCCCATTCCGGCATGGAAGGAAACGGGAAGATCCTCGTAAATCAAACCGGCATAGCCATTTTGAAAGGCAAAAGCCTGCATCGTCATCAACAGCAGCACTCCGGTGGCCACCAGGATCCGGCTCAGAGGAAAGCGTACCAGAAGCAACAAACCCAGGAGCAACAAACCCGCGACGGCAGAAATCAACGGCACCAGCGAACCGGAAATGATCCAGCCTGTCACAACGATAAACAGCAATATCCAGAAACTGATCATGCTTTCCGGAGGGTTTTGATGAGGCGGGGTTTCCTCTTGGTGATTTCTCCCGAGACGGGATCCAGGCAGACAATCACCGGGTGCAGACCAGTGGTTTCAGCCTGCCACAGGTCGCGAGGGCAATCACCAAGGACAAAGACCTGATCGCAGTTTTCAAAAATATCCCAACCTTCACTGAGGTATTCCAGCGATTTGGCGGGATGACTTTGGGCCTCGGCCAGGACATCCAGCACCTCGTGAAAGTTGTGTCGTCCCGGCAGATGATAAACCAGCCTCTGCCCTGTCAGCTCGATCCTCATCACCACGGGCATCTCCCGCTGCCAAAACCGGACCAACAAGCCACAGGTGATCCGCAGGATTTTTTCGAAACGATCCGGTTGATTCATTTCCCCGGGAGCGGCGAATTGATGCAACAGAATCCCCTGGCGTTGGGGACGGGGCAGCGGCGGGTCAAACTCTCTGACGATTAAAGAATTTGCCCGAGAGGTGGCCGGCCAGTGAATGGACTTCAGGGCATCGCCAGAGCGGAATTCCCGCAGCGAGCGAAACTCACTGGGTTCATCTGGAACCAATTCGGAAAAAAGGGCGCTTTCCTGTTCGATCTGTTGAAGAATCCCATCCACAAACGAAGGCAAAACTGGTTTCGGGGCGATCAGCACCGAGTCGTCACATCCCGGGAGCGGTTCAAAATCACCCTTGAGAGTACTTTGAAACAAACCAAAAGGCCAGGTCGAACTGAGTGAAAAAGGCACCACCCGGAGGCGGCCCCGCTGAAAAACCCGAGCCGGGTAGGTCCGCGAAACCATATTTCCAGGGGGCACTTCCCCAAAACGAATCGCTGCTCCGCTGTAGCCAGCCAGTTTGTCATCCAGCGTCAACTCGCGGGAACCGAGGTGGCTGCGTTGGTTGGAGAGTCGGGTCTCGATTTCGAACATCTCGCCGGGAAAGCCTCGTTTGGGGATGCGCCTCTGCAGGCTCAAGCCATCCATTTGCCGGGCCGCCAGCCAGCGTGTGGCGGCGAGAAATAACACCCCCATGACACCCAGCATCAGCACGGGGCCGGAGTACAAAAGAATCCCCAGAGGTATCGCAAACAGGGATATCCAAAAGAGCAACATGCCTGAGGGCGTCACCCTCACCAGCACACT
Source organism: Verrucomicrobiales bacterium (assembly GCA_041742015.1). GTDB lineage: Bacteria > Verrucomicrobiota > Verrucomicrobiia > Verrucomicrobiales > DEV007 > Arctic95D-9. The sequence goes on along the minus strand of JBGSJM010000254.1, from coordinate 11,100 downwards.
GTTCTTTCCGGGAGTGTCCATGCACTATAACTAATCCACCTCCACCGCGTCGAGCACAGTATTAAGCAGGGCGGTGGTGTTGCGGCGCTGCAGGGAGCGATCCCGGTTCCCGAACTCCCCATTGGTGGCGGTCGAGAGCCGATGGACCAGCACCGGAACAAAGGCCTGCTTCACATCATCGGGAAACACGGCGGAATGCCCATTCAAATAGGCGATCGACTGTGCCATCCGGGTCAGGGCGATGGCAGCCCGGTTGCTCAGTCCCGTTTCGACATCGCGGTTTTTGCGTAATTCCTCGCACAACCGCACGATATATTCGCAAATCAGCCGGGAAACCTTCATTTCGTGAACCTGTTGCTTCCAGCGGGCGGCTTCCTCGACCGTGGCGATCTGGGGTAATTGAGAAAGATCCGGAGCGGCAAGATGATACTCCAGCATTTCCACCTGGGTGCTCGGAACCGGCAATCTCATCTCGATGGAAACCAGAAATCGATCCAACTGGGGCTCCGGTAGTGGAAAGGTGCCAGTGGAAAAGCGATTGTTCTGAGTGGCGATCACATGAAACATCTCTGGAAGCTGATGGGTTTTGCCATCGATAGTCACCTGGCCTTCGTTCATACACTCCAATAGCGCGCTCTGAATACGTGGGCTGGTCCGGTTGATTTCATCCGCGAGAAGTAAATTCGTAAAGACCGGGCCTTTGATAAAATCGAAGGTCCCCGAATCCTGCCGATAAATGGAGTACCCGAGGAGGTCTGAGGGCAGCAAATCCGGCGTAAACTGCACCCGATGAAAGCTCCCCGAAAAAGCGAGTGCGAGGGCTTTGGCGATAGAGGTTTTTCCCACCCCCGGAGCCCCCTCGATGAGGACATGCCCATCCGCCAAAATCGCGGCGATCAATTCGACTGCTGCCGTTTCGGAGCCTTTTACCACCGAACTGAGTCGGCTATGAAGTTTTTCAAGGGCGGGATTCATCAACCGGTGTCGATCACATTTACACAGAACAAGACTACCTCACATCGCGTTCCGAAAGTCAAGTTTCTGGATCAAGGCCCATGAACCATGCCCAAGAAAATATCATAGAATTTCACGGATTTCGCGGATCTTTATGATGATGGAGTGAAAAAGGTCGCAACCCACCCTGTCAAAAAAAACACCAGAGTGCGTTTAATCCCTGCTTGCGCGATCACGGATTGCACGCTAAAGGTCGTCCGGGTTTAGATCCGCAAAAACGAGCCTCTCGGTTACCTCGGAGAGACTTACCACGAGTTAAAAACAGAATACGCATTATGATTAAGATTGGTATCAATGGTTTTGGGCGCATCGGAAGAATGGTCTTCAGGGCGGCCCTGCAAAATTTCCCGAACATTCAGATTGTCGGGATCAATGACCTTCTCGACAACGATTACCTTGCCTACATGCTCCGCTACGACTCGGTGCACGGTCGCTTCAAGGGGGATATCTCCGTGGAAGGTGATCACATGATTGTCAATGGAAACCGCATCCGCCTGACCAAGGAAAAAGATCCAGCCAACCTGAAATGGGGCGAAATCGGCACCGATGTGGTCGTGGAGTCCACCGGCTTTTTCCTGACCCTGGAAACCGCTCAGCCCCACATCAATGCTGGCGCGAAAAAGGTGATCTTGACCGCCCCGTCCAAAGACGAGACTCCTATGTTCGTCTTCGGCGTCAATCATGACACCTATAATGGGGAGAGCATCATTTCCAACGCGAGTTGCACCACCAACTGCCTGGCACCGATGGCCAAGGTGCTCAATGACAGTTTCGGCATCAAACGCGGTCTCATGACCACCGTTCACGCTGCCACCGCCACCCAGAAAACCGTGGACGGTCCTTCCTCGAAAGACTGGCGCGGTGGCCGCGGCATCCTTGAGAACATCATCCCGTCCTCGACCGGTGCTGCTAAGGCTGTCGGCAAAGTTATTCCCAAGCTCAATGGCAGACTGACCGGCATGGCATTCCGCGTGCCCACTTCGGACGTCTCCGTCGTCGACCTCACCGTTGAACTGGAAAAACCAGCCACTTACGATCAGATCAAGGACGCGATGCGGACAGCCGCCAACGGGTCCCTCAAGGGCGTCCTCGCCTACACCGAAGACGATGTGGTCGCCACCGATTTTCGCGGTGAATCCTGCACCTCGGTTTTCGACGCCAAGGCCGGCATCGCTCTGGATTCCACCTTCGTCAAGACCGTGGCTTGGTATGACAACGAGTGGGGTTATTCCAACAAAGTCTGCGAAATGGCTCAGGTCATCGCAGGTTAAGACTCATTTTTTAATTTAAAAACGACGAGCCCGGCGGAAGCATCCTCCGGGCTTTTCTCTTTTTAAGGCGCAGGGAGTCCCGCGATATGAGGCTTGATTTTTGGCCTTTCCACCTGTTCACTCATATCATGTATTTGCGTCTCCATGGTTCCGTTTTTGCTCTCATTTTGCTTTTTTGCCCAGCAGTCCTCGCAGGTGAGCGCCCCAACCTCATCTTTATCCTCTGCGACGACCTCGGCACTGGCGATGTCCGGCTCCTCAATCCCGATGGCAAAATTCCGACGCCAAATATGGATCGCATCGGACGGGAGGGGATGACCTTTACGGATGCTCACTCGTCCTCCAGTGTGTGTACCCCAACTCGATACGGAACCCTGACTGGCCGCTACAACTGGCGCAGCAAGCTGCAAACCGGTGTGCTCGGTGGACTCAGCCCTCGTTTGATCGAGCCGGGGCGCATGACCGTGGCCAACGTGCTCAAGACACAGGGTTACCACACCGCAGCCGTCGGCAAGTGGCACCTGGGGATGGATTGGGTGATCAAAGAGGGGCAAACCGTCGCCGAAATGAACATCGAGTCCCGTGAGCAGGCCTGGAGTGTGGACTTCACGAAGCCTCATACAAACGGGCCGCTCAGCGTCGGTTTCGATCACTACTTCGGTATCGCCGCTTCTCTGGATATGGTGCCGTATGCCTTTATTGAGGGAGACAAAGTCACCGTGCAACCCACCGAGGATCGTGCGCTGGAAATGGTGCATGGAGTGGCCGACAAATTTACCCGCAAAGGCCCCGCCGCGCCCGGCTTCACGGGTTACGAGGTCCTGCCCGCGTTGATCGACCAGGCCATCTCCTGGATTAGCAGTCAGTCCACCGAGGCCCGGTCGGGAAAGCCTTTCTTCCTCTACCTGCCGCTCGCTTCACCCCATACGCCGACTCTGCCAAACCCGCAATGGCGCGGCATAAGTGGGCTCAATCAGTATGGCGACTTTGTCATGGAGACCGATGCGGAAGTGGGGCGTCTGCTGAAGGCGCTGGATGCCCAGGGACTCGCTGAAAATACGATGGTCGTTTTCACCAGTGACAACGGCTGTTCACCGATGGCAAACTATCCGGAGCTGCTCGCCAAAGGTCACAACCCAAGTGGCAAATACCGTGGCCACAAGGCGGATATTTATGAAGGCGGGCACCGCGTTCCCTTCCTGGTTCGCTGGCCTGCCAGGGTAAAAGGCGGGCAGACTACGACGCAGCTCACCTGTCTCACCGACTTTATGGCCACCGCAGCCGAGATCACGGGTGCCAGGTTGCCAGAAAATGCCGCCGAAGACAGCTTCAGTTTCCTGTCGACCTTGCTTGGAGAGCCTGCCAAAGGTCCACGGCGTGAATCGCTCATCAATCACAGTATCGCCGGCTACTTCGCGATGCGGGAGGGGCCGTGGAAACTTTGTCTCTGTCCTGGGAGCGGTGGCTGGAGCAATCCCCGGCCCGGTCAGGAACCAGCCGGATCATCACCCGTGCAGCTTTTTAATCTCGACGACGACCTTGGCGAAACCAAAAACGTGGCGGACCAGCATCCCGACATCGTCGCCAGGCTCACGAAAAAGATCGAAAACCATGTCGCGATTGGGCGAAGCACCCCGGGGGCTGATCAAGCCAATGCCGTGCCCATCGATCTTTGGAAAAATAACGCCGCAGCAAAAGGTGGCAAAGGCAAGGGCAAAGAGAAAAAGCCCCCTGCGCAGTGACACAAACACTCCTGTCTGTGCCCAGAACTATTTTCGATTTTTGAGGCGGAGTTTCAGTTTGCGCATCAACTCTGCGTTCCCTTCAAGCTCCTCCATCAGCAAAGTCAGCACCGCAAGGGTTTGCTCGCTGATGTGATGTTCCATGCCCTCGACATCGCGAAACACGGTGTCTGCATCCAGGCCAAAACTTAAAAGCAGGCGCGAGAGCACGTCGTGACGGCGCGCAATCTCCTGGCCGATCGTGCGGCCCTTATCCGTCAGCGTGACATCGCGGTATCGCTCATAGACCAGGTATCCCTCGACGGCGAGGCGCTGGATCATTTTTGACACGCTGCCATGAGAGATGCCCAGATTCCGGGCGACGTCTGCCGAACGGGCGGAGCCATTCTCCTCAATCAGATTGTAAATCTGCTCCAGGTAGTCCTCAATCGCGGGCGAGTCGATGTGGGCTGTGGGTTCAGTGCGCTTGGCTGACATGGCGTACTCCATATCATGCCTAGGGCGATGCGGAAATGGTTTTTTCCGGCAAAGAAAGTTGCCCCGGTCAAAGAAACTTAGCCTGAGCCAAATTTAGACGTTGCGCTTTTGGCTCAGCTCGCCAACTTAGCCCAGGCTAACTTTTATCTAAATTGTTCTTATGCAACTTCTACAACCACTCCGTGCCCTCGGTGCCGTGTTTTTCTTGGTTGTCCCACCCGCTCTTGTTGCGGAGGAAAGGGGTCACCGCAATAGTCTCTTTAACCCGGTCCCCGTCGACTCCATGCGGGAGATGAGCACCGACCGGCCGGACACCACCGAGTCGCCCTACACCGTGGATGCCGGTCATTTTCAGTTGGAGATGAGTTTCTTCGATTACAGCCGCAGCGGGGGCGGAGATGACCAGGCCTGGTCGTTTGGCTTGATGAATTTCAAGGTGGGCCTGCTGGCGGATACCGATTTGCAGTTCATTTTCGACACCTGGTCTCGGGAGCGATCCAACCAAACCCTCTCTGGATTTGGCGATGTCACCCTCCGCCTCAAACAAAATCTCTGGGGAAATGACAGCGGCTCCACCGCTTTCGCGCTGATGCCGTATGTGAAGATCCCGACCAACACCGCGCTGAGCAATGGCCAGTGGGAAGGCGGTCTCATCGCCCCCTTCGGCATCGCGCTTTCCGACCGCCTCAATCTCGGACTGATGGCAGAAATGGACATCGTGCAAGAGGAGGAAGGCGGCGGGCATAAAATCGAATGGCTGCACTCCGGGACCCTGGGCTTCACCCTCACCGATCACCTCGGCATGTTTGTCGAGCTGGTTGGTATCGCTGGTGCGCAGTCCGATTATCAGGCACTATTCAACACCGGGCTCACGTTTTCGGTGAGTGACAATCTGGTTCTAGACACGGGCGTTCGCCTGGGTCTAAATGACGCTTCCGAAGACTTTGGCCTCTTCACGGGCATGAGTTTTCGTTTTTAGTTTGGTTCGCAAGACTAGAGACTGTACCCTGTACCGTCCGCGATCTAACAGGGTACAATTGGGTGCAGACGTTGACACCGATGGGATTCCGTAGCTTAGGCTGAGCTTGCCAAGCTACCCCAGGAACAATATTCAAATTACGCGATTTGATATATTTTGATATCAAGTTAATTTTAAAACGCTTCCAACAAGCCGCAGCAGGGAATGGCTTGCAGTCCTCCCCTGCGCTGATCAAAAGCTGAAAAATACCATGCCCCCTTCGCCACCAAAGATCTATCCCTACCATCCAAAAGCGACGACGATCATCCTGTGCATTCTCTTTTTCAGTGCCTGCGCTGCCGTGCTTGGATGGGAGGCCGCCACGAATGATCGCGGTCTGATTCTGAACGGGATATTCACGTTATCAGAGAACGGGGCATCCAACTTTTATTGGGTTCTGGCCGCTCTGTCTGTGGGATTTGTGTTTATGGGAGTACTCATTGCTGTTCAGCGATTGACAGGATCTCTCAGCCTTCAGATTACGGATTCTGCGGTGCATATTCCAAGTGGTTTCATCAAGAAAAACATCACTGAAGTCGCTTTCTCCGATGTAATCAACCTGTCCGAGACCGCAGTGCAAGGGCAGCGGTTATTTTGCCTGCACACTCCAAAAAAGAAGTATCATCTAAACCGAGCGTTGATGCCCTCGAAAGCTGACTATGAAGAAGCCAAAGCGTTGATCACCGCAGCAATCGTAGACCTGAATGTAACCAACAACGAACAAGACGTGGATGGGCAATCAACTCCTCACACCGAGTCGAAATGACCCTCTTGACTACTGCCTTTACCCCTGTTTTTGCATGGCGCGCCCGCTAGCTGGTGCCACAACATCTCGAAGTTTGTATTTAGAGCTAATCCGTAAATTCCGATTCTTTAGTGAATCAAGAATGAAATGAGAGTGCATGCCTGCCGGATTGACCCGGGAAATGATAGCGATCACCTGGTAGGAAAGCAAATCGAGTTACTTGGAGAAGGGAAGAAAATCGTAGCTGACAAAGGATTTCAAAAGGTGGCTGCGGGCGTCCGCAATGCCCTACGAGTTTAGATAATGTCGCCAAGGCTTGCGAAGCCCCCGGGGTGCTCGGGCCGATGATGCTCCACTTGCTGGCGCTCGCGGCTACATTGGGTGAAAATGCCATTTTTTGCTGCTCCTGCAGGAGGGTGCAAAACCACCCATCCCTGATTCTCATTTTCTCCTATTTGCCCCATTTCATGATAGTTAGAAAAATTTCTACAAAGCAGTTTGACCATCAGGCAGCTCCACGCCTGTAACCAAAAACATCCACCCACCGCACCGGCCCGTATCTTCAGCAAATGATTCTCCAAGTCAACCAGCTCACCAAAACCTACGCAACCCGCCCGATTCTACGCGGGGTAAGCTTTGCACTGGTGGCGGGAACGCGGGCAGCTCTGCTGGGACCTTCGGGGAGCGGGAAGACGACCCTGCTCAACTGCATCGGTGGAGTGGATCGCGCCGACAGCGGCGAGGTTCTCCTGGCGGGAGAAATGCTGGATGCGCTGGATGCGGATGGGCTGGCGCGGGTGCGGCGCACCCACATCGGCACGGTGTTTCAGTTTTTTCATCTGCTATCGACCCTGACAGTTGCGGAGAATGTGGAACTGCCGCTGCAACTGCTCGGGGTGAGGGCTGCGGAGAGTGAAAGCCGGGTGCGCGGGCTACTGGAGCGGGTCGGCGTGGCACATCGGGCCTCAGCACTGCCGGCAGAACTTTCCGGTGGAGAGATGCAGCGGGTCGCAATTGCGCGAGCGGTGATTCATCAACCCGCTTTGCTGCTGGCGGATGAGCCGACGGGGAATCTGGACTCAGCCACCGGGGCGCAGGTGCTGGATTTGCTGGTGGAGTTGGTTCGCGAAACCAATGCCGCGCTGCTCATGGTAACCCATAGCGAGGAGGCGACGAAACGCTGCGAGCGCGTCCTGCGGATGCGGGACGGAGAACTGGTCGAGTCATGATCACCCGTCTCATCCTCAAGCGATGTGCGTTGCGGCACTGGCGGCTCGCCTGGAGGCAGCAACTGGCTCTCATGCTGATCCTGGCGCTGGGCTCGGGGGTTTATCTGGCGATGCGGCTGGCAAACCGTGCTGCTCTCGCGGGCTTCGAGCAGTTCACCAGCAGCATCACCCGGCAGTCGGACTAGAAAATCACGGGGACACTGGGGACTTTGTCTGAAAACTGGCTACGCGAGATGCGGGATGCCCTCGGGGAGCGACCCGTGCATCTTTTGCCCGTGGTGGAGGAAACGGTGACGCCCTTTATGGGTGGGAAACACTCGGAAATCGGCTCTGGCGTGACCTGGAAGCTGCTGGGGGTGGACTTTGTAAGTCTGCTGAATCTGCGTGGCGAAGCGCCCGCCAACCTGACCGCAGACAAGCGAGCTGCAGAAGGCGTCTTTGTCAGTGAGAAGCTGAAAAAAACGGTGGGTGATGAGCTGCGGGTGGTGCTGCATGATCGTGTCATCACCCTGAAAATCGGTGGGGTGGTGGCGGAGCAGCCGGGAGTGCCGACCCTGCCGGAGACGATGCTGCTGATGGACCTGCCGGCCGCTCAAGAGGCGATGGAACGCAGCGGCAAGGTGGACCGCGTCGAGGTTCTGGTGACGCGAGGCGCTGCCTTTCCCGAGCTGCCAAACGAAGCTGGAGAAGTCCTGCGGAGCGTAGCCAGAGATCGGTGGCAGGTAAACGGTGCGGGGGACCAGCAGGCGCTCGCGGGCACGATGACAGAGGCCTTTCGGCTGAATTTAACGATCCTCTCACTACTGGCTTTGTTTGTCGGCGGCTATCTCATTTTCCAGGCCCTGGATGGCGTGGTGATTCGGAGGCGGGAGGAGATCGGCGTGCTGAAATCACTCGGGGTTACGGACACGGAGATTCAGCGGGCTTTTCTGATCGAGTCCCTGCTTTTGGGAATTGTGGGAGGTTTGCTGGGGCTTCTGGTCGGTTGGCTAGGTGCCCAGGCGGCGGTGGGTGGCGTGAGCAAAACGGTAAACGCGCTTTATGGAGCATCCAGCGTGAAGACGGCTTCACTGCATTTTGGCGAGGCGGCACTGAGTCTGGGCATCGCCCTGGTGACGAGCCTTCTTGCAGCCTGGTGGCCAGCGCGAGAGGCGGCGCGAACCCCGCCAGTTCACATGCTGGGTCGCAAAACGGCTGTTTACGGCGGTGGTGGCTTGTGGCGCTCCGCATGGCTGGGCTGGGCGCTGATGGCCGCCGCCGTTTTGGCTGCACAAATTGGCCCCTGCCGGCTCAACGGCGGCACGCGTGTGCCCCTGGCGGCGTATTCGGCGGCACTGTCTTGGCTCCTCGGCACCGGTTTGGCAGCCGCAGCTTTGTTGAAACCCATGTGCCACATCAGTCGCATGAGTCCCCTGATAACACTGCGACTCGGCATCAGCCATTTGCGTAAACCGACCGTCCGACACCGCTTCGCCGTGGCGGCCCTCGCTAGCGCGGTGGCGATGACGGCGGGCATGGCGATCATGGTGGCGAGTTTTGACTCGACCATGCGGGGCTGGATTAATCGCACCATGAAAGCTGACCTTTATGTTTCCAGTGCCGGATCACAAAGCGCCAGCAGCACCAATCAGATCACACCCGGGACGGTGAAGCAGCTTCGCTACTTGCCTGAAGTAGCGGAAGTAGCCACGCTGTACGCACAGCGAATCACCCTGCGAGAAACCCCTACGATGGTGCTCGGGGTGGATGGCCCCTATACCCTGCGGCATGATATTTATGCCTGGGTCGAGACACCAAGAGTGAAAGAGTGGTGGAAAGATGGCGGCGCGATCATCAATGAAAGCTTCGCGGAGAGATTCGAAGTGGCAGCGGGTGATGCGCTGGCGCTTCCCGGCGGGCATCGCGTGATGATCGCGGGCATATTCGCCGACTACGGCAACGAGCGCGGCTCGGTGGCGGTCTCAAATGAAGTCTTTCGCCAATGGTTCGGCGGCGACATGGTATGGCGCGTTGCGATGATGCTGAAACCGGGCACGGATCCCGGGGTGGTGGCGCAGTTGATCGCGGAGGCAAATCCAGGTCTGTTGGTCCTCACCAATGCTCACTTGCGGCGCGAAGCCTTGCGCATCTTCCGCCAAACCTTTTCGGTGACCTATGCCGTGGAGGTGATCGGCGTGTTTGTGGCGGTGGCGGGGCTGGGGCTGGCCCTGGCGAGCCTGCTTTTGGAGCGCCGCGCGGATTTAAGTACGCTGAGATCCCTCGGCATGACGCGACGTCAGATTGCGGCATCCAGCGCCTGGGAAGGAGCTGGCGTGGCCCTGGCCGGCGCGGTAATGGGTTTGCTCTCCGGTAGCTGGCTCGGCTGGCTACTCATCTATCGCGTGAACAAACAATGTTTTGGCTGGACTCTCGGGTTTGCGATACCCTGGGGGCAGTTGGTCGTGCTTTTGATCGCAGTGGTGGGGGTTGGAGCCCTGGTCGCGGCATTGGTGGGGAAATGGGCCGCAAAAATGAAATGGGAGGAACACGAATGATATTAAAAAACTGTCTGCTGATGATGCTGTTAGCCGGGGCCAGTTCCATGCAGGCGCAAACGACGCCGGATGGCTTCGCCATACCTCAGAAGGGACGGATCTTTACGTTTCCCAGGGATCACGGAAGTCACGAGGAGTTTCGCACCGAGTGGTGGTACCTTACGGGGCATCTGGATGGTGCGGCAGGGCGGCGTTTCGGGTTTCAGGTGACGTTTTTTCGTCAGGCAGGTCGCGATGCGGCCAGTGGCACGGTTTCACATCTCCATCTGGCTCATGCGGCGCTGCTCGATACAGCAAGCGGTCGCTTCCTGCATGAGGAAAAGCTCAATCGACAAGGATGGGACGCGTTTTCTTCAGCGACCACTCTTGATGTGCAAAACGCAAACTGGTCACTGAAGCTCGATCAATCCACCAATCGCATTGCTGTGGTCGCGACGGTGCAGGCGGAAGCGGTTTTGAAACTGGAACTGGAGGCAGTGAAGCCGCTGGTCGTGTTCGGTGAGGAGGGGGTATCGCGAAAAGGAGCGTCCGAGAACGCCGCGAGCCATTATATGACCTTCCCGCGATTAAAGGCCACAGGCAGCGTAAAGATCGGTGAACAGGAGCATCCCGTAAACGGCGCGGCGTGGATGGATCATGAATTCAGCAGTTCGCAGCTCGATGAATACCAGACTGGCTGGGACTGGGCAGCCATCCAGCTCGAGGATGGCCGTGAAATCATGGTGTATCGAATGCGGCGCAGGGATGGCAGCACGGACCCGGCCTCATCGCTAACCTGGATCGCCAGTGATGGCGCTCTGAAAAAAGCCAACTTTACCTGGAAGCCTCTTGCAACCTGGAAGAGCCCCCACAGCGGCGCAGAATATCCGAACTCTGTCCGCATCGAAAGTGAGGGCAGTGTGTTCGAGCTGCAACCGCTGGCGCAGGATCAGGAGCAAGGCGGATTCATCACTGGCCTGCCCTACTGGGAAGGTGCCTGCGATGTGCTAAATGAGCACGGCCAGGTGATCGGTCGCGCCTTTTTGGAACTGGCGGGTTATGCGGGAGATTTGCAGCGACACCTCGGCGGG
>JBGSJM010000253.1:0-9473 GCA_041742015.1 Verrucomicrobiales bacterium | reverse complement strand
ACAATGTCTTTGGTTACTTTATCGAGATTACCAACTCCCACCTGGCCAAGGTTCCCGACGACTACACCCGCAAACAAACCATGTCCAACGCCGAGCGCTACATCACGCCCGAGCTAAAGGAGATGGAAAACAAAATCCTCGGGGCGGATGAGCGCCTCCGGGCGCTGGAGTATGAGGAATTTCTCAACCTTCGCGAAACCGTGCTGGAACACCTCGAAGCCATCCAGAAAACGGCATCAGCCCTGGCGGAGATTGATGTCTTGATTTCCTTTGCGGAAACCAGCCGTCTCTATTGTTATTGCCGCCCGGTGTTGAATGAATCCCGCAATTTGCACATCACTCAGGGGCGGCACCCGGTGTTGGATCAGAAAATCGGCGAGGAAAAATTTGTGCCCAACGACACCTTTCTCGATGGTGATGAGAATCGCCAGATCCTCATTACCGGCCCCAACATGTCCGGTAAATCCACCTACATCCGACAGGTCGCCCTGATCACCCTGATGGCCCAGATCGGCAGTTTTGTGCCCGCTGCTGCGGCCGAGATCGGCCTGGTGGACCGGATTTTCACCCGGGTGGGAGCCAGCGATGATATTGCCCGGGGGCACTCCACCTTTATGGTGGAGATGACCGAGACCGCCATCATCGTCAACAGTGCCACCGACCGCAGCCTGGTTGTGCTCGACGAAATTGGCCGCGGCACCGCAACCTACGATGGCCTTTCCATCGCCTGGAGTGTTTCCGAGCATCTTCACGATCAGATCCAGGCACGGACCCTGTTTGCTACTCACTACCACGAGCTTACCGAGCTGACCAAGTCCCGCCGGGGCGTCAAAAACTACAGCGTGGCGGTCCGGGAGTGGAACGATCAAATCATCTTTCTGCGGCAGATCGTGCCGGGAGCCGCCGACCGCAGCTACGGGATCCAGGTTGCGAGGCTGGCTGGCCTGCCCGATTCGATCGTGGATCGAGCCAAGGCCATTCTGGTCAGTCTGGAAGGCGGTGCCGCAATTCCCGTGCTTCTGGAGCAGCCATCTCGGAGAAAGCGGACCTCAGTTTCCAAAAGGCGCCTTGAAGCGGAAGAGTTGCAAATGCTTTTGTTTAACTAACCAATGGCTCGATTGTACCCTGTATGATCGGGAATTGTACCCTGTTAAGTGGGCGACCAGCGTTGAATAATCCCTTGGGGTGCCTCAGGATTTTCTTGCCCGTATCGGAAAATGCGATTAAGTGATTTATCCAGCGGGCTTATGAAATTTCTTACTTATTTTTTCTGCTTTATTTTGTTTGGATCGAGTTCGGCTGCAGACTGGCCCACCTGGCGGGGACCAAATAGTGATGGTAAATTGAGTGAAGGTGGCGCGGCCTTTCCCGTGGAGTGGTCGCCTCAAAAAAATCTGAAGTGGCGGGTCGAACTACCCGAGCCGGGAAATTCGTCGCCCATTGTCGTTGGTGAGCGGATTTTTCTTACTTTGGGCAAAGAAAAAGGGGCCAGTTGCTGCCTGCTTTGTTTCAACACTAAAGACGGATCCCTGCGCTGGGAAAAAGAGGTTAATTACGGGAAAGTTGACCTCACTCACCAGACCAATCCCTATTGTTCAGCGTCCCCGGTTTCCGATGGGGAGAGGGTTTATGCCTGGTACGGGAATGCCGGGCTGTTCGCCTACGATCTAGATGGAAAGGAACTCTGGAAAAGCGATTTGGGGACGGATTATGCGCACATCTGGGGGTCCAATGCGGGCAGCCCGGTGATCCATGGAGATGCTGTGATTATTTCCGCAGGGCCAGGCCTGGCGATGCGGCTCTTCGCCGTGAATCGCCAGACCGGTGCCACGATCTGGCAAAAAGACCTGCCCGATGCCGCCAGCCAAAAAGCCGACCAGTTTAAAGGCTCCTGGGCCACGCCCCTGATCATCAAGCATGAGAATCGCTCCCAGATTTTGCTCGGTTTGCCCGGGTCGCTGCGGAGTTTTGACCCGGCCACCGGGGCGGAAATCTGGCGCTGCGGCGGGCTCGGTGACCTCTGCTACACCAATGTGATGACCGACCAGTCCCGAGCTGTGTATCTGTGTGGCTATGGGGGCCCCGGCATCGCGATGCGCCTGCCCCAGGCTGCGGAAGCCGGTGATCTCACCGCCACCCACCGGATCTGGGCCGATGACGGGAAATCGCGCAATCGCCAGCGGATCGGCTCCGGCCAGATCATTGATGACCATCTTTATCTGGTGGAAGAACCCGGGGGAATGATTTGCCTCGATCTCACCACCGGTCGCAAGGTCTGGGAAGAAAGGCTTGGGCGGAAATCCTGGAGTTCGATGAATTTGATCGGTGACAAGCTCTATGTTAACGACCAGAGTGGTACGTCTTTTGTAATAAAACCTGATCGCAGTGGACTCAAGTTGCTCCAGCAAAATCCCGTTGACCCCAACCAGCACACCAACAGCACCCCCGCGTTTTCCAATGGCCTGATCATCCAGCGGACCGATGCGTATCTTTACGGTTTTGGAAGCTAGAACGCTCGATGAGGCGGTAGTTCGGAAAACCTTCTTTTGAACTCCGTGTCAGCCTTCTAGAAAACTGATGTAACGGCTCAGCCTTCGGGACCATCTTCCCCTGTCATGAATCCAATCAAACAACTCATCCTGCTGCTGTTTGTTGCCGCGCCTTTTCTCCACGCCCAATCCCCGTTGATCGAAGTCCTCCGCTACGAGCCGGTTGATGCCTCCCGGAAACGCACGGTGCCGGTGAAAGTTTACCGGGTGAAAAGCTCTTCACCCAGCCCTGTCATCGTTTTTTCTCACGGGCTGGGCGGCTCGCGGGAGAATAGCGCCGGGTTCGCGGAGCATTGGGCCCGAAACGGTTATGTCGCCGTTTTTGTGCAGCATCACGGCAGCGATGAATCGGTTTGGAAAGACACCGCTCGCGGTGAGCGGATGACGGCCATGAAACAGGCTGCGAGCGTGCGGTCACTGCTCGACCGGCTGGGCGACATCCCCTTTATCCTCGATCAACTTGCACGATGGAATGCGGAATCCGGACATCCCCTCCAGGCCGCGCTTGATCTCGATCATATCGGGATGACCGGGCACAGCTTTGGAGCAGTCACGACTCAGGCGATGATGGGGCAGAAATTCCCCCTTGGGAAAAGTTTCCCCGATCCCCGTTTTGATGCCTTTCTTCCGATGAGCCCCTCAACCGGTCGCGGCGTGGCGGCTTCGGTGGCTTTCGGCCACATCACCGCTCCCGTGCTCTGCATGACGGGAACGAAGGACGAAAGCCGGATCACCCCGGACACAACCCCGGAATCCCGACGCGAAGTCTACACCGCCCTGCCGAAGGGAGATAAATACCAGCTCCTCTTTGAGGGCGGGACCCACTCGGCTTACTCAGATACGGCTCTATTTGATGAACAACGTTTTGAGCACCATCATCCCGCCATCCAGATGATCTCGACGAAATTTTGGGATGCCTACCTCAAGGGCGATGCCGCAGCCAAAGCTTGGCTCCAGTCCGAGCAACCTCATGCCGACTCCAAGCTTCTCGCTAAAGATGTGTGGGAGTGGAAGTGATCGTTGCCCCGCGTCCGGTTGATCCGCAATACGCAAAAGGGGACGTTGAACCTTGTCCGGATCACGCGACATTCCGCGATCCATGACCCTGCTACGATCTCTTTCTCTTGCCCTCATTTACCCGGGCGTGTTGACCGCCTCCGACTGGCCGAACTGGCGTGGACCCAATTACGACGGCGTCTCCCAGGAAACTATTCCCATGACCCTGCCGACGGAACTTCCGATTCGCTGGACCGCGAAAGTCGGGACCGGCTTCAGCACGGTGTCAGTGGTCGGTGATCTGGTCCTCACCATGGGTAACCGGACACTTTCAGGAAAGGAAACCGACACGATCTGGTGCCTTTCCGCAAAGACCGGTGCCGTGATCTGGCAGCATTCCTATCCCTGCGCCCTTGATCCGCTTTATTACGAAGGCGGCCCCGGCGCGACGCCCACCATCCACGAGGGCTCGGTCTATACCCTCAGCAAAAAAGGTCACGCCCTGCGCCTCGCTCTCGACACTGGCAGGGTGATCTGGAGCCGCGACCTTGTGGCGGATCATAAGGTCGAGTTGCCCGAGTGGAGCTTCGCCGGCTCGGCCTTTATCGATGGTGACCGTGTCCTCCTTAATGTCGGACGCGGCGGCATTGCCCTGGACAGAGAGACTGGTGCCACGATCTGGCTTTCCTCCACCGAGACCGCTGGCTACGCTACCGTGGTGCCCTACGAGATGGGCGGCCCCGGGGCCAGGCGGCTCCTTTTTTCCGCAAAGGGGCTGATAGCATTTGATCCCATCACCGGACGGGCCGCCTCGGAGTTGCCGTGGCGCTCGAGCCGCGATGTGAATGCCGCTGACCCCATCGTATTCGGGAAACGCATCATCGTCTCCTCGGCTTCGGGCACGGTCATGATCGAGCCCGGTCTCGGCGGCAGCGAGCCCGCCCAGATCTGGGAGCAAAAAGACATGAAGTGGTATTTTAATCCCGGAGTCCTCATCGAAGGGCATCTCTACTCGATCCACGGCACCACCCACCGACCCACCGAGTTGATGTGCCTGGACGCCGCGACCGGTAAAATCATCTGGACCGTGCCTGGTTTCGGCAGCGGTGGGGTTATGGCGGCGGGCAAGACCGTGATCGTTTTTGACAACGGACTCCTCACCCTTTTTGAAGCGGATCCCAAAGGCTATCAGCCACGTCACCAGCAAAAGATTCTCGATGGGAAATGCTGGACTTCGCCTGTGCTCGCCAACGGTTGCATCTATTGCCGGAACGCGGTTGGCGATCTCGCCTGTGTCGAGTTGGGCGCGCCGTGATGTTGTGGATTTTTTTTTGGAAGATGACAGTTTTGTCATCGATTCGACCCGCAGTTTGTCATCCAGATCCATCAAAATAGAAAACATGAAGAAAAATCTTATTGTGATGATTACTTTCGGTTTGGCCTTGGTCAGCCCTCAGTCCTGGGCACAGGGACCCGGGCCCGGCGGCAGGAAACACACCGCCAATGAGGCCAAGCCGCTTGAGCTGGTCCCTGCTACGGAGCGCACTCCCGCCCGAAACCAGGTGAAGATCCAAAAACGCGCTGACGAGATTTCGATTCGCTCCAACGGATTGCCGGATCACCGGGTGGGAAAATTTCCCAATCGCGCCAATCCGAATACGATGACGGAACAATCTCACGACGTGGTGATTCCCAATGATCCACAGGTCGCCCCCGCGATCTCGTTTATCCACCAGGGCAGAGGCACACCCCAGGTTTTTGGCATCACCCTGGATGGCGTTTTGATCGAGCCGGGAACCGCCGAAACCTGGATGGGGGAGCGCGACTCCGGCTGGAACTACGAGGCCCTCGGCGGGGCCGTGCCCCTGGGGCTGGATGCCAACTATGGCCATGTCCAACCCACTGGTCTTTATCACTATCACGGCATTCCCACCGGGCTCATGCAGCGGCTCGGGGCCAAACCCGACGGCCATTCTCCCATGATTGGTTGGGCGGCAGATGGATTTCCAATCTATGCCCTGAGAGGATACTCCGATCCCAAAGATCCGAAATCGGGAATTGTGGAGTTAAAATCCAGTTATCAACTCCGCTCAGGTCAGCGCCCGCCCCAGCCCGAAGCGCCCGGAGGTCGATATGACGGGGCCTTTGTCCAGGACTACGAATACCGGGAAGGCAAGGGAGAACTCGATGAGTGCAACGGTCGCTTTTGTGTGACCCCGGAGTTTCCCGATGGTACCTACGCCTATTTTATGACCACTGATTGGCCAGTGGTACCGAGGGCCTTCCGGGGAACTCCTGTGCAATTAAAAGAGATGGGACCACCCGGTGGCGGCCCCGGACGTGGCAAGGGACCAAAAGGCTCTCCCGGTATGAAAGGCAAAGGTCGGCCTCCTTTCGACGGATCACCGCCGCCACCACCCGCGTAATCGCGAAGGAGGATTAATTGGGAAGGCTAAGGACGTTACAGACGCAACAGAGTACAGTCGCTGACACAACAGGGTACAATGACCGATACAACAGGGTACAATCAATAGGTTCGCCGCATGTGACTGGGGAGGATATTGAGTTCCTCGCGATATTTCGCGACGGTTCGGCGCGCCAGTTTGATCCCTTTTTCCTCCATTTTTTCGACCAAAACCTGATCACTGAGAGGTTTTTTGGGGTCTTCTTCCGCGATTATTGCCGCCAGCGTCTGTTTGACACTGGTGTTGCTTAGACTCTGGCCATCTTCTTTTTGATAACCAGTCGTAAAAAAATACTTCATCTCGAACACACCGTGTGGAGTGGCGATGTATTTGCCAGAGACAGCCCGGCTCACGGTGGTTTCGTGAACTTGGATGGTTTGAGCGATCTGGGCCATATTCATCGGTTTTAACTGGGAAGGTCCCTTCTCGAAAAATTCCTTCTGCCGAATCACAATTTGCTCGGCAATCCCACGAATGGTTTGCTGCCGTTGCTGAATACATTTGATCAGGAATTTTCCAGATTTGATTTTGTCACGAATATACGACCTAGCGGCCTTGGCTTCGTCTGTGGCGAGGAGATCTTTGTAGGATTGACTGATTTTTAGTCGGGGAATCTGCTCGTCATTGGTTACCACCACCCATTCATTACCATTTCTTTCTACGACCACATCGGGGACAACGTAGGTGTTGTTGTCATTCGAAAAACGGCTACCGGGACGGGGATCCAGGGTGGCGATAAAGGCGGCGGCCAGGGAAATTTGTTCCGGGAGCACGGATAACTTTTTGGCGATTTGCGGGTATCGCTTCTTGGCCAGTTCCTCCAGGTAATGTTCTACGATTTGATACTCCAGACTGTGGTGTTTACCCATTCGTTCCAATTGGATCAGCAGACAGTCACGCAGATCTTCGGCACCGATACCCACTGGATCAAAGGATTGGATGATGCCACGGGCGTCCAGCAAAAGATCTATCGGGATACGCTGGTCGAGACAGACCTCTTCGATATTGACCTGGAGGAAACCATTGTCATCGATGTTGCCAATCAGCATTTCGCAGACTTTTTTCAGCTCACCACTCACCGGGGAAAAACTCAGTTGATTGATGAGGTGGCTCTGGAGGGTGATTGGATCAATGATGGAATCCATCATGTATTGATACCTCTCGTCCGCATCATCCCGACGAGGCGAAGCGATCCGGGATTGGGCCATGTATTCACGCCATTCCTCATCGCGCTGGGATAACTCGGCCAGCTCCCGATCAAATTCCTCGTCTTCGTCGGTAGTCTTGGCATCTTCCAGAGACACATCAAAAGTGTCATCTTCCAGAGTCGGATTGTTGTTCAATTCCTGCTGGATCAATTGGCGTAACTCCAGAGTGGGCGTCTGTAACAACTGCAGACTTTGCTGCATTTGTGGGGCAATCGTCTGTTGTTGAAACAACGACTGATGCTGGTCAAAACGTTGTTCAGGCATGATTGATTTCGAACCGGTAAGTGGCCGCTGGAAACCTTACAGCATTTTTCGAGCCAACACAGCAAAAAAACGAATTTCGGAGGAAAATCGACCATCGAACCACGGCTATTCAGGCAGGGGTGATTGATCAGCAGCCGGGGTGCCGGTTTCGATGACGACATGATCTGCTTCGGTGTAAACCCGGCTTATTTTCGGGATGTAGGGTTGAATATTTGGATTTTCTGGATCGAGCCTCAGCATATCCATCGCATCATAAACTTTTATAAATTGCTCCGGGATCGTTCCCACTTCGGGGATGATATCCCGGACCTTCATCGCCACGGTGCGCCGCCTCAACTCCGGCTGGAAAATGAAGAGGGCGTTGAGGTGGCGCTGCTCGGAGGAAAAGGGCATTTTCCTCATCGGCTGCGTCATTCTCGCTTCGATACCTCTGTTTGTAATCGCTTCAATCGAGGTGGTGCCCCGGAAGTCTTTGAGAATGTCGGCAGAGGCAATCCAGGTGTTGAGATCATCTTTGGTGAGAAGAATCCGTTCCTGGCGCCCCTGACTGGTGGCGGCCTTGATGGCAAAGATCTTTTCCTGAAGCTGGGATTTTTGCGCCTCAGACGGTTCAAAAATAGCAATCTGAGCCGCCTGATCGCTGGTAAAATCTCCCATCTTGCTTTTCTGGACAAAAAAAACCACAGTGTAGAGGATGATTAATCCGCCAAACACAGTCACAATCGCTCCCAGGATGATGCACCCGGGAGTGGCCGAGGAGGATGGGTTTGGAGATGTTGAACCTGCTGCTTCTGACATATCGCAAACTTAGCGAAGTCTGAAAAAAAACAACCTTTTCTCCCGGCTGGAGAGATGGATTTCACCTTGAGTTTTTTTATCTACCCTTTTGAGATTGATCAGCCCCCTTGGGCTTGGCGGAAAGCCTTGTCAGGCAAATTGGTTATTAAATACAAGCCACCAATAAAAATTTCCAAATATTGGAAATTAGGTAGATGCCGCGGCAACAATGGGGTGTCACACTAAAGTTTGGAAATGCATAATAAGGCCGAGTTTATTTCACCATTTGTCAAATCCGTACTAGAGCAATTGAATTTTTGTGAATGGTACAAGGAATTTTCGACCAAAACAAGAAAATTTGATCTAACCTCATCGGCTGTGTTAAATGCTACTTTGCTTTGGGCATTTTCGGATATTGATCGTGGGTTTGCAGCTCCGCTGTCAAAAATGTCACCATTCGATTCGAGCACTCCGTCCCGGGAAAAATTTTAAAAAAGAATTTGCAAAACGATGTTCCCAATTCCACTCGTGAAAGCAAATCTCAATTTGCCGCCACAAACATGGAAAACACCGTACCCAGCATCCCAGCATCCCAGCATCCCAGCATCCCAGCATCCCAGCATCCCAGCATCCCAGCATCCCAGCATCCCAGCATCCCAGCATCCCAGCAGTTCCCCAATCCAATATTGCCTCTTGGGTAAAATTCGTTTAGTCATTTTCCCCATCCTCCTTCTGCTTGGGGTCACATCATCGATCCATGCGGATGCGCAGGATGAGTTGCCATCGGCGGAAGCCGCAGCAATTTCCAGTGAGAATGCGGAAGCCTCCGCAGATGCTGCTGCAACTTCAGCGGATGCCGCACAAGTGGCCGCCAGTGAACTTGCTGGAATCGCCACACAGACGGAAGCCGCTATGTTCGAGGAGCCTTCCGACGAAAGCATCGCACAGTTTATTCTGGATTGGCAGGCGGTAGAGGTTGCCCAGGCCGATGCTGATGCGGCAGCACTGGCTGCGGCAGAGGCGCACGCAGCGGCAGAGGATGCCGCCCGAGCCGCTGCGGAGGCTCAGGCTGCGATTGATGCCCAAGCTGCGGAAGCCGCTGCCGCCCAAGCCCGTGCGGCGGAAGAGGCTGCGGTTCAAGCTTCTGCCGCAGCGGCACAGGCCGCTTTGGACGCTCAGGCTCAACAGGAAGCCGAATACTGGAGAATCCAGGC
>JBGSJM010000252.1:0-6449 GCA_041742015.1 Verrucomicrobiales bacterium | reverse complement strand
CGACAATGTCTACGCCTATTTCACCCCGGCGAGTGGAGAGGGCACTACTGTATTTGTCAATCCGACCGTGGATCTGCAGGAATCAACTGACTACTCAGTTCAAATCAGTGCCAATGCTTTTGAAGATCTCGCAGGTAATGGTTTTGCGGGAATCAGTGATACCACCACCTGGAATTTTACGACCGAGGACCACACCGCGCCGACCATCACCAGCATCACCCGCTTAACACCGGCGGTTCAGGTCACCAGCGAGGATAGTCTGGTGTTCCGCGTGGCATTCAGTGAATCTGTCACCAACGTGACCGCTGATGATTTCTTGATTAATGGAAACACAACCGCCACCGTCACGGGTGTGGCCCAGGGTGCCGATGCTTCGATCTGGGAAGTGACCGTCTCCGGCGGCAATCTGGCCACCTTTAATGGGGTGGTCGGGCTCAACCTCGCGGGCGCTCAAAACATTCAGGATCTGGCGGGCAATGGGTTCGTCACAGCGGAACCCACAACTGATGAAACCTATACTGTCGCCAACGGTTCGCTGGGAGACAGAGTCTGGTATGACATCGATGGCGACGGGATTCAGGATGCCAATGAGCCGGGCTTTGGCGGGGTAACGGTCGATGTTCGGGATATTGGCACCAACACTATTTTGTCCTCTTACCAAACCACTACTGCTGCGAATGGTAGTTTTACAATCAGCGGACTGCCGATCGATGCGGATGGAAATGGCTATCGCCTCCGCTGGACGGCTCCGACCGGGACGGCTTTCACCCCCACGGTGGAATCCACTCCCAGTGCAACAGGTAATAACGCAACCTCCAGCGGCGAAATGAACGGGACCGTCACCCTGACGACCACGACCCCGGCTCATACCAGTCTGGATGCCGGTCTGGTTGGCCTGTTAAGTCTCAGCGGTCTGGTTTGGAGTGACAGCAATTCGGACGACGGAGTCAAGGCAGGCGAAACCGGCGTGTCCGGCGTTACGGTGAATCTCTACACGACACAAGATACCGTTAATCCCATCAAGACCACCACGACGGCTACCGATGGAACTTACAGCTTCAACGGTCTTTTCTCCTCTTCCCAACTACAAACCGCCTTTGGTGCTGGTTCCCTGGTCGATTATGTGATCCAGGTCATCCCTGGAACGGGGCAGCAGTTAACCCTGAAAACGGGTGACAGCGACGTCAATGCCACCACGGGACGCAGTGCAGGCATTACTCTGAGCGCCAGCCTTGGAAATGTGGATGCAGGGTTTGATTCCGCTGGTCCTGTAGTTACCCTTTTGAGTCCGGCAGATGATGCCGCCGGTGTAGCAGTGACCGCCAATCTGGTGATCACTTTCAATGAAAACGTCCAGATCGGATCCGGGAACATCGAGATTCGTTCCGGTGGCTCGGTGATTCAGACCATCTCAATCGGTGATCCGGCGGTGACGATCAGTGGAACCACAGTGACCGTCAACCCACCCTCCGACCTCGCCGCCAGCACCAACTACTCGGTGCGGATCGCTGCTGGAGCAATCGAGGATCTCAGTGGAAATGATTTTGCCGGAATTAGCGATGACACCACCTGGAACTTTACCACCGCCGATTCGATAACGCCTTCGGTTACAACTGTGAGCCCTGCCGACAACGCAACCAATGTGGCGGCTGATTCCAACCTGGTCATTACCTTCAGCGAAGATGTCCAGATCGGCTCCGGAAACATCGAGATTCGTTCCGGTGGCTCGGTGATTCAAACCATCTCAATCAGTGATCCGGCGGTGACGATCAATGGCACAACGGTGACCATCAACCCACCCTCCGACCTCGCCTCCAACACCAACTACTCGGTGCGGATCGCTGCGGGAGCAATTGAGGATCTGAGCGGAAATGATTTTGCCGGAATTAACGATGACACCACCTGGAACTTTACCACCGCCGATTCGATAGCGCCAGTTGTCGCGACATTGAGTCCTGCCGACAATGCCGCTGGGGTGGATCCGGCGGTAAACTTGGTCCTTACATTCAGTGAAAATGTTAATATTGGTACGGGCAATATCGAGATCCGTCTGGTCGGCGATGATTCAATAGTTGAAACGATTGATGTGATTGGCGGACTTGGCACCGTCTCCGGCTCAACCCTGACCATCAACCCGACAGCCAACCTTGGAACCTCCACTGAATACTACATCATCGTAGCGGCTGGGGCGGTCCAGGACACTGCCGGAAACCCCTTTGCCGGTATCTCGGATAAGACTACCTGGAGCTTTACGACGGCTGCTGTAGTGCTCACACCAACCTTGGCGATCACTGATCTCAATGTGACGGAGGGTTCCGATTCACACGCCGTCTTTACGCTTTCTCTCAACAAAGCCTCGATCGACGATGTCGTGGTCACCCTGGTTTTGGCTAGTGACACGGCAACTTTGGGAACCGATTTCGGCAATACGTTGGAAATTTCCACCGATGGTGGATTGAGTTGGAGTGCGTATGGAGCCAACGCCACCATTGTTGCAGGTCAGACCAGCCTCCAGGCAAGGGTTGCTATTATCGATAATAGTCTGGTAGAGGCCAGTGAGATTTTCACTCTTACCGGATCGGTCGTCAGTGGGACAGTCACAAACACGGCAGCCGTGGTTGCCACGGTGACCATATCTGATAACGACACAAACCCTCCACCCACTCCTACACCCACACCCACACCCACTCCCCCAACCGTCACCTTTGACAACATGCAGAGCCTCTTTCGTGATTTAAGGGAAAATACCATCTTTGCTGGTTTCCAATCGGGGCGGCTCTTTGGAAATCAAGATCAAGGCTTTGGCCGGAATGCTCCGTTGATCACATCCGATCCGTTTTTTGCCGGGGCGGGCGCTCCCGGGGCGACCATCCGCGTCGTGGTTCGGGACCAAAGCGGTAACGAAGTCGGAACCTTTTCTACCGTGGCCAACCTCGCCGGGAACTGGTCGGGCTCGATTCGGGGCGGGATGTTCTCTGACACATCACTATACCGAATTGAAATTGAGCAATCCTTTGCCAAATGGCTTGAGGAGGACGAGGCACCAGTGACCCTCAACTTTACCGGGGCAATTCTCTTTCAGCAACTTTTGGGTGGCGAGGCAGAGACAGGAGACATTCTGGGGCAAATACTCGTTGCGGTGAATACTGCCCCGACGAAGTAGGCTGGAGGCTGGAGACTTTAGGCCATAAGACAATGCCTCTTTTGGGCCTCTTCCTAAAGCCTAAAGCCTATCATACGGCCACTGGGCTTTGGTCCAGAGCCCCCCATCCACATACAAAGTCTGTCCGGTGATAAACTCGGATTTTGATTCGGCCAGAAAGACCACCGCATTCGCCACGTCCTTGACCTGGCCGACCCGACCCAGCGGGGTGATGGCTCCCCAGGTTGCCGCGTAGTTGGGTGATTCCTCACGGGTCCGTTCGATTTCGATAGCCCCGGGACCCACGCAATTCACCCGGATCCGATACTGCCCAAGCTCGCAGGCGCTGACCCGGGTGAGCTGCTCCAGCCCACCTTTGGAGGCACAGTAATCGACCAGATTCATAAAGGGCTGTTTGTTAGCTCCGGACCCGATATTGATGATCGATCCGCCGCCGGGCTGGTCTTTCATGATCCGCGCGGCCAGTTGGGTGCAGAGAAAACTGCCTTTCAGGTTGGTGGTGATGGTCTTGTCCCAGTCCTCTTCCTTCAGTTCCAGCAGGGGAGCCCAGGTCTGTCGCCCCGCATTATTTACCATGCAATCGAGTCGGCCATACTCCTTTTTTATCTCGGAGAACATCGCTTCCGCATCAGCCTTCACCCCGACATTTCCGCCCAAAATCAGGCATCGGCGACCTTTGGCGACGATTGCCGCCTGGGTTTCCACGGCACCGGCCTGATCACTGTGGTAGTTGATGGCCAGATCCCAACCGGCGCTGGCCAGTTCATAAGCGATGCCCCGGCCAACTCCCTTGCTGGCCCCTGTCACAAAAGCGATTCTTGTTTCCATAGGTTTACTTCGAGGTGAAATCCCATTTGAAAGCGGCCCCGTCAACCACCTTCACCGGTGTTTCGATAGTTCGTTTCACGATTATGTCTTCTGGAGCGCTGGTTTCTTCCCAGATGCTTCCAGAAAATGTCACCCGGCTGGTTCCCAGAACCGGTCCTTCCGCAGATTTGGCGGAGAATTTTCCCCGGCGGATCCGGGCCGTCACTACCGGCAGATTGCTGTCTTCAGGATGAAACGTGATCGAACCGGAGCTGACGGGATGGCCATCCAGAGTGACCTGCCCGGAAACCGCCGCCCTCGTGACGGTTTGGGCGAAAAATTTGTTGCTGCGCAGCCAGTTTTCGAGATGGCTGGACCAGGTCCCCAAAATAGGGTCGCCTTCGTTTAAACCCACCCCATGAGCGCCCTTTTGATAAATGTGCAGCTCTGCCGGGATCTGATGCTTTTTCAGACCGAGGTAAAAGAGGATGCTGTTTTCCGGGGGCACCCCACTGTCTTCGTCGGTATGGAAAAGAAAGGTCGGCGGGGTCTCCGCGGTGATGTTTTTGTCCGAGGAAACGTGACTGGCCGCAGCCGGATCAG
Source organism: Verrucomicrobiales bacterium (assembly GCA_041742015.1). Lineage (GTDB taxonomy): Bacteria > Verrucomicrobiota > Verrucomicrobiia > Verrucomicrobiales > DEV007 > Arctic95D-9. Next base: position 1,876 of record JBGSJM010000252.1, on the reverse strand, counting down.
CCGCTTTATCCGGCCCCAGTAGATTTATGCGCGAACCCTGGTGAGTGACCGCCGAATCCATGCTGATCACGGCATAACACAGCACCGCAAAATCTGGCCGGGCGCTGACCTGATCGATCTCGTCCACTGGATCACTGGCTTTTTCATGGAACTTGGTGGCGGCCATGCTGGCGAGGTGTCCGCCTGCGGAGAAACCCATCACCCCGATACGTTTGTGGTCGATCTTCCAATCCCCGGCATGAGCCCGCACCTGGCGGATGGCCCGCTGCACATCAGCCAATTGCGCCGGGAAATGATAGCCCTGGCTGCCCAGGCGGTAATGTAGCACATAAGCTGAAAGGCCACGCGCATTGAGCCATTTTGCGACCTGGTGACCCTCGTGATCCCGGGCCAGGCCCCCGTAGCCCCCGCCCGGACAGACCACCACTGCCGCGCCGTTCCCGGTCGGCGCAGGATAGATATGCAGAGTCGGGGTGTCCTTTTCGCTGCCGTCTTCTTTGAGAAAAGGCATTTTCCCTTCATCCCAGAGCGGGATGGTTTTTTCCTGCGCCGTTAACAGCGAGGCTTGAATACCGAGGGCGAGTAGGAACAGTTGATACTTCATTTTGGCACTATAAAACCCGTTCGCATCATCGCGAAAGTTCTAAATCGCGGGGAACTAGGTCAGCGTTAAATCGTGCCCTCGTTGTCAGATCTTGACAGCTAGCCCTTTTTTCGTCAATTTCACTGGGTATGCAAATGTCTGTAAAATTTCGGGTTTGGATGCTGCTGGTGATTGCTCTGCTGGGAGAGTCCGCCTCGGTTCCTGCGCAGGAGGGAGATGCCGCCGAAGACGTGAAGAAACTGCCGGAGCCATTTGAGACCGTGTTCCCGCCAAAAGCAACTCCGCCCACCGGATCTTCCAAAATGCCGGGAACCATAAGTGACAAAGAGTTCACCAACAGCCTGGGCATGAAATTTGTGCCAGTGCCCGGCACCGAAGTGCTTTTCTGTATTCATGAAGTGCGGTGGAAAGACTACGCAGTCTTTGCTAAAGAGACTCCAGACATCGCAGGAGACTGGAAAAACCAGACCCACGACGGGTTTGTGATCAATGAAAAAGCGGAGGATCATCCGGTGGTCCGCGTGAATTGGGAGGAGGCAAATGCCTTCTGCCGCTGGCTCAGCAAAAAGGAGGGCCGGACTTACCGCCTGCCCACGGATGCGGAGTGGAGCATGGCAGTGGGCATTGGAAGCAAGGAGGATAATGGGGCCAGTCCGGGGTATAAAATTCGCAACATAGTAGACGAGTTCCCCTGGGGATCGGAGTGGCCCCCACCGCAGGGAGCAGGCAACTACAGCGACCAGAGCCGGAAAACCAAGGCACCAAATCCCAGGGAAAATTACCTGGAGAGTTACGAAGACGGATTTCCAACAACCGCTTCAGTCATGAGCTTCAAGCCAAATCAATTTGGCCTTTACGACCTCGGGGGCAATGTCTGGGAATGGGTGGCGGACAAATTTATACCTTCGTCGACTCAATTTGTCTTGCGGGGTAATTCCTGGCTTTGCAACATCCGTGATTACTTGTGGTCTTCGAATCGCACCAGCCTCGAGCCTCACCATCGCATCGACAGCGTGGGTTTTCGTTGCGTGTTATCGGGTGGTGGTCTATGCCTTACCCCTGGAGGAAGAGCTGACCCTGGTGGAGCCTAGCCATACCTCGTAGCTGCCGAAGTGCCATCATACTCTGTTGCCTCTCCCATCGTACCCTTCCATGAGAAGGATATTTCAAGTTAAATCAAAATTTTTTTTTTTTGGTGTTTCCTTCCGGCGTCAGTCCGACCGACGGCCCGGTGAAGGTTTTCAATTCGTGGTTAAAATGGTTCATATTCAC
>JBGSJM010000251.1:0-5630 GCA_041742015.1 Verrucomicrobiales bacterium | reverse complement strand
GTCAGATGCCGCGTACCGAGTGTCAGATGCCGCGTACCGAGTGTCAGATGCCGCGTACCGAGTGTCAGATGCCGCGTACCGAGTGTCAGATGCCGCGTACCGAGTTACAGATGCCGCCGTACATGAGGTTACCGGTCGATTACATGAGCTTACCGGGCGATTACCGAGGTTACTGGTCAATCCGATCGTACCCTGTTAGGTCGACGATTGTACCCTGATGAATGCGGGATTGTACCCTGTTAAATCACAGGGATTTCAAATTTTGGCTACCCGTATTCGGGCAGATCGTTGGTGATTTCATCGGAGTAAAGATTAACCCGCGCCATAATGTCACGAATATCATTCTCATCGATATTAAATCCCTGCAACGTGGCGATGAGGATATTGGTGAACCGCTGCAACTCCGAGCGACTGATCCCCATATGTTTGTGTACGTCTCGCAAGGGGCGACCACTATAGATAATGGGTCCGCCAGTGGCGGCTCCAAAAAACTCTCTTTGCATCTTTCGCAGGCGATCAATCGGAACATTTTGGAAGTAGGAACTGAGAACCGGGTCGGCGGTGACCTGGTCGTAAAAGACATCCACCAATCCAGAGATGGCCTCTTCACCACCGATTCGCTCGTATAAACTTTTTTCCTGATTTTCGCTCATTACGCCCAGCTACGGCGCATCCGGCGGAGATGCAAGGTGATCAAAATCCCTGCGCAGTCTTTGGCAAGATATGATCACCCGCCTCGGAGTTTTTGGAGGTGGTTGTTCCAGCGGGTCTCCAGGGGGATGGTTTTTAACTTTACGATCCGGTGTTTTTGAGTGGATGGGGTGTAGATCTTGAGTGAAAATGTCGAGCCGGTGGGTTGTTCCCGAATCAGGGTAAAAAGATCGTTTCTCCGGAGGATGGGTTGGTTGTCACAGGAAAGAATCACATCGTTGGGCTTGATCCCGGCCCGGTTCATGGCACCGCCATCCCTGACCCAACGGACCGCGAGACCCTGAATGTTTTCGGGAATCTGTTTTAGGATGTCTGGATCAATGGTCCACAGTTCCCAGACCCAGCCGCCGATCCCCGGGGTGCTGGTGGTGGTTTTGGTTTTTAGGAGATTGCGAATCGCTCCGGGAGGGCAGGCCATGCTCAGCCCGGAAGAGGGTGCCCCGGCGTCGCCTTTTAACCGTCCACTCTGCACGCCGATGATTTCTCCCAGTTGATTGACCCAGATGCCCCCGGAGGTCAAAACCGGGTTGATGGCGTTGATAAAGATGTGCTCGATATAGCCCTCCGAAGGCTCGAAGTCGGTGTAGTTGATCCGAGACTCAGCCATGTCGCCCGAGATGATGAGGGTTTGCCGCTTCAGGGCCGGGCCAAAGTTATAAACCGGCTGGGTGGGTGAGGGCGTGTAGGAGGCCACCGGGATCACTGGCAACTCCTGGTTGGTTACGATCTCAAGCAGGGCAAGATCGTGGCCAAAATCGTAGGCGATGAGGTTGGCGAGGTGATTTCCGTGCCGCTCCGTCATGATTGTGATATAGGAATTGGGCAGGGGAAAAAGATGCGCTGCGGTAATAACATAAGCCCGGCCCTTGCCGCACTCCACGATGGCCCCGCCGCCCCGGAGTTGGCGATCCACGAGCACTTCCACGCAGGCGCTCCGGACCGTGGTGATGACTTTGGGAAGCATGGTGCCATGGGCCAGGGAAAGGTTGACTTCCAACAAGATCAAAAGGGCGAGGTAAAAACAAAATTTCATGATGTGGCCGCCTTAACTTTTAGAGATTCATGGCGTCCTTGTCCACTGTGATTCTGGCGGCAAAGTTTGAATTGCCGGATAGTTCATTCAGGAAAAGGCCGCCTCCGCAAATTTTCCCGTTGATGGGGTGGATGATGGGCTGTGGCTCAAGCAACGAAGGGTGGCTCTTGACGATTTCGAATTTCACCGAGCAGCCGGGGGCGATGGCTTTGCGAATCTCATGGGTGATCCGGCCCATGGTGTAGCGGGGATTGATCTCACAAATCGGGCGCAGAGTGAGTGTTGGTTGATGGTTGAGCGGACCGCGATACACATAGGCATCGATCCCGAAGGCCCCGGAATAGCCGTGGTCATTAAACCAGGCGTGAACGGCACGAAGCATGGGGCTGGATTCATCGAAAAAGGGCAGCGCCTCGATCATGAGGAAGCGGGATAACTCGCTGGACAGTCCTTTGCAGAATTTGGCAGCGCTGATGCTGCCCCGGTAGCGCCCCATCAAGTCCACGACCTGCCTGATCAAGCCGATCTGGGTGATCTTTTCCGGAGAGACCTCGTATTGCACCGAGAAATCGAAAACCCGGTCGTGGGCGGTTTCGACAAGAATCGACTGGGTCTGAGCGAGCCATTTTTCCGCCGTGGAGAGGGCTTCCTCTCTGGTCCGGCAGAATTTTACGCCGCGCCCGGCGGAGGAGACTGGCAACTTCAAAACCACGGCATTGTTTTGAAGCCCAGACAAGAGTGTCTGGGTCACGGCGTCCACTTCGGCGATGGATCGGCAAATTTGCGATCCTGGCATCCACTCCCCGAAAACAGCGACCTGTGCAGTTTTGGAAAACAGGTCACCCCAGCGGCTTTCCCACAGTGAATTGCGACCGAGACCCGAGAATCTCTCCGGCAGGTCAGGAGAAACCGACCAGGGTCTGATGGCGTTCAATTTGCGATGGCTCAAAGTGGTCTCTTTACACAGGTTTCCGTAGGCATCCAGAACCTCGATTTCCGGCAACTGAAAGCCCGCATTCCGTAAACGTTCCAAATGAGGGAGACTTGGCGGTTTTCGCATCAAGATGACATCATCCTGCCGGGCGAGAAAAATCTGGAGAATCTCCAAGTCAGTGATCAGGGCCAGGACCTTCGGCGCGGACTGGTGTTTGGTTGAGGGTTGGGAGTTGAGAGTTGAGAGACTGGCGGAAATGTGATCCTCGGCATCAGCATTAAAATAGAAGACATTGGGAGTCCGGCCCTTGGACTTTTCATAGACGGCGAGATGCCGGATAAACTCGCTGGTGAGACCGGCCCGGGCCCGACCCGTTTCATTAAACCGGACTCCGTTGCCCTTGGCCCGGCTGGGTGAGAGAGGGAGAGTGAGTTGGTTTCGATAAGCATTCCAGTCGCTTTGTTCGGGATCTTTCCAATGACGAAACCACTTTAGGCCGTAACCGACGTGCTCGATTTCGTCCCGATAGATTTTGTCCATGATTTTGGCGGTCCGGGAGTCGCCCGCCTCCTCCATGATCATCCCGAAGTGCCGCGAATAATCAAGATTGGCCTGCTCAAAGGTAAGGCTGAGCCGGGAAACGTAATCAAACGGCGTCTCCATGCTGGAAACGGTATCCCAGAAGAAGCGGCTGACTGGAAATTCGCCGAGGGTGACGCCGCATTCCTTCATCCGCCCGAGATACCAAAGAGTGTGTTTCTGTTCCTCCTGCAGGGTTTGGAACAGGCCCTCGCGAAAGGCCACCGGAGCATCGGGAAACTTTAACAGAGCCAGAGCCATCAACTCTGCGGCGAGCAACTCGTGGTTGGCAAAAAAATGGAGGAGAATACCCCGGCTGCGATCATTGACCAGGGCGGGCCGGGCCGGAAGGGCCACTCGGGCGGAGGATTTGGCATCTTCCGCTACTGCGGCTTTGAGTTGCAGCGAGTCGGGTCGGCCCGGGACGATCTGGGAAGAAATTTTCGTCTGTTGATAATCGAATTCAACCGTATGAGTGGTGAGTTTTAGTTTTTCCTCCAGCTCGGTGCAAAAAAGCACTTGCCCGGCGTATTCATTGACGTTCAATTCAGTTTGGATTTGATTGGTTGATCTACCGGAGACCTGGGCGAATCTGGGTGAAAGCTTGCACTCCCCTTCGGTCGTCCGCTGGGTTACATTTTCTTCCGCATTTTGATTTCATGTTCAAAAAACTGACAAACTTTCCCCCAATCGGCTGGTTTATCAAGGCCTGGAAAGGCCTTGCCCAAAAGTTGGAGGGTAAGAGGGATCACCAATCTCTGACCGTAAAGATTGTCTTTGGAGTTCTGGCGATAGGTTTGGCGTTGGGATTTAACTCGTCTTTTCAGGAGTTTGCGGATCAAACCACCCTGATTAGGGATATCGGCGTAAATGCCGCGCTGAAACAAGTGCCGGATATGTTGCCCATGGCGGGAAAGGGAATCGGTGCTTTTATGGCACTCCTGGCATTTTTTACCAGTCTGTGGATTCGCGAGGACCAGTCGGCCAGTTCACGTCACCGTATCCTCGTTGTGGCGATGTGGATTGCCTGCCTGGGTTGTCTGCTGGCGTGGCTGCCTGCGGATGTGATCGCCACCCAGAGTGCTCTGGACGGGCAGGCACTGGCCGGTGAAAATCCATCCATCCCGGCCTATATCGGCAAAATCGTGCTGGTCGCTTTTTTGATCATCAGCCCACCCATTTTGACCCAATGCTTCTTCCGGCTGGATTTGATGGATCAGTATGTGGTAAAGTCATTTCTTTCGCCATTTTTGTTCTGCATCCTGGCTTTTTCCTCGATCTGGCTGATTTTTGATTTCACTGATAACGGACCAGCCTTTACCGGATTACCCTTTTCCCGGCTCGCGGAATTCTACCGGGTTCAGTTCCCTTATGTGATATTATTCGTGTTGCCGATTGTTATACTTCTGGCCCTGCTTTCTGCCTTGTCGAATTTGTCGAAGTCAAACGAACTCATCAGCATGATCAGTGCGGGTCGATCGGTTTTGCGAATCCTCGCCCCACTGCTCTTTATCGGGGGATACTGCACCGTGGTTGGGTTGGCTCTAAAGTATGACTGGGCACCGCGGGCATCAGGTCTGAAAGAGGTCATTATGCAGAAAGCCCTGACTGATCAAGCTGTCCTCAAAACTGGTCAGGCCCCGACTGCTCCTGGTAAGTGGGTAAAGCAGGGCTGGATGCACATCAACACCTACGCCTCGCGAACCTGGTTCGTCGGTCTGGTTCCGCTGGAACTCGACAAACCGATGGGAAACGTGGTGATCTGGAAGCGGGATCCTGACGGACAACCTGAAATGATGTGGCAGGCTTTGGAGGCGAGCTGGAACTGGAAAAGCAAAGATTGGACCCTGATAAACGGGAAGGTCTATCGTTATGGAAAAGACCGGGTACCAATCATAGAGGCCTTTGAGTCCATGACCCTGAACGGCTGGAATGAAACTCCTTGGAAAGTGCTCAGTTCCTCGCAAAACCCTGAGTTTTTAGGCTTTCCAGGTCTGGCCATGTTTTTAAATGCGAACCAGGAAATGAATGCCAAGGACCTCGCCGCATTCCGGACCAATCGGTGGAATATTTTTGCAGAACCAGCCCTATGTTTTGCGATGGTGCTCGTCGCGGCACCGCTCGGGATCGTTTATTCCCGAAAAGGGGTTTTGGGAGGGGTGACTGCCGCAGTGATTATTTTTGCGCTCATGTATATCATGAAAGGAACCACCATGGCTTTGGGACAGGGCAACCGGATCCCGCCATTTTTGGGTGCCTGGACCTGTAACTTCATCGTCACTGGGATTGGTGTGGTCCTGCTCTGGTTTCGGAGCCAAAACCGCGACATTCCGACCTTCGGCCAGGTGATGAGCCTCATTTTTCATGGAGCAA
>JBGSJM010000250.1:0-6634 GCA_041742015.1 Verrucomicrobiales bacterium | reverse complement strand
GCCAATCCGATTCCGTCCTCCGCTCCCATGGCGGTGAGCGCGGGAAAGCGGGAGATTAACGGATTTAAGTTAATGGATGTAAGGAGGGAAAAGGAAGAAGAGAGGAACTTTCCCGGACTTTTCGCACGAGTCCTGACTGGGACCGACAAGAGGCTGGTCAGTGAACAAATTGTGTCGGCTTTTTCTGCTAGTATGATGGCTGGAGAAAGCCCGCGGGCGGCAGGGTTCGAGGTGGATGGCAAGACTTACGGGCTTTTGCTGACCAAAACGAGTTGGCCGATCGATTTCTACATTAAGCTGGACCGATTCATTTTTGAGAAACACCCCGGAACAACCCAGCCTAAAAACTACGAAAGTCGGATAACAAGACTGGATCAAATCAATGAAGAGGGCAAGAAGGTTGCGATCAGGATGAACGAGCCTATGCGGCATGGCGGTTTCGTGGTATTTCAGGAAAGCTTCGGGCAAAACCCTAAAACCGGTGAATATTATTCCCAGTTTGCTGTGTCGGATAATCCCTCTGACCAGTGGCCAACCATCGCCCTAGCCATCATGACTCTGGGATTGTTCTTTCATTTTGTGTGGAAACTGGTCGAATTCATCAATAAATCGAAAGCTGAAAGGCTTCGAAAAAAATAAGGAAAAATATATGAGCACCAAAAAGCAGTTACGGGAACTGGCTGCGGCCCAGGAAGCCCAAAAACGAGCCGAGCAGCGTTTCAGTCCGTTGAAGATTGCTTATCTGATTGTTTCGTTCCTGCTCATGCTCGGCGTGTTTCTTTCACTGAAATCAACCTATTTTCTTTCGAAAAATCTGCGGAGTTCGAAGAATGTTTTGACGAACCTTGATTCATACACGGCTTGGCCGGACGAAGTTCGAGGAGAATTCCAAAGGCTGTTGATTCAGAATGGAGGCAGAGTAAAACCGGCGAATACTTTCTCCCGCTTCACCCTTCTGCAAATCAATAACGGAACCAGGGTGAAGTTCCAGACCAAGGATGGTGAAACTCATACCATTAAGGCAGATGAGTGGTTGCTGGACTCATTGTTTCGTGGGGACCTAGCTAAAGAAATGCCGATTTTTAATGTGGATGACACGGATGTGGTTGCGGAGTTGGGTGTAAAACCGAAAATCGGGGAATCGGTTCACCATAAAAGGGATCGGTACTCGTACAATCAACTTTTGGTTGCTCGCGCTAAATTAGCGGAGGAAGGGAGACGGGTTTCTGAAAAAAAACAGAAATATGATGCCAGCGACAAAGATCAGTCACTTGCTCCCAGTCGCGAAGAGCTTCAGATTTTAAGACTGGGACAGAACATCAGTCTTTTCGAATTTATGCTGGGCCAGTTTGGGGCAGTACGGAAAGGGGAAAACATGGTTAACGACCAGATTCTTCCGCCAAGTCTTGCTGAAATTGCGAAGCGCTTGAATATGTCGGAATTTCTCGATTTGATGCCGGAGATGACTCCGGATCAATTGTTCGGTCTTCTCAGTCAGGAATCGCCCAGTGAGGAAGCAACGCTTTTTCAATCTCCGTTTCAGCTTTTTTTCTTCTTTGCCAGTTCAGGTAGCAATCTGGTATTTGTTCCACCTCAGGACCGGTTGAAGGACGAATGGATGGGAATCGGCGATGTCATGTTTGAAGCCATGCAGGATAAGAGCAAGCGTGATTGGGCCAAGGGAGTTTTGGCTGAGGTCTCCGGTTTGAATTCGGCTCAGAAGACGATGTTTGCGGAGCTGGAAAAACTTCCAAATAGTTCCAAAAAGAATGCGATGGAGCCGATTGTAAGTCCCATGGCAAAATTGATGGGAGATTTTGTCAATCGCCAGAAGGCGGAAGTTCAGGCCCGGTATGAGGCTAAAGTTGCTGCGATTGATCAGCAAATCGCAGCGAATTCTGAGCCGCTTGAGGATGCACGTCTCAAGGACCGGAAACGGCAACTCAAGCCGGAGGCAAAAACCACCGACCGGGAGGTGGATCTCTATAACTCAGGCTATTTTCAAAGTAGTCTGGCTTATTTCGTTATGGCATTTTTGATTCTTTCGACAAGTTGGCTGGTGCCGGGGACCAAGTTCTCCAGGATCTGCACTCTGATAGCTGTGGTTGTGACGGTTATTGCTCTTTACTATAATGTTGCTGGCATTGTGCAACGTTCCATTGTTCGGGCACGACCGCCGATTACAAATTTATACGACACGATTATCTTTATCACTGCAATCGTGGTGATGCTTTGTCTCGCCCTAGAGTATTTTACCCGGCGTGGGGTGGGGATAATGATCGCAACCGTCACTGGCGCTGCCGGGATTTTTCTCTCGCTTCGATATGAAGTGAAGGAAGCAACCGACACGATGGATCCCCTCCAGGCTGTTTTGGATACCAATTTCTGGTTGGCGACCCATGTCACGACGATTAATATCGGTTACGCGGCGGGACTTTTGGCGATGTTTTTAGGATTTTACTATCTTCTGAAGCGCTTTCTCCGGCCTATTTCGAAAGTGATCAATTCCGTGAGGGGCAAATCGGTGTTGGAAGACAATCGGATTTTCCAAGAAGACAAAGAAAGCCGGGATTCTTCCAAGTCGGTTTCGAAAATGATTTACGGAGTCATTTGTTTCTGCCTTTTGTTTTCAATCGTTGGAACGATTTTGGGCGGAGTTTGGGCCAACTACAGTTGGGGGCGTTTTTGGGGATGGGACCCCAAAGAAAACGGGGCGCTCATGATTTGCCTTTGGTCGCTTGTTATTCTTCATGCTAAGATGGGAGGTTACATTAAAGAAATTGGTGTGGCAGTGAACGCAATTTTTCTGGGAATGATCGTGACTTTTTCCTGGTGGGGGGTGAACAACCTCGGGATAGGGCTTCACAGCTACGGCTTCACTCAGGGAGTTTGGGATGCCCTTTATCTCTGCTGGACAGTTTCTGCCTTTATCATGGGTTGCGGTTTCCCGCTCTGGCTGCATGAACGGGATAAAAAGGTGGGTTCTAAAGGCAATTCGGCGGTGGAGCAAAAACATCGGAATCTGGGGGACTTACCCGGTGGTGCCAAAGCTTAGACAGTATAAGTTTGAATCGATTGAGTATCAGTGCGATAGCTTCCACTGGCGTTAGTTATAATGAGCACACCATCAGGCGATTCCCCGAAGCCTACCCCTTGGAAGCGGGGCTTTTGGTGCCTGATGGCCACCCAGTTTCAAGGGGCTTTTTCCGATAATGTGTTGCGTTGGTTTGTGATTTATTTGGTGATCGCCAAAAAGTTGCCAAAGGAGGAGCTTGATTCTCTGGTCGCAGATTCGGGGATGTATTTTGCGACCCCTTTTCTGGTTTTTTCGATGTTTGGCGGTTGGATGGCTGATCGCTTTAGTAAGCAGCGGGTCATGGCGGGGGTGAAACTCCTGGAAGTGGCAATCATGGTGTTTGCCATTTGGGCATTGGGTTCCGGTAGTACTGAACTTCAGTTGACAGCGATTTGTTTAATGGGAGCGCAAAGCGCCTTTTTTGGTGCTTCGAAATACGGATCGCTGCCCGAATTGGTTCCGACTGATCGCCTTTCCTGGGCCAATGGAATTATTGAAATGCTGACCTTCCTGGCGGCTATTTTAGGGACGGTCTCGGGAGCGTGGTTGGCCACTCGCTTTGTGGATGCGCCCGGCATGGTCGGCTGGATTCTTCTTGGGTTGGCGCTGGCTGGCTGGATGATCAGCCTTGGAATAACACAGGTTAAGCCAGCGGACCCGACCAAGCGGTTGCGAATCAATTTCTTGGGCGAACTTTGGAGGGAGTTTTCCTGGATGAGGTTGGACCGGGATTTGTGGCGGGCAAACCTGGGTAACACCGGCTTCTTTTTTGTTGCGGCCCTGTTGCAGATGAACATTGTCCTCTACGCAGAACAGGTGTTGCACCTCGTGGAGACAGATAGCAGCGCATTGCAGGTGGCTCTGGCACTTGGAATGGCAACGGGTAGCCTGCTGGCAGGTCGGCTCAGTGGAGATCATGTGGAGTATGGACTGATTCCAATTGGAGCGATTTTGATGGCTTTAATGGCAGTGATTCTCGGTATTCCCGGGATCGAACGAATTCCATTCACCATCGCTCTGAGTATGCTGGGAGTTGGTGGGGGATTGTTTATTGTGCCGATTGCTGCGGTTCTGCAACATTTGCCGCCATCGGAGCGAAAGGGGAGTGTGCAGGGAGCGGCAGGCTGGTTGTCATGGGTTGGGATTGCTTTTGCTGCGGTAGTGCAAAAGAAACTGACGAGTTGGCTGGGTTTCACGCCAGGACAGGTGTTTTGGTTTTGCGCGTTTTGTGCCCTAACGACTGGTATTTACGTGGCTATGACAAGACGGAGTGCCTTTAGGGAAATGGTAAATCGCTGGTCAAGGGGACGAATCAATTAAAACCAGAGTAAAGTTGGTTCATTCAGGCTAATCTACTTTTTGCTGGTGAAATTGGCTTCGGAAAGTCTCACCAAGACAGCTTTTTGAGCGTGAAGGCGATTTTCTGCTTGATCAAAAATTTCCGTGGCTCTGTCTTCGAGCAATTTTTCGGAAATCTCGTTGTCTCGATAGGCAGGTAGACAATGTTGCACGATCGCTTCTGGAGCAGCCAGTTTGAGTAGATCATGATTGATTTGATATGGCTTGAGGGTCTTGATGCGCTCCTTTGCTTCAGATTCTTTTCCCATACTGATCCAAGTATCGGTGTAGAGCACGTGAGCATCGCGGGCGGCGGAGGCGGGATCGTCGGTCAGGGTTACCGGAGCATCGCCAAGGCGTTTCATAAATTCAGGCTGGGGCTGAAATTCTTTTGGCGCGGCGATGACGAGATCAAAGTTCAGGCGTTTGGCCGCCCAGGCCCAACTCCGGCCCATGTTACAATCACCGTCGCCAAAAAAGACCACTTTTTTGCCTTCCCATGATCCCAGTTTTTCCCGAATCGTAAGAAGATCAGCCAGAATTTGGCAGGGGTGCTCCTCATCGGTAAGTGCGTTGATGGTTGGGATTTTTCCGAATTCAGCGAAATCCACTACATCCTGTTGGTCAAAGGTACGGATAATGCAACCATGAACCATTCGTCCCAGAACCCGGGCGGTATCCTTGATGGGTTCGCCTCTGCCAAGTTGGATGTCGTTGGCGTTAAGAAACATAGGGCGTCCTCCAAGCTCGTGGATGCCAACTTCAAAACTGACCCGGGTGCGGGTTGAGGACTTGGTAAAGATCATCGCCCAGGTTTGTCCGGCAAGCGGTAGAGCACGTTGATTACCCCGTTTCAATTTCAGAGAATTGGCCAGATATACCAGGTCAGTGATTTCCTCACCTGAGAGGTCTTCGATTCCAAGTAGATGGTTCATGATTTCGGGTGCGAGGATATTATTTTGAGAATTTGGCCAGAACGCTTTCAGTCACCGCAAATGCCTGTTCAATTTCTTCTTCGGACACATTGAGAGGTGGTAGCCAGCGAACTACATGGGCTCCAGCAGGAACGGTTAAAAGGCCTGCTTTCATTAGTTCTTTCACCAGGAAAGCGGCGGGAGAGGGGGGGGATTCGGGAAAGGCATTCTCGCTCAGGACGAAACCGAGCATCAAGCCTAATCCCCGCAGGCCAGCAATTTGCGGGTAATTCCAACCTTCAACCCGGGTACGGACCTTTTTCTCCAAAAGAGGGATCTTTGCCATGCAGTTTGAGGTTTCTATTTCACGCAACACCGCCAAGCCCACTGCTGATCCCAACGGCGTTCCTCCAAAAGTTGATCCATGGCTGCCGGGGCCCAGGGCCGTGGAGCAGCGATCACTGATCCAGATAGCTCCCATCGGAAATCCCCCAGCCATTCCTTTTGCCCAGGTGATAACATCAGGCTCAACCTTAACCGGGCTGTCCCGCAAGACGGAGCGCCATCCGCACCAGTTCCCGGTCCGTCCAAAGCCGCACTGTACTTCGTCGAACATAAGTAGAATGCCGTGTTTGTCCCGCAGGTCAGATGCTGTCTGCATGAATTCAGGAGTAGCTAGATTTATGCCTCCCTCGCCCTGAATGGGTTCAAAAAAAATTGCAGCGGTTCTTTCATTAACTGCCCTTTGCAATGCCTCACAGTCATTAAACGGGATGTGAGCAAATCCAGGAAGGAGCGGTTCAAAACCGATTTTGACCTTTTCCTGACCGGTTGCCGCGATCCCGCCCAGAGTTCGACCATGGAACGAATTTCGGCAGGTGATAACCTCGTAGCGATCAAGCTTGCCCTCCCGGTCGTAAAATTTTTTTCGAGCCGCTTTGATCGCCCCATCGTTGGCTTCGGCACCACTATTTGCAAAAAAGACCTTCCCGGGGAGTTGGACACATTTTTCAACGATAAATTGGGCCAGTTCCGCTTGCTGGCGGATGAAATACAGATTGGAGCAATGAATCAGTGTGGCAGATTGTTCCCGCAGAGCTTTTTGCATACAGGGAGGAGAGTGTCCCAGAGAACACACAGCGATTCCTGCTCCGAAATCGAGATATTTTTTGCCGGTTTCATCCCAGATCCAGGAGCCCTCACCACGGGAAAAAGAGACGGGAAAACGGGCATAGTTGCCAAGCAGATATTTTTCTGTGAGTTCAACGGTGGTCATTTTACAATTTCGGTGCCGATTCCCTGTTGA
>JBGSJM010000249.1:0-29418 GCA_041742015.1 Verrucomicrobiales bacterium | reverse complement strand
CTCGGCGGGAAGTGAGCGGGTGATTTTTCGGAGTGGTTGGTGATCGATTCCCGTCGTTTTTCTCTACACCCGTTCGACAAGTTGAAAAACAGCTCTCCCCATTGCTGTTGATTTGCTGATCGAGGATCGTTTCAAGCTGGTGCAGGAGACCGGCGATTCCCATGGAATGCGGCGGATCGGCGTTTTCCCAAATCCCGTGCCGCGTTTGCTCGAAACGAAGTGAAATGGTACCCTGTTAAGTCGGGGATTGTACCCTGTTAAGTCGGGGATTGTACCCTGTTAGGTCCGACATGATACCCTGTTGAGTGCTTTTTATGAAAGCTTTAATCAATTTGTTAAAATGTTCATTAAATTTCATAAAACTTTTTTAGATAAAGCAAAACACCTTTGGCATTTTTAACAAACTTCAAGGCATTTGCAGGTTGGATATGCCAAGAGATTTGCTGAATATGCCAAAAGTGTTTTACAAAATGCCAAGAGATTTGCTGAATATGCCAAAAGTGTTTAACAAAATAACAAAGTGTTTTTAGAAAATGCCTGAAGTGTTTACAATATTACTTCACTTGCTGCTTTAATAAAAGCCTGGAACTACCTGGCCTGAACGTGATATACCATCGGGACTGTGACCGACTATTTGCCCAATAAAAATAAACCAGTGATCCGCTAACGAGAAGGAAGATGGAAACTGTGGGTGGGACAACTCATAAAGTTTCCAAGTTTATTCCAAGCCGGAAACAAAAGAAAGGTTGAGCAAAAGAAAAGGACGAAATAGAGTCGGGGCATGACAGGTTTGCCTCGGATCATCCTTTGGGTTCTTATTTCAGCACTCGGCGCTGGTGCGGTGGCGTTTTCCGCTTTTCACAATGGCGAAACGATCAATGCCCTCTGGCTGGTCGTGGCGGGCCTTTGTACGTTTGCGATCGCTTATCGCTTTTACAGCAAATGGCTGATGGCCAAGGTACTGGTGCTGGATGATTTCCGCTCGCCGCCCTCCGTGACAAAAAACGATGGCAAGGACTTTGTTCCGACCAACCGGTGGGTGGTTTTTGGGCACCATTTTGCGGCCATCGCGGGGCCGGGTCCACTGGTCGGGCCGGTGCTGGCGGCTCAGTTCGGTTATCTGCCGGGGATGCTCTGGCTCCTCGTCGGGGCGACTCTCGGCGGTGGAGTGCATGATTCGATCGTGATGTTTGCCTCGGTGCGCCGGGGTGGTCGCTCTCTCGGACAGATGTTGAAACAGGAGGTAAGCTCCATCGTTGGCCTGGTGGCGATGATTTCCATCCTCGCGATCATGACAATTCTGCTCGCAGTTCTTGGTCTGGTCGTAGTTAAAGCTCTCGCGGAAAGTCCCTGGGGGCTTTTCACCATCGTGATGACGATTCCACTGGCTCTCATTATGGGGGTGGCGCACACGAAGATGAATATCAGTGTCAAGGCCGTCACCCTCTTCGGGGTTGTCGGACTGCTACTCAGTGTCTGGGGCGGCAGCCACCTCGCGGACTGGGGAGTGGAAAAGTGGTTTGACCGCTCGGGAGAGTGGCTCGCCATCTCGATCATTATTTACGGCTTTGCCGCCTCGGTCCTCCCTGTCTGGCTGCTCCTCACTCCGCGCGATTACCTGAGTACCTTTATGAAGATCGGCACGGTGGCGGCTCTGGCCCTGGTGATCATCTTCGTCGCTCCGGATTTGAAGATGCCGAAGTTGACGACTTTTATTGACGGAACTGGCCTGGTCTTTTCGGGAAAAGTCTTTCCCTTTGTTTTTATCACGATTGCCTGCGGGGCCATGTCAGGATTTCACGCCTTGATCTCTTCGGGCACCACGCCCAAGATGTTGGACCGGGAGGGTGGTATCCGCAGCATCGCCTATGGTGCCATGGTCACCGAAATGCTTGTTGCTCTGATGGCGTTGATCGCAGCCTGTGCGCTTGAGCCTGGGCAGTATTTTGCGATTAATGCGGGCATGAGCAAAGCGGTAGTCGTCGAAGGACGGGTAGACCGTCAGAAGGCAGAACAAGTGGTGGGAGCCATCACCGCAGCCGGATTCCCCGTGACCGTGGCCGAGATGGACAAACTGGCCGCCGACATTGGTGAAAAGACCATGTTTGGCCGGGCGGGCGGCGCCCCCACGTTTGCGGTGGGGATGGCCCACATGTTTTCCAAAGCTTTTGGGGAGCAATGGATGGCATTCTGGTATCACTTCGCGATCATGTTCGAGGCGCTGTTTATTCTGACGACGATTGACGCCGGCACCCGCGTGGGGCGCTTTATTTTACAGGACTTTCTCGGCGGAGTCTGGCGACCCCTCGGGGATACCAGCAATCTGTTTTCCAACATCTTTACCAGTGCGCTATTCGTCCTCGGCTGGGGTTATTTCCTCTACATGGGGGTGATCGACCCGTCCGGAGGGATCAACACGCTCTGGCCGCTGTTTGGCATCGCCAACCAGCTCCTCGCGGTGGTGGCCTTCTGCCTCGGCACCACTCTGCTTATTAAGATGGGGAAAACCCGCTACCTGGCGGTGACGGTGATTCCGCTGCTGTTCCTGATTTCCGTGACTTTCACGGCGGGCATCACGAAGATTTTTGACAAGGCACCGTCCATGGGCTTCCTCGCCGGAGCCAAAGACTACGCGGCGAAGATCGCGGCGGGAGGCTCCGAAGCCGACCTCGACAAGTGGCACAAAGCTCTGCACATGAATCAGGTGGATGCCGTGGTGGCGGCCTTTTTCCTCATTTGTGTCACGACCATCTTAATTGGTTGCGCCTACGAATGGTTCCTGCTGCTGACCTCCAGGAAGAAAATAGTGCTCAATGAAGATCCTTATGTTCATCTGGAGAAGGTGAATTAAAGATTGGTTGGCTGCCATCACGCCAAGAATTGGTGGGGAAGTGTTTATCTTTGGATAGCCAGTGGCAATGCCTGGATACTAACCCGCAAACCATTCAATCTCTACCACTCCACAACATCCGCAGGGTGTTCCAGAACCACGCCGTCCGGCCATTCAGCGCCGTCCTTAATCCATTTCCGAAGAACTTCAAGGCGGGCACCTGAAAACCTATCCGGGGTCGGTGGCATAGCCCAGTGGTGGGCGGGATCTTTGATAAGCATTTTAATTAGCAAACTGTTATCCGGCTGGCCAGGGACGATCACTGGCGCGTGGACACCGGTGGTGAAGGCTCCCTTCTTGGTTTGAAGATTAAGACCCATGTATTTTGAGGCATCCCGGGAGTTGTGACACTCGGTGCAATTAACCACCAGAAGAGGGCGGACGTGTTTTACAAAGTCAACTTTCTTGGGGACACGCTCCGGCCAGGTGGGAGGGCCAATATCTTCGGCATCGGATTTGGTAATCGGTGATTTTTCACATGACGAAAAAGCGAACATTCCGAAAATTAATGCAAACACGGACAATTTTTGTTTCATGGATAACACGGATTGGTTTTACAAGCCGGCCGCTGCGAGAGCCCGTGCGATGTCGCCTACCACCATCGTGATGCGGGGGTGGTCCTGTTCCCAAATCTCCAGCTCTTTCACCAGGTCGGCCCAAAGGGTGGATAATTTGGAATGATCGGTTTCAGATTGGTGTTCCCCATTGGCCAGCTTTGAAACCGATTCAGCAACGGTTTTTTCTATGGCTGGCTTCCCTGGAAAGTTCAACTTTTCGACCATCTCTTCATCAAGACGCCCCAATTCCGAAACCACTTCGAAGTGTTTTTCGTCAATGGAAGCCAACAGTTTTTCAATATCTTTTTTCATACCTCTAACCGGAAAAGATGATGGCTATTTTTGGTATCCATCCAATTCAGAACTGTAGATTTGGTGGAGAAATGCGGCCAGATCAATTAGCTGTTTAACACTCATATCCTCGATCAGATTGGGCATATAGGCTTCGATCCCCCCTTCGAGTTCCGCCTTGGAGAGGATTGCCGCATATTGCTCGTTGACCACATGCTGTGGATTGGTGATCGCGGTTAAAATGTTCTCATAATTTTTCACGTACCTAATCTCCTTCCCCAATGAAAGACTGAGGAGGCGTTTTTTCGGATCTTTCTCGAAGACCACTCCTTTGACAACATGACATTGAATACAGTTTAAATTTTGGAAGGCTTCTTTGCCACCTTCGGGAACACCTCCCCGAAACTTAAAGCTGTCCAGATCCTGACATTTTCCATCAATGACAACCGCCAAGCTCAAAACAATAATCAATGTAATCAATTTCATATTCTATAATCTAACGCCTGATCCGGTCTGACATCGCTGCTCGAATTGTCAGAGTCTAAGCGTGGCTTGTCAAAAGATGCAATCATGGTTATCACCGGAAGTTTTTTTCTTTTTCATGAGCCCATTCCAACAAGGAATCCGCAATAAGTCTGACTAGTAACTCATCATTGAGATTATCAGTATTAATGACTACGTCATAGACTTCTAAGTCATCGATACTTGAGCCAGTGTATCGTTTCACAAAATTACTGCGGGCAACATCGGATTGTTCAACCATTTCCCGGGCCTTTTCTTCAGTGGTATTAAATTCGCGGGAGATTTCTTTGACCCGCTTCTTTTTTGAGCCCACTAGTCGAACATGAAAGACGTTCACCAGATCTGATGCGATGAAGTTACCAGCCCTTCCCACAATAATAACCTGTCCAACGCTGCATAGTTTCCGGATTACGCTTGCTGTATGGTTGAACAAAGTCCAATCCGGGGGATTGAGGTTCAAATGGGTTTCAAGCACATCGAGTACCGGAAATTTGGAGTTTTCCGCACGGAATCTTTGAACCAAACTATCCAGTTGGTGACTGGCAATGATTTGGCCCAACAAGGACTGGTCAAACAAGGCCCATGACGCCTCGTCCGTATCATCAACTTCATCCAAATACTCAAGCAATGGTTGTTTGATCCGGGCCAGTCCAGCCCCCAACTGCCGGGAGATGGTCAACGAAGGTTTGAACTTTCTTTCCGAGGGCAGATTATTGTCACAGCGCAATTGGTCCCGGATAAAATGCGTCATCCGGTCAGTCAGAAATTCTTTCGTCGTTAGTTTCATTATACTCGGAAACTTGATCACCTTCCTGCGGATTGACTTAACAAAAGAGTTTATTCATACCGGGTTCGTCTTTCAGAAAGTGGTGTGCTAATGCCCCGATCCGAAAATCATGGAAGGCCTGCCGGGATCTGATTCCCAATACAGCCGTTGAGGTGTTGTCTTTAGAGCGTGTTCGAACAAAATCGATGGGTGCTTTTGTGGAATACTCGGTTTTGACTGATGTCAGACCTTTGGCTTTGAGAAAACTTAAAGCATCATTAGCCAGTTGCTGAGCGATTGATTTTTCGAAGGTCGAAACCCGGACAATAACTTCTTTTTCAGGGATGCTTTGGTAGAGGTAGGCCACTTGGTGAAGGGCCAGGGTGGCGTTTGGACTGCCGTCATAGTAGATGGCCGCGCTGCCCAGCTCCGGGCTGGCAGACTTTCCACTCAGAAGGACTGGAACCACAGTTTGGTCCAGAATTTCCAGTAGAGGATTAACCCGTCTGGGACCAATCCCCTGCGTATCTGCGAAATGGGGATCATCAGGCAATACGATAATGTCATGATATCGTGATATAAGAAGGAGCTGGGTCGCGGTGTGCCCCTCTACAATCAATTGGTTAAAAGAAACCTGATCTTCAACCAGCACATGAAAGGCCTTGACCTGCTCGTTGACGATGGGGATTTTCGATTGCTCGGACATTTTTACGATGGGGTTCAGGTTCTTGGTGTGAAACGGCAAGAGGGTGGTTTCATACCAAGGACTGTCGTCATCAATTGCCAGTACGGTGACAGTGCCCCCTGTTTCTTTGGCAAGGCTAAATGCCAGACGTGCTGCATTGAGGGCACCGCTCCCGACCGTCACCGGTAAAAGTATCCTGTTGATTCCGGACTTCATGCCTTAAATTGGATTGAACCAAGTTGGATCGCATTGCGCCTCTTGTCTGGAATAGTGCTTCAATTGTCATCGCCACAAACTGGAAGGCAGCGGATTGCGGAATTTGGAGCATAACAATATGTGCTTTGTCATTCGCAATTGACGGAAAGCAAAAAGAGGGGGATTCGATCATCTTCCCCTCTAGCTATGGCAGTTCATTTCAGAGATTATTACGAAATTCTTGGGGTTTCCCGTGATGCCACTGGAGATGAAATAAAAAAGGCATTTAAAAAGCTGGCCCGAAAACACCATCCTGATGTGTCTGAAAATAAAGAGCTTGCCGAGGAGAAATTCAAGGAAATCAACGAAGCTTACGAGGTGTTGGGAGACCCCGAAAAAAGGGATAAATACGACAGACTGGGAGCAAATTGGAAACATGGCTCCGACTTCACCCCGCCTCCAGGTGCCGGTGGATTTGGGTTTAGTCCGGATGGAATGCAATATGAGTACCATTTTGATGGAAGTACGGGATTTAGTGACTTTTTTGAAAACCTGTTTGGTGGAAGGGCCGCTGGTGATCCCTTTGGAGCTTTTGGGAACCGTCCCCGTGGTGGAAGGGACACCGTGCCAAGTCGCGGTCAGGATATAGAAAGTGATTTGCTGGTTTCTCTGCGGGAAGTCATCCACGGTGGGGAAAGGGTAATCCGCTTGCAGGCTGGCGATCCCAGAAGCGTTCAAACCATAAAAGTCAAAATACCGAAAGGCACTTCCGAAAATCAGTTGATTCGGTGTGCGGGTTTGGGAGGTTCGGGAGCAAACGGAGGCAGTTCGGGAGACCTCTTTTTGCGAGTTAAATATGAAAGACATCCTGACTACCGTTTTGAAAACGGCAACGTCTATCGGGATCTGGAATTGTATCCGTGGGAATGTGTGCTCGGCACACAACGTGACTTAAAGACTCCCCACGGAGGTATCAAAATGAAAATTCCTCCACACACCCAACATGGCACCCAGTTCCGAGTGCATAAACAAGGACTGCCACAAATTGATGGTCAAAATGGAGATTTTTTCGCTGAAATAAAAATCATCATTCCCGAGACGATTAAAGACGAAGAAAAAAACCTTTGGGAAAAACTCAAAAATCTCAGCAAAGACCAATGAAACATAATTCCCTAGCAATCACCATCGTATCGGTATCAAATCAGTTGTTTGATCTAGAGGCAGCCTCTCAACTGACCGGAATGCACCCCGACTTAATCCAGGAATTTGTAAACGGCAGGCTGGCACCCATCGCTGGAACCAATCCAGAAGGACTCCCGCTATTTGCTGAGGACGGAATCTGTCGCCTCCGGATACTTGAAGACCTCAGATGCAGAGAAAAGCTTAGTTTGAGGATGATTCGAGCTTTTTGTCATCTCATGGATCGGTTGGAGCGAGCTGAAGCTGAAATACGATTTCTTCGCAACCATCAACGATGACCTATCATTCAGCTTTGTGATTCCACCCAGCGGATCGCCTGATAGGTTAGTTCCGCAGCGTCGCGAAATCCGAGTTTATCTTTGATGTGAGTGCGATGAGCATCCACTGTTCGGATACTGATTCCCATCACCCCGGCAATCTCGCGGGAGGTTTTCCCCTCGCCAATAGCCCGGTAAACTTCTAGCTCTCGATCCGTGAGCGCTGAGATCTCAGACCCTCCTTTCCCCCCTGCCAGCACCTCCATCATTTTACTGGTCATCTCCGGGCTTAGAAACACACCGCCTTGCAGCACCCGCCGAATCGCTTCGATCAGAAAGTTCGGGGCGCGGTCTTTCATCACATACCCCCGCCCCCCGGCTCTCAGAACCCTCTCTGCATAGACATTTTCATCGTGAGAGGAAATGAAGAGGCATTTGATGTCAGGGTTCATGACCTTCAGATCTTTGATTAATTCCAGGCCGTTTCGGTCCGGTAGCGACATATCGAGAATCGCCAAATCGACCTGCCCCAGAGATTCAATCAATCCTATGGCGGCCCGGGCAGATCCAGCTTCCCCTACAAGCTCCAGATCTTTAGTGGCGGAAATCATAGCCCCCAGACCCATTCTCATTATGGGATGGTCATCAACGATTACGATTCTTGCTTTATGGGCCATCAATTACTTGCGTGTGGGTATGTTACAAATGATATGGGTTCCTTTTCCGGCAAACGAATTTAGATGAAAGTCTGCACCCACCATTTCGGCACGCTGTCGCATGGTCATCATCCCAAGTCCGGTTGAGATGATATCATCCGGGATCCCCTTGCCATCATCCATTATTTCAAGTTTTACCACGCTTTTTTCGCAAGTAAGTCGGACTTGAATCAAGGTGGCGTCGCTGTGCTTCAGGGCATTGGTCGTGGCCTCTTGGGTGATCCGGTATATCTGGACGCAGGTCCCTGGAGCCAGTGAATCTAAGTTTGATTCACCCAAAACGGTGACGACACATTCCACTCCAAAAAGTTTCTGATTTTGCTCCATCAATTCCCTGATAGCCCCAGAAAGTCCGAGAGTTTCAAGCGCGGCTGGCACAAGTCCTTTGGCAATGTGGCGGGCTTTCTGTCCGGCATCTGCCACCATCAAACTGATGTTGGATATCATTTCTGCTTCTTTTTCGTTATGTCTGCGCAGTTGATCCTCCAATACCTTGGCCAACATCCCGATGCCTGAAAGTTGTGAACAAAGTTCATCGTGAATATCCTGCCCGATCCGGCGCTGCTCATTCTCCGTAACTCTAAGAATCTCAGCCTCCAACTTTCTTTGTTTGGTTTCATCGCTGGCACAAATAACATACCCGGTTTTTCCACCCTGAGTCATGGCAGTGACCTTTGCCCGGAACACCAACTCCTTTCCGGATTTCAGGCAGCACGACATCACTTCCTCTGCTGACCCGCTTTTCTTCACCAGCGGAACTATTTTTTGAGTAAATGGGTGGTTGCCTTGATAAGGGCAGATATCCAAAATCGATAGTCCAGTTGCGTCTGAAAATTCAAAGATCCGGGAAGCCCCATCATTCCAGTTGAGGATGATCCCGGCACTGTCGACATAAAATACGGCGTCATGCACATTTTTTAAAATGGCTGCCTGCAACGCCAGGGCATCCCTGGCTCGTTGATGCTCGATGGAATATCTGATTGACCGGTCAAGTTCTCCGGAACTAAATTCGCCTTTGACCAGATAATCAGACGCCCCCATTTCCATCGCGAGGAGGTCAATCTTTGGGTCTCCCCATCCAGTCAGAATAATCGCAGCACGACCAACCCCCTTATTTTTGGCCTCTTTAAGAAGTTCGATGCCGGTTTGGGAACCGAGATGATAATCGATCAAATAAATATCGTGTCTCCCGGCCAGCAGCGACTCAAGGCCTTCGTTGAAGTTACTACACCAATCTAATTGATAATTTCCTGCTTCAACCTCATTGAGAAGATCTTCAGTGAGGACAACTTCATCCTCGTCGTCATCAATCAGCACGACTTTGATCGGACTAAACACTTTGTTCATGAGATGTCGGGAAGTTTTACTAGACTGAGCCAATAACCATTGATGGCACTGGCCATCTTGACAAGATCATCAAACCCTGACGGTTTAGTGATAAATGAATTAACCCCAAGGTGATAGGTTTTGGCAATGTCCTCCTGGGATTCGGAAGTGGATAACACAATGATGGGAATCTGTTTCAGACTCGGATCACCTTTGATGAAATCCAGCGCCTCATAACCATCCAGTTTCGGCATGTTCAGATCCAGCAGGATCAAATTTGGCTGCGGCCTCTTTCCCGGGTCCCCTGAGCGCTTTCCGCTTCGCAAATGGGCGATCAACTCTTCCCCGTTTTCGACAACTTGAAAAGCCCCCGTAAATCCAGATTCTCTAAAGGCATCCTGGATAAACTCCCGATCATCCGGATCGTCATCAGCCAGCATCAAGATAAACTTTTCAGGATTCATGGTGATCAGGATGATTTATGGGTGCCGATTTGTTTCCGGGGCAAAACTACCGTAAAAATGGAGCCATCTCCTACCCGACTTTTGGCGGTGATGGTTCCCCGGTGGCGTTCCACGATCTTCTTGCAAATCGCCAGACCGATCCCTGTTCCAGGGTATTCACTGCGCCCATGAAGTCGTTGAAATACAGCAAAGATGCGAGTCCCGTATTTTTCATCAAACCCAATTCCGTTGTCCTTTACGGCAAAAGAAACCAATTCTTCGTCCACGATTCGACCCGAAATCTCGATATGGGGCGCTTGATCCGGGCAGGCAAATTTGAGGGAGTTCCCAATTAGGTTCTGAAAAATTTGCCGGATCTGACTGCGATCCACTTCCGCCGAGGGAAGATCATCAACGATTATCACCGCCCCACTCTCTTCGATGTTTATTTCCAGGTCCATTAAGGCTTCCGCCACCACATCGTTCAAAATTACCAGTTCAAAAGGCTCAGAACGAGCCGAAACTCGCGAAAAAGTCAGCAAATCGAGAATAAATTGATGCATCCGCTCACTGGCGGCAATCATGCGAGCCAGGTAGTCCTGTCCCTTTTCGCTGAGGTCTTCGCCGGAAATTTTGGCGAGACGTTGCCCCATGGTCCTTATTTTCCTGAGCGGCTCCTGCAAATCGTGAGAAGCTACCGAGGCAAACACTTCCAACTCTGCATTACTGCGCTCCAGCTCCTGCGCATAACGGCGCAGTTCATTTTCCGCCTGCTTTCGCTGCGAAATATCAACCACGGTGCTCAAGACATATACCTCGTCCAGATTCGGGAGAGGTGTCAACCCAATCTCGACGGGGAACTCCGACCCATCTTTTCGCATCGCGCAAAGATCGCGCCCAGCCCCCATCTGGCGAACCTCAGGGTCGCCGTGAAACTGGTCCCGGTTTTGGTGATGGGAATGACGAACTTGATGAGGGACCAGATCTTCAATCGAAAGTTCGAGAAACTCCACCCGCGAATAGCCAAACATCTTTTCGGCCATCTT
Source organism: Verrucomicrobiales bacterium (assembly GCA_041742015.1). Classification (GTDB taxonomy): domain Bacteria; phylum Verrucomicrobiota; class Verrucomicrobiia; order Verrucomicrobiales; family DEV007; genus Arctic95D-9. Next base: position 18,524 of record JBGSJM010000249.1, on the reverse strand, counting down.
GTTGACCAGGACAATCCGGCCCGCTTGATTGGAAACGATGATAGCGTTGGGCGCGGATTCCACAACCAACTCAAAGCGCTCGCTGATTTGTTGCTTTTGAATCAACTGATTCTCCAAATCCGCGATTCGTCTGCTCAAGCTTTCGATGTCCCTGGCACCGCTTTCCATCTTAATCTGAACGGTATCTGGGAATGATTCCAAAGCGAGATATTTTTTCCGCCTGACTTCCCTGCGCCAACCCTAACGGGAAGACGGGTTTTTCAGGGATTCCAACACCATAAATTCAGCCAGATTTTTTTGGGTCAGCCATTTCACGAGACGGCCAGAGCCATCCACCACCGCCGCTCCAGAAAGTTTGGATCGCAAAAGCCTTTGGTAGGCTTCATAAGCCGGAGTTTCCACCCGGATCTGCTCAGGGATGGTGCCCACTGCATCCCGGACCAGCGCATCCACCCCAAAAGTCCGCAACGCCAGCACCACTTCCTGAAAATCAAGCGAGGCGATACAATCCCCGGCGTGATTGATGACCGGAAACGACTCCTGGTTTCCCTGGATAATCAGATCCACCACCTTCTTCAACGAGTTGTCCATCTCCAGAGTCTGAAAATCAGACATCGCCGCATCACCAGCCGTATGCCCCTGGAGCAGGTGTTCTTCGTCCGCCATGACTTCCTCCCCGTGACCCGCGAAAAAGACAAAAATGGCGACAAAGAAAAGCATGATTTGCCCCGTCGAAATCGCCCAAATCGAACCAACCACCGCCAAAACCCGGCCCACTTCCGCCGCCAGACGGGTCGCCCTCTGGCGGGACATCCGGTAACTCAACAAAGCGCGGAACACCCTCCCCCCGTCCATCGGAAAGGCCGGAATCAGGTTAAACATCACCAGAACCAGATTGACCCATATCAGCGCGTCCAAAATCGGCAATCGATCCGTGAAGTTCATCCCGTTCCAGCCAGGCAACCCACCTTGAATCAAGATCAGGATTGCGGCGATGACCACATTTACCGCCGGGCCCGCCAGCGCCACCACCAATTCTTCCCCCGGTTTTTTGGGGATTCGGGTCATGCTCGCCAGGCCCCCAAACGGGAGCAGCGTGATTTTTGGAGTGGTGATCCCGTAACGCAACGCCGCGATGACATGTCCAAATTCATGCAGCAACACACAAAAAAACACACTCAATAAAAACGCCGTTGCCCGGATCGATTCCGAAAGCCCCTGGGTCAGGTAAGACTGCCCAAAAATCAAAATGATAAAAAACAAAAAGGTGACATGTAATTGCACCCTGGTTCCGGCAATCTTGGCGATGGTAAACGACCACTTCATAACTTGGAGACAGACATCTGTTGGTTACTCATACGACTTCACTCTAGTTTGGGTTCTCATCATCTAACAGGGTACAATCTCTCATTGTACAGGGTATGATCACCGATTAAACAGGGTACAATCACGAACATTTTATCCTCCCAACCGGAATGAAGGCTACCCCTTCGCCAGGAAACCTCTCTCCGTAAATTGTTTTTGATTCATCGTCCATTGCCCCGGGGTGGCAAAATCCAGCCACAAAATCTGCAGCAATTTCGCCAAAAGGTGAACGGCAGGCTTCCCCAGCTGGTGGTTGCTTACTAAATCAAAAGTTTTACCCAAATCTAAAAATGAATAATGTTGTTATCGCAATCGAGTTTGATGAGGAATTGGATGATATTTTAGCCTTCACCACCGAACTCCTCAAAGGTAAGAGCGCCACCGTTCATGTGGTGCACGTTTATCAGGCCCATTCTAATCTGATCGCTTACGCTCCAGAATTTATAGATGCCATTCAGCCCTATGAAGATTACCTTCAGAATCAGGCCGAATCAGTCCGGGGAGTAGTCAAAAGGCTCAGCTCCGAAGGGATTAGCGCCCATGGCTACATGAAACCCATCGAGAAAAACGTGGCGGATGCCATCCTGGAATTCGGTGCCGAAAAAAAAGCTGATCTCATGGTTTTGGGCACCCACCATCCCAAACGAGTCGAGCGCATGATCCTGGGCAGTGTTGCTGAAAAGATTGTTCGCCAGTCAAACGTGCCCGTAGTGGTGGTTCCCCGAAAAGCCAAAGTGGGGTAAACTTGCGGCTGCCCAGCGGGTTCGTGATAATGGGCAGGTCACCCCAACCTCGCCATGGGGGATTCCCCAACGTCAATCGGGAGTCGTCGAACGCCGTTGGGGATTCCCCCAGCGTCAATCGGGAGTCGTCGACCGCCGTTGGGGATTCCCCAGCGTCAATCGGGAGTCGTCGAACGCTCTTGGGGATTCCCCCAGCTCAGTGCGTCCAACCCGGCCATGTCATTCCTGGGCGATGCCCTGCTGGATGCCACCGCCAGCCATGGCAGCAGTGATGAATAAATAGATCGCCTTGAATTTACTCAAATACAAATTCCAGAGTCTCTCCGCTGTTCATCTTATTGCCGGGGCGAGGCGCTTTGCCTAGTGATTAAAAACAAATTCCGCCGAATTCAGAATCGACCAGAGGACATCTTCCAGCGATTCCCGGCGGGGGATTTTTTCGCGGTTCAGGTAATTGAGCGCTATTTCGGATTCCCCCTTTTCGGGAGGACGGCTCAGGAGAGACAGGTAAATCTCCGCTATGGCATCCGCAGGTTCTTTCTTTTCCAACTCAGCCAGCCACTTGCTATCGCTAAATTTCCTTTGCAGTCCTTTGGCGTTCATCATGTGGAGGGCCTGAACAACACTGCTGCTGCCATCCCGCTCGCAGGGCGGAGCGGCACTGGAATCCGGTCGGCCAAAGGCATCCAGGAAATCACTGGGCATAAGATAATTCCACTGTTGGACGGCAGGAGCCCCCTCAATCAACCCTTGAAAGGTCTCAGGTTTTTGTGTCAAATGCGAGACGGCATCCAGTAAGACTTCAGCGGGGAGGCGACGCCGGTAGGCCCGCGAAAAGTTTCGGAGATCACCGGCATTGGTCTCGTTCGGGTCAGCGCTCTGCTGATACAGTTGGCTGTTCAGAATGATGCGCAACAGGCGCTTCTGATCAAAACCCTGCCGGGCAAACTCTGCCGCGAGCCAGTCAAGGAGAGGTTCATTAACGGCGGGATTGGAGTCCCTAAAATCATCCACCGGATGCACGATCCCGCGACCAAATAACTCACCCCAGATTCGGTTAACGATGGCTCGGGCGAAATAAGGATTGGTGGGCCGCGTCATCCACTCGACCAACACCGCCCTGGGATCCGTGGTGGCGGGGATATCCGAAAACTCGGTGCCATCGAGGGCTTTTGGGGTCATAACGGCCTCACTAACGGGGTGCTTGACTCCTGATCCCGGCTCAAACCACCAGTATTCGGGAAGACCAGAAATCGGCGCGGAGATCCCCTGCCCTTTTCGCTTCAACGATCCAAAAAATGCAGCAAGCGAATAGTAATCATCCTGCCCCCATTTTTCGGAAGGATGGTGGTGACATCTCGCACAATTTAATCGTACCCCGAGGAAAAGCTGACTGACAAATTCAGCCATGTCATCAGGCTCTCGTTTGTCGCGAATCATGGCCACGGGTCCATATTGATGGGAACTTCCCGTTGCGGTTAAAAGCTCCTTCACCAATTGGTCCCAGGGGGTGTTGGCCCGCAACTTTTCGCGGAGCCAGCTATCAAAGAGGTAGACGGGCTTGACCCCAACCCGCTGGGTATTGGGCCGCAACAAATCACCCCACTTGGTGGCCCAAAAATCTCCGTAAGCGAGGCTATTTTCATCGGCCAGGAGTGCGTTGATATAGTTTTCTCTTTTTTTCGGACTGGGGTCGGCGAGAAAGGAGCGAGTGGTATCAGGGGCGGGCAGTTTACCCAAGACATCGAGAGTGGTCCGGCGAATAAACTCTGAATCATCACAGGGTGGGGAAGGCAGCAACCCAAGATGTTTGAAGCGGGATTGGGCGAGCCGATCAATCTCATTGTTTTGAGGCAGGTTTTTGTATTTGGACTCCGGTAACGTGTGATCGGGCGGAATGGTCACCCGAGTGCTCGCCACTTTATCGACGTAGCGCACAATAATCACACCGTCCCCAGGGACTTCACCAGCGGTGATTTTGCCGTGGTGATCAACCTTCGCAAAGGCCTCTTCATTCGACTGAAATTCCGCCAAACCGGTGACATCTCGGGTGGATTTGTCGGAAAAGTGGGCAGTGACTTTGATGGATTTCTCTTCGAGTTTTTTGTAGGTGGCATCTGGGGGAGAGACGGTAACCTGAGTCAAAAGGGGTTCTCCAGGCACTGAAGCACGGGCCCCTTCTTTGATCCATTGATGGATGGTTTTGTAAAAGGCTGAGTTAATCTCAAAACGTTTATCACCCTCATGGGCGATTTGATTTGTCGCCTTTAACAACAGCAAAGAGTGCTCTGCCGCCGCCGGAAAAATCCGCCGGCCCCGTGCGTTATGAGCGATTTCGCGAAAGTCAGAATCTGGATCGAAAGAAAATATGGTCAGGGCAAACCCATTCTGACCATCGGTTTTGGCGTGGCAGCTCCCCGCTGAGCAACCTGCTTTGGTCAAAATGGGCAACACATCATTCATAAACGAGATGGTCGGTAGAGGTGAAGCCGGTTGGGGAGGTTGCGGTGCCGCCATTTCGAAAACTTTCCGTCCGAGTTTGTCCCAGATGAAAATCCGACCATCATCGGTTCCCGCAAACAGCAGAGCAGGCTCTGCATCATAAGCCATTGTGGTCAGAGCAGAATCAACCTTATCGTGCTTTCTTTCGCGGGCTCCGGTGGATTGCTCCCCTCCTTCATGGGTCTTTATCTCAGTAAATGTACCGGGTTGGCCGAGATCATTGATCGTCACGATGCGGTCGGTATTGATGGCTTCGGCCTTGGTTTTATCTTTTTCCTTACTCTGAGCGGCAAGATTGTCAGCATCAATTCCCCAGAAAACTCCGCCCACCGGACCGGACTTGGGAGTCTGAAATGAAGACAATTGGGTGCCCGTGTTGGCGTCCCAGATTTTGATGGCTCCATCATCCCCACCCGTGGCAATCCGGTTGCCATTGGGTGAAAAGGTCACACTCAGCACATAGCTGGTGTGACCTTCCAGAGTGGTTGTCACCTCAAAATTTTCGGTATTTCGGACATGGGCAAGTTTATCAGCAGAGGCTGAGACGATCTGTTTACCATCTGCCCGAATCGCCAGATCGTAAATCGCATCATCGTGAGCGGAGTCGATGGTTTTAACGACTTTTCCGAGATCAGTTTGAAAGACATGGATTCGCGAGATTTGGGATGGCAGGGAATCAGCGACATATAAAAATTTGCCATCCGGCGAAAATGCCTGGGCCGTTAATCTTCCCGCAAAAGGATAGATGATCGTGGCATCGGGTTTTTCACCATCGAGGTAGTGAATCAATAGTTTCCGGAACCCACCCTATCCCAGAAGTTTTCCATCAGGTTAAAATACAAGCGACTGGATCTGATCCGCATGACCTTCAAACGATTGTTTCAAAGCGAGCGTCACTGGAATTTTCTTGTCATCAGACTTAGTGACCTCGTAGATCTCGGTTCGATTTCCCCGTCCCACTGCGAGAGAGTTCCGGTTGGGTGAAAGAGCCATCGCCAGCACGGGTTTGTAGCCATCTGGCAGGCTGGTGATATTGACATCCCGATTTTGGGGCCTGGTCAGACTGCTCCAAAACGCGGGATCCCACGCAGCACCCTCTTTAACCCACTTTTCGAGTTCCGCGATTTCCTGGGGTTTTAATTGCCCTTTGGGGGGCATGTGAGGATCAGCGTCAGGAAAGATGGTTTCAATCAGAAGACTCTTGGCGGAATCACCCGGAACCAGTGCCGCCCCGGAATCCCCGCCTTTTATCAGAGATTCGCGGGAATCAATGAGCAGGCCGCCTTTCTTCTTCGAATGGGAATGACAGGAGACGCAATTTTCCTGGAGAATCGCCAGTGGTGACGAAATTCCGAATCCCGTAAAGCCCAAAGCCAGGGTAAACACAAAAAAAGTGCCGCGATAAAGCATCCCATAGCTTCATTTGCGTGTAGGGATCGGTCAACTGGGCTATTGACGTGATACCCATCATTCACGTAGGGTCACTGCAGAAGCCATGTTTATCTTTGACGCCCATCTTGATCTGAGCCTCAACGCTCTCGAATACAACCGAGACTTGCGGCTATCCATTGACGAAATCCGTGCATCCGAAGACGGAAAAAACGATCACAAGGCCCGTGGCGGCGGCACGGTTTCTTTTCCCGAAATGCGCAAGGCCAATGTCGGCATCTGTGTAGCGACTTTAATCGGTGGGTGTATGAAACCTGCGGCCACAGTGGCTTCCTGGAACTCTCCCCCTCAGGCCTGGGCGATGACTCAGGGTCAAATGGCGTGGTATCGGGCCATGGAGGATGATGGAGTGATCCGCCAACTGCTAACCTGGGAGGCAGTGGAGAATCATCTCTCCGAATGGAATGCAGATCCCGTTAAGACCCCAATCGGCTATATTTTGAGCATTGAGGGAACCGATTCATTTCGGACGCTTGCAGATTTGGATCATGCCGTTGCCACCCACGGTTTAAAGGCGGTCGGTCCGGCCCACTATGGCAAGGGCCGCTACGCTCTGGGTCACGATCAGGCAGGCCCCCTCTCCAAAGCTGGAAAGGAACTGGTTCGCCAAATCGATCAACACGGGCTCATTCTGGATGTGACTCATCTCTGTGATCAGACCTTCTGGGACACATTGGATATCTTCAACGGGCCAGTTTGGGCGAGCCACCACAACTGTCGGGCATTGGTTAATGATCCCCGGCAACTGGCAGACGAACAAATTAGGGCCCTGGCAGAAAGAGGGGCCGTGATCGGGTTGGCGTTTGATATTTGGATGGGCGTGCCCGGCTGGATTCGCGGCAAAACCCGTCACCCCGATATTCCAGAGGCTAACATGGAGTCACTGGCCAATCATGTTGACCATGTTTCTCAATTGCTCGGGACCACCCGCCATACCGGCATTGGCAGTGATTTGGATGGTGGTTTTGGAAAAGAACAAAGCCCGATCGACATGGACACGATCGCCGATCTGCAAACGTTCTGCGACATCCTGGAAAAGCGTGGTTATTCCCAAATCGATCTCAACGGTATCTTCCATGGGAATTATTTGGATTTCTTGAAGAGAGCCTGGAACTCCTAAATCATATGAGTTCCACCCTGTTTCTAAGTTGCTTCATCACTTACATTGTCGGATTGACGGTTTTCGGCTGGTGGGTTACCCGGAAGAGGCAGAGCGGCGATGATTTTTTGCTCGGCGGTCGCAGCCTCCCCTTTTTCTTAACTCTCGGTACCACCGTCGCCACCATGGTCGGAACAGGTTCCTCCATGGGCGCAGTGGGTAAAGCCTATGAAAACGGCTGGATGGGCGGGCTTTATGGCCTTGGCGGTGGCATCGGGATTTTACTGGTGGCCTGGTGGTTTGCGCCGATGCGTAAACACCAGTTTATGACGATGTCAGAGGAATTAGGGTCCTATGTCGGTGCCAATCGTTTAGTGATGAACACCGTCGCCATATTTGTCTATTTTTCCAATGTGGCCTGGCTCGGGGCTCATATTCTTGGCGGTGCCAAATATTTGAGTTTCGTTACCGAATTGGATCCGATCTGGGCAAAGGTGCTTATCGCCGCTGGGTTTGGCATCTATTCTGTGATTGGAGGATATCGAGCCGTGGTTTGGACTGATACCATCCAGGCCGTGGTCCTATTTTTTGGCTTCATCCTCACTGGAGCGCTTGCTTTTCACTCGGTTGGTGGGCTTGCCGGTCTTCAGGCAGTGCATGCCGCTCAAGTTGCCAAAGATAGTCACATCAATCTTTTGCCTGCGATTTCACTGGTGGCAGTTGTGGCAGTCGGCGTGATCGGCAACTCTACTTTCCGACAGCGGATCTATTCTGGCGATTCGGTCAGGCAGATTCGGAAAGCCTTTGTTACCAGTGGCATACTTTATTTGGGGTTCACAGTGCTCCCCGCCATAATCGGGATGGCGGCTTTTCACGCCAACAGTGAACTTACCGAATATGACCACGCCTTTCCTTGGATGGCGACAGAGATGCTCCCTGTCGCGGTGGGATTAGTCATCTTGCTGGCGGGTCTGTCAGCCACCATGTCAAGCGCCAGTTCCGATGCCCTTACAGGCATTACCGTCGTGGTCCGGGAGTTATACCTCCTGGCCTTTCGCCGTATGCCAAGGCCGGATCGGGTGGTGTTCATTTCTCGCTGGTCCCTCGTTTTCACCTGTATCCTCGCCCTCGGACTCGCCCTGGGATCAAATGGCATCCTCGACTATATCAAGAACATGATCGCCCTAATTTTAACTGGCCTGGCAGTATGCGGCGTCATGGGCCGATTTTGGGTCAGCTTCAATGCCGTCGGTGCCATGACCGTGCTGGTGACGGCCTTTGGGACGGCTCTGGCTTTCAAATTTCTCCCCGCTTGGGAAACCTACTGGGGTGGTGCAGTTCTGCCGTCGATTGCGGTCTCTACCGTCGCGGGGATAATCGCATCGCTTGCCACGCCCCCGGATGCCAGAACCCAGGCCGAATCAATCGAATTTTTAACCAAAGAACGGGAGGAAATGACCTGGCTCAAACCTCCGACACCACCGCAGGAGCATCAAACCAGCGATCATGCTTCTTGATCAAATCGATCAATCGATCAACCGCTTCTGACTCGGGGATATTAAACTCCACTGGCTCTCTTCCCACGTAGAGATTAATCTTCCCAGGTGCTCCTCCGACGTAACCGAAATCCGCGTCGGCCATTTCCCCAGGACCATTGACAATGCAACCCATGATGGCGATCCGAACCCCTTTCAAATGCCCCGTGGCACTGCGGATTTTCTGGGTGGTGGTCTGGAGATTAAACAGGGTGCGCCCACAACTGGGGCAGGCAACATAGTCAGTCTTGAAAATTCTCGAACCCGCCGCCTGAAGTATATTGTAAGCGAGACGCAGGGACTGACCAGGAGCCTCTTCACCCTGAACCAGAACGGCATCGCCAATCCCGTCACAAAGCAGCGCCCCTATATTCATGCTGGCACGGAGAAGGTTCTTCAAAAAATCGCCATCAGTGCCGTTGGCTGGGATAAAAGTGTCTTTTAATAAAATGGGGTGCCGGGCATCAACCTTTGCCGCTAGTAGCCGGAAAGCCGGGATCACCGGATAATCGATGCCATCTTTTACGGTGATCAATTTCGCTTCCGGACAAGCATTAAGTTCGGCAATCGCATTTTGATCGCGCGGATCAACTTCACACACCGCAGAATCCTCCACCACAATCTCCGGCTTGTAGTCTCCGAGCTTGTCGATCTTGTGAGCTAGAGCCTCCCATTTGCCGCGAGATGTAAAAACCCGCACCGTCTCAGTGCCACCCAAAGCGTGTCCGCCAACCATTAATCTAGCCGACTCACGCCTGCGATATTCAAATGGATTCCACGGTACTTCGGCCCAACTCAGATTTTCCGGTAAATCTTCCCTTCGCTCACGATCTATGAGCCGAACCAGTGCTTTGGCCACGGGGATCTCGAAAACCGAGTCCTCCGTCAAACTGACCCGAATGGTATCCCCAATTCCATCCGCAAGAAGCGAACCTATCCCAATGGCACTCTTGATCCGCCCGTCTTCGCCATCACCCGCCTCAGTTACGCCAAGGTGGATGGGGTAGTTCCAATCCGGCCCCTCTCGATTAAGCCGGGCGACGAGCATCCGATAAGCGGCAATCATCACCTTCGGATTGCTGGCTTTCATGGAAAAAACAAAGTTGTGATAATCATGACTCCGGGCGATTCGGGCAAATTCCAAAGCGCTTTCAACCATCCCGAGAGGAGTATCGCCAAAGCGGTTCATAATCCGGTCACTCAATGAACCGTGATTGGTTCCAATCCGCATCGCAATTCCCCCAGCAATACACTTTTGAACCAAGGGCGAAAATTCCTCTTTGATGCGCTCCAACTCCCCAGCGTATTCGGCATCCGAATACTCGCGGACCTGAAATTTCTTTTTATCAACAAAATTGCCAGGATTAACCCGCACCTTTTCCACCCACCTGGCGGCTTCCATGGCTGCATCCGGCTTGAAATGAATATCAGCGACGATCGGAATTTTTGATCCTCGTTTGCGAAGGCCTCCCACGATTTTCTCCAGGTTTTCAGCGATTTTTCGGGTTTGGGCAGTGACCCGGACGATTTCGCATTCTGCCGCTTCCAATCCCAAAGTTTCCTCGATACACGCATCCGCATCCCGAGTATCGCTGGTCAGCATTGACTGAACCCGGATCGGATGTTCACCGCCAATACCAACTGAACCAACCATAACCGGTCGGGTTTGGCGGCGGTTCATGGATAAAGGGCTTGGATTGTGTGCGGTCATAAAATCTTAAGGTTAGAATGTACCCAGATACGTTTCAGGAGTCAACCACCTGCCCCATTACGCCCACAAATTCCGGTCAAGCGTCCGGTATTGGATCGCTTCCATGATGTGGATTTCCTTGATACCAGGCTCCGCCTCCAGATCGGCGAGGGTTCTCGATACCTTTAAAATCCTGTCAAAAGCCCGCGCACTGAAGTTCAATGCATCCATGGCCTGCTCAAGGGTTTTCTCACTCCTGGCATCGATCCGGCAGTGCTGGGCGACTAGGCGGCTGGTCATGTCGGCATTGGTATTGATGCCGGGATGATCCGCAAACCGCTTCATTTGGATTTGACGGGCGGCCTCGACCCGTCCACGGATGAGTTCAGAGTTCTCTCCCCCACTATCGCTCCGCAACTCTTTGTAGTTCACTGCCGGAACATCAACATGGAGATCAATCCGGTCAAGTAGAGGACCGCTGATCCTTTGGCGGTACTTTTCGATCTGATTTGGCGAACAGCGGCATTCCCTCGCCGGATCACCCAGATAACCGCAGGGACAGGGATTCATGGCACAGACCAGGGAAAAACGGCTCGGAAAAGTGAATTTTCCGGCAGCCCGGGAAACGGTAACGTAGCCGTCTTCCAGAGGCTGACGGAGAACCTCCAGGGTCGAGCGGCGAAATTCCGGCAATTCATCTAGAAAGAGAATCCCATTGTGTGCCAGACTCACCTCGCCAGGTGTGGGATTACTACTTCCCCCGAGCAACCCGGCATCTGAAATCGTATGGTGAGGGGCCCGAAACGGCCGCGTCGCCAGGAAAGAGTTCTTGGCGTTAACCAAACCGGAGATGGAATGAATTTTTGTGGTTTCGATGGCTTCTTCCTCCGACATGATCGGTAGAATCGTGGGAAGCCTCTTGGCAATCATCGATTTGCCAGTCCCTGGGCTACCCAGCATCAATGAATTGTGATTGCCAGCCATGGCCACCTCCATGGCTCGTTTAGCGTGGAGCTGGCCTTTGACGTCGTTAAAATCGATTTCATATTTTCGATTTATCTGGAAAAAAGACTCTCGATCAAGTTTTTCCGGAGTAATCGAAGCCTCACCTTTTAACAGGTCAAATGCCTCTTTAATCGTCGAAACACCATAGACCAAGATGCCATCCACTATGGCCGCTTCACGAGCGTTTTCCTTCGGTACCAAAATTGCCTCCAACCCTTGGTTTTTTGCCTGCAGGGTCAGTGACAAAACCCCTTTTACCGGGCGCACCCTTCCATCCAGCGCCAGTTCCCCGATAATCGAGCACTGGCTCAGGGCATTTTCTTTGATTTCACCGTTTCTACTGTCGAGTGCCGCCATCCCGATGGCAATTGGCAGATCAAAGATGGGGCCTTCCTTCCGAATATCAGCCGGAGCCAAATTGATGGTTATAGGCTTATTAGGCCAGGTCAGGCCGGTGTTGCGGATTGCAGTCACCACTCGATCAATACTTTCCCGCACCGCAGCGTCAGGAAGCCCTACGATTTTGATGTCAATATTTCCGCTGGAAGCCGCATTAACCTCTACTTCAACGGGCAAAGCGTCAACTCCGTGCAGGGCTCCTGCTTGAATGCATACAAGTGACATAACAGCTTTCTATTACCATGCCTTTGACCGGTACGCATCGTAAACCTGCCAAATATCTGGACCGAACACCTAAAAACTTTGGATAAACATTAGGACTCGATTGTACCCTGTTATGCGGTCGATTGTACCCTGTTTAACGCCTTGATCCTGGGCGGGCTTGAGGGGTTCGATTGGGCTTGGGCTGAATGGGCTCGGTTATTTCAAAGCCCTTTTCGGCGCGCAAAGTGATTCTCTGGGTACCTGGTCGTAGCGGCTCCTGGACACGAATCTGCTCCTGGGTGATTACCCTTGGCTCGGGACTTACGGTTTCGATGGCTCGTTCCTGGTTGTGATCCTTTTCGAACTCGGCGGCAAACAAACCCATTTGATAGTCAATCAAAAACGATTTGGCGGATTTGGCGATAAAATCAATTTCATCAATCAGGGAATGCAGGATAATGAGGCGGTACGCCTCATCCATTACGATCACCAGATTCCCGCCATCGTAGCCGAATGCCAGTTGATCAACCTTTCGGTTTTCTTTCTTAAAATAGAAGCCGATGTCGTCCAGTACGGTGGCGATTTGCCCGACCCGATCCTGAGCCAAGGGCACATCCGCGTAGATGATCTGACTTTCTCGGGAAAGAATGACCCCAGATACAGACCCAGAAGATTTGAGCGCCCCCAGACTGGATTGTATGGTTTCGACTCTCACAGCATGGGTCCTTCCATGTATTGACTGAGCCCGGTGGTAAACTCCCTCATCGCCACCCGGCGGTTTTGGAGCGCCCCGACGACCTGTGGATTGTTGGGGTCGGTGGTCTGATCGAAGCGAAATCCAGAGGTCTCATCACCATCGTACATAAAGGCGTAGGTGACCGCATTCATTTCGAGACGCTCACCAACAAGAAGGGCGCACTCCTGAAGCACCATCAGGGTTTCGGCAAACTTCTCAGTGTCACGATACCCGGTCTGCCCATGGGCGCTCCCCCCCGAAGCTCTAAAATATCTGGGGAGTTTCTGGTTTAACGCCTGGGCGAGAGCTGCTTGTACGGACTCTGGATCTAGACTCATAAATAGGTCGGAGACGGTGCTTCTAACATGCCAGATATGCCCCGCCTTGTCGACCGCAAAGAGCTGCTAATTTTTTGCCTCAGTTTGATCTGGAAATAACTCTCTTTTAAATTGCAAATCAGGAAGAAAATCTCGAATTTTCCACTTTTGCCCATACGATCCCAAGAAGGACAACGATGGCCAATGCTGATCAACTCAAGGCTTTTCTAAGCAATTACTTTTCCGCTACTGGTGGCACCATTTCTTTCAAGCGGTTCATGGAGGCGGCATTGTACGATCCCAAGTTTGGTTATTACACCACGAATATTGCAAATGTCGGGGGCCCCAGGGCAGACTTCTCCACCTGGGCAACCCTTGGCGACTTGGGCAGGCCCCTGGCTCGCTGGATCTTGGCTGAAAAGCCGAGAGGTAGGACACCACTGCAAATTATTGAAGTGGGTGGAGGCGACGGATCTCTCGCCGCCAGTGTCTTGAAACATTTCGGCTGGATGAAATCAAGGAAGGTAGACTACCACATTGTCGAAATATCAGGCCCGCTTCGCACCCAACAACAGAAGAAGCTAAAGGGCAAACCCGTCCAATGGCACGCATCGATGGGTTCCGCGCTAAAAGCCTGTGAAGGAATGGCCACAATCTTTTCAAATGAACTGGTAGACGCCTTCCCCGTCAACTGGCTACGCTGGAATGGGGCTGAGTGGGAGGAAGTCTATGTACGATTTTCAGATGGGCAGGGATTGTCGGAAGAGTTTCGGACCAGCCAGATCCGACCGGGCTGGCAATCCGCCCCTTTCGGCCAGCGGGTGGAGATTCACCAATCTTATTTTAACTGGCTGAATGGGTGGCTCCCGGATTTCAAATCGGGCCTAATACTCACGATCGATTACGGTGGAAACTCCTGGGAATCAATTTATTCAAAACGCCTCCATGGCACGCTGCGGGGTTACTTTAGGCAACATAGGGTCGAGGGCGCTGCGATTTATCAGCGCTTTGGCCGACAGGACCTGACCTGCGATGTGAATTTCCAGGAAATTACTCGCCACGGCAATACCCATAACCTGGAGACCATCAGCCTGGAAAATTTGCTCTCGTTTATGAACCGATATGGAGAAAACAATCCGTCAGCTCCTGAAAGTGTGGAACCGTTTCAAGTCTTGATTCAGCGCCGCACTGACCTATTTTGACTGCTGGATGGTTTTTGTTTTTAAAGCGATCGGGCTGCCGCTCTCGGCACGACTTAACGCATCGTGCAAATGGCGCACGCCTTCTGCATCTGAATGTATTCGACCAGAACCCAGTGATTCGATCAATCGGCATGAGGCGAACTCAGCCGCCTTTTCTTCGTAGTCCTTAACCCAACTTTGCCCTTCGTGCAGTCGTTCCGCTTTCACTGGCCCGACACCTGGGCAGAATCGGGATCAAAAATAGCATGCATCACCAACACCCGGCAACCAGCAGGGGTCTCATAGATTCGGAGATGCCAGTTAGGATGAACCTCTGCGAACTGCCGGATGCGTCGCAGTGCACGAGTTGGTGGATCCTCTTCCCTTTTCAGGTAAAATCGATTCATCCCCCCAAGAATTAGCTGGATTCCCAAATAGAGCAGTGTTGCACACAGCGCAAAACCGGGAAATGATGATTTTTGCAGCCCGTAAATGATCGAAGCCCCAAGAACCAGGCGCGCGAATCCTAGGCAATTCTACCATTCACACGAGTAGCATTACCGTTCACCTCCAATACTTGAACAGATTTGGGAGGACAACCCGAACCCATGAAAGAGCTGTAAATATACCATCAATATAATTCGCACTGGCCGCATCCATTACCCTTTCGATTCCGATTCGCTCATCAATATTTTTAAAAACTTTCATTTCCCGAAGCCGCTTCTTAGCCCTTTCCGAAGCATCCATCTCAGTCGGAAGGGTGAACAGATTGGCCAAAGTGACGAGCGACCATCCCATCGTCAAGAAACCAATTCCAGCGTTCCGCACCCCGGGAATTACCAAAGAAAATAGTCCCAGGACAATCAAGGGCAGGCTCAAGAACACAGTAGTTTTCACTGCTGAAACCCTCCAAAGCAAAGGTCTATGGCCCTCAACATGCTGAATCACATGGCCTGCTTCATGCGCAGCCACTCCGAGCCCCGAATAACTGGAGCCAGAATAGTGTTGTGGTGACAAAGACAAAACTCGGGTCGCCGGATTATAAAAGTCGCTGAGAATCCCCCTCCCTTTTACGATCCTTACACCCGAAATCCCTTTGGATTCAATAATCTTCCGCGCCAACTCGCCCCCTGTAATGCCCGAACTAATTGTGTTTTTCTGCTCTTCTTCATAGATTCGTCGAAACTTCTTCCGACCCCACATGGTGATACCGAGCGTTACAGCAAAAAGAATCAAAAGAATTGGCATAAAATGTGGGTTGCAGGAAACCAAGTCCACCTTGCTCCAATATTTCCAAAAGAAAAGCCCCACTGCGCAAGCAGTGGGGCTCAATACCTTTTAATTATGAAGAAAAAATACGATCAAAGGCTACGGAATCCGCAAAACCTGGCCGGGATGAATCGTGTCGGAACTCAGACCATTAGCGCTCTGGAGAGCTCCAACCGTGGTCCCATACTTAAGACTGATCCTGTATAGATTCTCACCTTTGGCAACCGTGTGAGAAGAGCCGCCTCCCGTGTTTCCGCCTCCGGTATTCCAATCACTGATTGAAGGGATCGTGTTGGATGCAGGTGCTGGAACCGGGGTCGAGCCACCTGTGTAACTTGGGTAGGGAGTGGTGGCGATTCCCGTGTATCCAGGATAATTAGAGCTTTCAGGCGGCGTGACGGGAGATGTGTATGTCTTACTGTCATCGTAACTCGGATACGATGCTGAGCCCGTTCCACTGGATGAAGCCGTGCTAGAGGAGTTGCCAGTCGAATAGTATTGGTTGCTTGTATACGGGTTGCTAGCGCTTGCCGTTTTGTTTTTGCTTGAACAAGAGATGGTTAAGGTAGCCAAAATGGCACATAATCCTAACCTTCCGCTCTGTTTCCTAATATTTCTAAGTTTGTTTCTCATGTTTGCAAAAATCTAAGCTAAACATACCAATTTTCAATAAAGTTTTTAAAATTTTACTTTAACGGAACTGGGTTCGTGTTCCCCTGGATAAAAACGAACGACAGTGATGAATATTCAAAGATTCTTTGGAAAAGAGAAATTCATCTTGCCAGCCACTTACACGAAGCTTAGGGCTTCGACTTAGAACTTTTTATGAAAATCGACCGTGCCCTGATTTCAGTTTCCGACAAAAAAGGACTCGATGAATTTGTCCGAGGCCTTCATGAATGCGGAGTTGAAATACTCTCCACCGGAGGAACCGCCAAATTTATCGCTAGTTTGGGGATCCCTGTCATCGAGGTGGGAGATTTTACCGGCTTCCCGGGACTCTTTGACGGTCGGGTCAAAACACTGCACCCAAAAATCCATGGGGGGCTACTTCATCGCCGAGATTCCAAAGAGCACGTCGCCCAGGCCTTGGAAAACGACATCAAAAAAATCGATCTGGTCATTGTCAATCTCTATCCCTTTGAAGAGACCGTCGCCAAAGAGGGAGTCACGATTTCTGAAGCAATCGAACAGATCGATATCGGGGGGCCCAGCATGCTGCGCTCTGCGGCCAAAAACCGGGAGGCGGTCACCGTTGTTGTCGACCCGGCTGATTACCCCACCGTTCTTGCCGAGATGAAAGAACATGCTGGTGGCACCACTTTAAAGACCCGTGAGAGGCTTGCCATCAAAGTCTTCCAGCGCACCGCTGCCTACGATGCGGCCATCTCCCACTTTTTGAATGGCGCGCAGGAAACCGAAGGCTCCTCCTTTTCCATATCCCTACCACTCTGCCAGGAGTTGCGCTATGGTGAAAATCCGCATCAAAAGGCCTCGCTCTACGGCAATTTCGACAATTGTTTTAAACAACTCCAGGGCAAGGGCCTTTCCTACACGAATATTATCGATATCGCCGCTGCTGCTGAACTCATCCTCGAATTCCGCCGCCCCGCCGTCGCAATCCTAAAACATACCAACCCCTGTGGCGTCGGGGTAGATGACAACGACCTTAGACTCGCCTGGGAAAAAGCCTTCGAGACTGATCGCCAGGCTCCATTTGGCGGCGTCATCATCTGTAACCGTCCGCTTGATGCCGGACTGGCCAGGGTCATATCCGAGATTTTTACCGATGTGATCATCGCTCCTGAATTTGAAACAGAAGCTCGTGCCATCCTCCAAAAGAAAAAGAATCTGCGCCTCATGCAGATGCTTGACGGGTTCAAAGAAAATTTGAAATCACCAGTGATCACTTCTGCTCCCGGTGGACTCATCGTGATGGACCGCGACAGCAAGGCTCTCGGCCTCGATAAAATAGAAGAAAAAGTCGTAACCGAACGCCCACCCACCATTGATGAGATCGAGGCTCTCCGCTTTGCCTGGCGGGTCGTGAAAAACGTCAAATCAAACGCCATCGTCTTCACAGGCAAAGATCGCACTCTGGGAGTTGGTGCCGGGCAGATGGCCCGGGTTGATTCATGCCGCCTCGCCATCTGGAAAGCGGAACAGGCCGGTTTGAGCCTGAAAGGAAGCGTTGTCGCCAGCGATGCCCTTTTCCCCTTTGCCGATGGTCTAATCAGCGCCATCGAAGCTGGTGCCACCGCTGTGATCCAGCCAGGCGGCTCACTCCGCGACGAAGAGGTCATTGCTGCAGCCAATGAACGGGGAGCTGCCATGATCTTTACGAAATTTCGACACTTCCTTCATTGATCTTTCGAAAGCTGATTGGGATTTCGAATTCTTAAAATTCCAGTAAGGAAGGCCAGCCTGCATTTCGTCACCTTAAATCCAATCCCTGGACCGGAAAAACCAGAACATACCCACTGCAGTCAATCCGCACACCGCCCACACCGCCGGGTATCCCCAAGCTTGCGAAAGCTCCGGCATTTGTTCGAAATTCATCCCATACACCCCCACCAAAAAGGTCAGGGGCAGAAAGATGGTGGAAAAGCAGGTCAACACCTTCATGATCTGATTCATTCGGTTGCTGGCATGAGAAAGGTAAAAATCCCGGAGAATGGCGGCGTTTTCCCGCAGATCCTCAGTTTGTTCCAGCACATGCACGGAGTGATCATAGAGGTCACGAAAAAAAGGCACCGTTGACTCCGAAATCAAATCGGAATCGGACCGGTGTAACACAGTGGCAATTTCTCGGATCGGCCGCACCAGTCGATAAAGCGCTGATGCTTCCTTTTTCAGCGAATAGAGTTCGGATACACCCACACTATTTGGATCCTCTTGAAAACGATCCTCAAAGTCAGCGATCGCCTCGTCCACACCGTCAATGACATTAAAATAGTGGTCCACCACAGTGTCGAGCAACGCCCAGGCAAGATAGTCAGCACCGCTTTTGCGAATGCGTCCCACGCCGGA
>JBGSJM010000248.1:0-4895 GCA_041742015.1 Verrucomicrobiales bacterium | reverse complement strand
CAAAACTCGCTTGCCAAATTCGGCCTGTTTTCTCTAAAAGATCAATCTCACTACTGAAATACATCTCAGTTTTGAGTGGCGCACTCTTTTGTGCGGGCAGGAATCTTAAAATAGAATTCGGGTTCGCACAAATGCTTTTTTCATTTTTTTTTATTTCTAAATGAAAAACAAATTCATGTCGATTTAAATTACCGGAACTCCCTCCTGCCCTAAACAGCTAAAACTTTATTGGCGAAAGAGTCCGGGTTTTTTGATGCCATTGTCCCCTGTTACATCTCCCATTAACCCCTGTTGCATGAGCCCTTTCCCAGAGCAATGCAGATCCCTCGAACGCGAAAAACCTGGAAGCTTTCGCCCCAGGTTTTTTGCAAAAGGAAAATTCGAACCTCTGCGGGTTACTTAAGTACGGTGAGTTTCGCCTTAATAGCGGCGAAATCAGGCAATTGCCCTGGATTATCGCTGCTTTCAGCGTATTGAATGATGCCTTTCCCGTCGATCACAAACGCGGAACGCTTGGGGACACCTCCCATGTTCAGGTTTTTAGCTGGAAGAAAGGAATCGTAGGACACGTCATACGCCTTGGCCACGGTGTGTTCGTAGTCAGAAAGAAGGGTAAGCTTGATGCCTTCTTTCTCTTTCCAGTTCTGTTGGGCAAACGGATTATCGCCACTGATGCCAAAAACCTTGGCATTAAGCCCTTCGTATTCGGACAATTCATTGGTCACCGCGCAGAATTCCTCGGTGCATTTACCGGTGAATGCCATGGGGACGAAAAGGAGAACTATGTTTCCGCCACCGATCTGGCTGCTCAATTTAACTAATTCCGGACCAGATGCCCCTATTGTTGTTAGTTCAAAATCAGGTGCTTTAGTGCCTACAGAAAGTGCCATGTTAGAATGATTGTTTTGGTTTGTTGAATTTCGAATCAGCGGCACTATAAGAGTGTCAACCGGAGGGTCAAGAACGAACCCCGGTTTCTTCCTTAAATAATCCAGTTCTGAAACCAAGCGCGATGTCCGATTTACCGAAACTCGACCCCATGTCCCTTCGCCTTGCGGCGGCCAATGCCCTAATCCGCAAGCGACGATCAATCAAACCACAGGATATGTCCGAAAAGCGGATCGAGATGGAGCATCTCGCCGCCATTCTCGAAAACGCTAATTGGGCTCCCACCCACGGGATGACGCAACCCTGGCGTTTTTTTGTGTTTGCCGATGATGGGCGCCAGCGCCTCGCTGATTTTATGCAGATGCTTTACCAAAAAATAACCCCGCCGACAGAAATCCAGCAGGCAAAACTCGAAAAGCTGGGCACGCATCCGCTCATGGCTCAAATTGTGATCGCAATCGGGATGTCACGCCAGAAAATCGAGAAGATCCCTGAGATCGAAGAAATCGAGGCGGTGGCCTGCTCGGTACATAACATGCACTTGACCGCATCAGCCCTCGGAATGGCGGCTTATTGGTCGACTCCACCGCTCGTTTACACTAATGAAATGAGGAAATTTCTCGGTCTGGAGGACGAGAGAGACAAGTGCCTGGGGCTTTTCTATCTGGGATGGCCCGCGAGCGAGCGATGGCCTGAAAGCACCCGCGACGATTTGACCAAAAAAATAGTCTGGATAACCAAGCGTTGATCTCCCCGGATTTGCGCCCAACTCAATTCTGGACATAAATTGGCATTCTAGGGCAGATTATCTCCATGAGTCCCAATTCCACAAATTTTTCACGCCGTCGATTTATCCAAACCTCTGCCGCCACACTGGCTGCAGCACCAGCTCTCCTTTCCCATGCGGCTGATGCCGGAACTGATTTTGCTCTGAAGGGAAAACTCTATAAAACTTTAAAGATCGGGATGGTTTCCCTGGGAAAAGACGCCACTCTGACAGATCGATTTAAAGCTGCCAAGGCTGCAGGCTTCGGGGCTATCGAGCTGAACTGTCCTGGAAATAAGGTAGATGAAGTCAAACGGGCCATTGACGAAGCGGGACTTCCCGTGGACGGCTCGGTCTGTGCGGATCACTGGAAAATCAAACATACGGACGCTGATCCAGAAGTTCGCGCCCAAGCCCTGTCCATCCTCCAGAATGCACTTCGTGAAACCAAAGCGATTGGGGGCAGTACTGTGTTACTGGTTGTCGGACATGGTAATGACGGATCGGAAAATGAAATTTGGGAAAGATCGATAACCAACATCATGAAAGCAGTGCCGCTGGCAGCGGAGTTGGGCGTACCGATCGCCATCGAAAACGTTTGGAACAAATTCTGTTACGACCACGAAGGGGACGAAAAACAGACCGCTGACAAATTTGTCAAATATGTCGACGCCTTTAATTCACCTTTTGTGGGAATGCAGTTCGATATAGGAAATCACTGGAAATACGGCTCCATGGGAGATTGGATTCGGCAGTTGAACAAACGGATCATCAAACTTGATGTCAAAGGTTTTTCCAGAGCCGAAAATAAATTCACCGAGATCGGTGTGGGCGATCTGGACTTTGCCGATGTACGCAAATCCCTGACCGAGATAAATTTCCATGGATGGTGTGCCGCAGAGGTCAGCGGAGGAGGCCCAGAACAGCTTGCCGAAATTTCAGCACAAATGGATCGGGTTTTTGGACTGATTTAAGATGATTGGCTATTTTAAAACAAAATTCGCAATGAAAAATCATATCAATTTAGCGTTCCTCACATTATTGGCATCCATGGTGGCTTCTCTCGCTGGGGAGCCGATTATCACCAAAGAAACCCGCGAGGAAAATGGGAAAAAAGTCGAATATATGTTTATCGACGGGATTAAGGTCCATGAAACCGACCCATCCAAGCAGCCTTTCCCGCCAGTCGTGGAGCCGAAGCCATACGATTCAGAATCTGCAAAGGCTCCAGCCGGTGCCATCGTGCTTTTTGATGGGTCCGAAGAGTCTTTGAAAAACTGGACTTCTGGAAACGGGCAACCGACCAAGTGGAAACTTGTTGATGGAGCGCTTGAGTCCGTCAAAGGTGGCGGATATGCCCAAACTAATGACTCTTTCGGCTCCTGCAAACTTCATATCGAGTTTGCCACCCCTTCGGTCCCTGAAGGCAGTGGGCAGGGGCGCGGCAACAGCGGCGTCTTTCTGATGGGACAATACGAAATTCAGGTGCTCGATTCCTACGAAAACACCACTTATCCAGACGGCCAGTGCGGCGCTCTCTACGGACGCTCCAAACCATTAGTCAATGCCTCCCGCAAACCTGGCGAATGGCAGACCTATGATATTATCTTTCATCGGCCCGTTTTTGACGAAAACGGAAAGGTAACCCGCAAAGCCAAATTTCATGTCGTTCACAATGGTTGGGTGATTCAGGATAATGTTGAGCTAAGTGGAGGAACCGGATGGAATGGTCCTCATTCGATTTCAGAATACCAAAAGCATGGTGAAACGGGCCCGCTGAAAATGCAGGATCATGGAAACCCAGTGCGGTTCAGAAATATTTGGGTCCAAAAAATCGTAGACTAATCAAACACTCTTCCAATCATGAAGCGCCATTGCCTCTACCTCCTGTCCGTGACCATTTCCCTTATTGCGGCCCAGGCAGAGGATAATCGACTCATCCTCGTTTCAGCTTCCTACGGGAAAAATGTCCTTGCGATTTGTGATGCCAGTGGTGAAGTCCTCTGGAAACTCGATACCGCAGGTCCCGCAAAAGGACATGCCGGCCATCACGATGTCCATCTCCTCGCCAATGGAAACATTCTTTTCCACGATACCTGGACCAAAATCCAGGAAATAACTCTGGGAAAAGAAGTGGTCTGGGAATACGACAGCCTCGTCGAAAATGGGAATACTGGTAAAAAAGTGGATGTCCACGCCTTTGATCGCCACGAAAACGGGGACACCGTGATCGTTGAAAGCGGTGTGGGGCGAATTATCCACGTTGATCGCGACAAAAAGATCACCCGTGAGATTCCACTTGGAAAAGAAGGAAGGAAGGGCACTCGCCTGATGCGAATTCTGAAAAACGGCAACTATCTGGTTTGTGCCGAAAACCCCGGTGTGGTCACCGAGTACGATCAAGCAGGCCAAATCGTGTGGGAATACACAACCAACACCCGCGTTTACGGGGCGGTCCGCCTGGCGAATGGCAACACCCTGATCGGTACCGGCAGTGGTAACAGCGTGATCGAAGTCACACCTGATAAACAAGTGGTCTGGGATGTTACCAAAACAATCCCCGACAGCCAGGTCACACTCGCCTGGATGGCGACCGTGCAGGAGTTGCCCAATGGAAATTTTGCCCTCGGCAATTGCCATGCTGGCGAGAAAAACCCACAGATTATTGAGGTGACCCGTGACAAAAAAATTGTTTGGGAATTCAAAGAATGGAATCTGGTGGGAAATGGTCTGGCTTGTTGGCAGATTCTAGATGACGATCAGTCAAAAATGATCCGTGAAAAATTGGCAGCACTAGGCAATTAATACTGCCACGCTTTGCCACTCCCCGCAGCACGTTTGACTCCCTGCCTTTCGCACGTAATTTCACTCATGCAGTTGCTCGAAGAACAGCGGATTGTGCTCCATGATGTCAGTTGGTCGGCCTATCTCCAAATTGATGAAATTCTGGGAGAATCTCGCAGTGTGCGCTTGAAATTTTGTGAAAATCAGCTCGAAATCATGTCTCCATCCCGAAAACACGAGCACATTAAGAGCAACATCGGGCGAATGATCGAACTCTACTGTCGGCGGAATAAGATTTTCTTCCAAACCGAAGGATCCGCCACTCTGCGACGGGAAGGAAAACGTGGCGGCGAACCAGACGAATCTTATATTTTTACCAGAGGCAGCGAAGTGGCTGAACTGGTCATCGAGGCCGCACTGACCAGTGGCGGCCTCGATAAACTGGATTTTTACCGTC
>JBGSJM010000247.1:0-53351 GCA_041742015.1 Verrucomicrobiales bacterium | reverse complement strand
ATCCATTGTTCGCCGAGAATCTGGCGGCCCCATTGCCCATAACCGATGTTGCCAAATTTACCACTTCCTGAAAATGCATGGGTTGCCGTGCGAATCCCAATCACAGGGTTGCCAGAGTTCAAATAGTCCACCATAAATTTTGCTTGCACCTCATCAAGCTGGCGGAATCGGGTTCCAATGATCATTAGACTGGCTCCCTGCAATTCGCTTAAACCCAACAATCCCTTTTGATTGTTCGGGTCAATGTATTTCCCTTCTTTGTCCCATGAAAAAATCACCACACAGTCAAATCCATGATGCTGACTGAGGATCTTTCCAAGCATCGGCATGGACTCTTCCGACCGATACTCCTCATCTCCGGCGATAAGAACTACCTTCTTTCCTTTTCCCGGCCCATCTCCTCCGGGAAGTTTGAGGACCTTGGTATCATCAGCAATTCCGGAGGAAAGATGAAAGATGGCAATGAACAGGTAGGGAATTAATTTAATCATAGTTCGCATCTTGATGGGGAATGCCATCTGGGGCAATCTGAAAATCACGATTTTATGCGGCCATTGGTTCGAGCAGGCTTCCCTCACTATTCCGCAATTTTTGATCGAAGGAAAACCCGTAAACGCGGGTGCCTACTGCAAATTTGAAGATAACATGGCAAAATGAGAGTATTGATGAGCCTGCGTTTGGTGGGCTTTCCCCAGTTCGAATATCTTACCGTCTTCGCACAGAACAAACATTTCTCCATCAGGCCCGGCTTTCAGGCTTCGGACCCCACCCAGCAGATCGCCTCCTGCCTTGAGAATCGCCAACTGCGTGACCCGCTTTTTGGGTTCAATTTCCGCCGTGATCAAATGGCCGTTTTCGTCCATAAACACCGCTCGTCCGTCAAGTGATGGAAACCTTTCTCCACGGTAAATAATCCCACCCACATTTCTCCCAACTTCATGTCCTCGGGCATATTCTACCTGCGGACACACAATGCCCTCACTGACCAAATCACCCGCAACAGGTGGGTAAAAATAAGAGCCCTCCGAGAGATTCCAACCGAAAAATTCCGCCCCTTCCCAGCTGATATTAATTTCCTCCAGCATATCAAGTCCAGAATCGCTGACACAAACCCAATCCCTAAACGGATCAAATGACACACTGTGGGGATTACGCAAACCAAAGGACCACAGTTCAGGCAGGCTACTTTTCACAAAAAAAAATGGATTGTCGTCAGGTATCCGGTAAGGGGCTCCCTCCTTTTCGAAAAGTGGATCGATCCGCAATACCTTCCCATAAATTGAACCCAACTCAGATGCCAGACTTCTTTTTGGATCGATCAAATCCGCCACCCCCACATACAAAAGCCCATGCGGGTCAAAAGTTAACTCAGTGATAACCCTTCTTTTTACCCCATCCATCCCGCCGAGACGGAACAACTCGCGGGATGTTCCTTCAAACCGATTCGCCCGATGGTCACGGGAACAGAATTCATAAAGCACTTCCTGGTGAGTTTCGCCAATCACGTTTTCAAACAATTTGCCACTCCCCTTTTTCTCTGACACCACCACGTAAAATTTACCGTAGCCATGCGATTGTTCGACCGAGAAATCTGGATGAAATGCCATCACCTCGCACCCAGAAGGTTTCAGAAAATTTTCAGTTTGAATGTCGAGATAAGGAATCAAGACCCGATTCTTTTCCGAATCGATGATACTTTTTACAATTCTTCCTATTTTACTGAGAAAATATATCCCACCACTCGAATCAAATCCAAGATCCATCGGTTTTTCCGTGAAGCCATAGAACTGGAATTCGCCATCAAAAATCGCTTCAGTCAACTCAATCTCTCCCACCTTGCTCCGAACTGCCAAATCAGGGGTGGAAAACGAATTGATAAATTGAACACCCGTGTAGCCTCCAGCTCCAAAAAGCATGGACGCGATAACAACAGCAATTTTCGAGACGCCAAATCCGGATTTTCGAACCATTTATAAAAATACCACAAATAATAGTTAGAACAATAACAAATTGCCGCAAATAAGAAAATCCTCTCTTTTGAGAAAGATTTCCGCGAAATCGCCCTTTTAGAGTTCGCCTTTTCCGGTATCATCACCGGACTATGAAAAAATCCATCGCAGCCGCGATCTCTGCCGCATTTGTTTTTTTGGGAGCAATCGCGCACGCCCAAAAGGACCAAAATCTAGAACTGGGAAAACAGACCTTTACGGCCTGTTCCCTCTGCCATGGCGCTGATGGCAAAGGAGCCAAGGCAGGAGACATTGTGATGGCCCCTAATCTGTATGAATCGGCCTTTACCAAATCCGCCAGCCCTGAACCCCTGATTGCCGCGATCCTCAAGGGCATTCAGAAAGAAGACAAAAAATATCTTCAGCAGATGGTTGCGTTGGAAGCAGCTCTTAACGACGAACAAATTGCGGCTGTAGCGGCCTATGTGAGAAGCGAATTCGGAGGTCCCAAAGAAAAAATCAAACCAAACGATGTCAAAAATTGGCGTGGAAAATACAAATATCAATCGACCCCCTGGAAACGCGTGGAATTGGAACAGATCGCTGCTCAGATCGAAGCAGGCCCACTATTTTTCGATGTAAAGTACTCCGTTTACGAGGGCAAATGGGAAAAATTACCCGACTTTTCCACCATGGAACCTGTCCAACGCGGGGAGATCAAAGACGGAATTCTGACCCTCAATGTGGCAAAGAATTTAAAAGACAATTTTGGGATTGTCTTCGAGGGCAATCTCAAAATCAAATACACCGACGAATACGAATTCTCTCTCCATTCCGACGACGGTTCTGCACTGATTATTGATGGTGAAAACGTCGTCCTGCATGACGGCATCCACCCCGGCTCCGTTAAAACTGGTAAGGAAAAGCTCGAGGCCGGAGAGCACACTTTCAAAGTTCTTTACTTCGAAGCTGGCGGCGGAGAGGAACTTGGACTCATGGTCAAAACCAAAACCCTCGGCGAAATCTCTCTTTCGAAACTGTCCATCAAAAATAGCCGCTCGGGTAATTCCTATCCTCCCATTATTCTTAAACCGGAAAACGGTGAAGCCATCGTACACCGCGCATTTCTTCCGAATGCGAAACCTCGTGCCATCGGGGTTGGTTATCCTGATGGTATAAATCTCGTTTGGGATGCTGATGTCCTCAATCTGGCCTACATGTGGCGTGGTGAATTTATGGACACTTCCCGCCATTGGAATGGGCGAGGATCGGGGAGCACTCCCCTCGGCGAACAGCAGGTAAAATCCGCCCACGGTCTGCCTTTTCAAGTGTTGGAAAGTCTCGAGGAACCATGGGTCCCCTTCTCCGAGGCAAAAATTAAATACGAGCGGGATAAGGCAGACTCCCAAAAAGAAATGACCTTTAACATCAATCACCCAGACTATCAATTTCGCGGCTACCGACTGGACAAAAAGCGCTTTCCCACCTTTCGCTACCAGTATCAAAAAATGGAAATTACCGATACCTTTGCCCCGGGAAGTGTGAAAGGAAGTGACGCCCTGATCCGCACTTTGATCACCAAAGGCAGTGCAGGTGAAAACACCTACCTCCTAATTTCCAATCTATCACCTGGAGTAAAAAGCAAGGATTCGGAATGGATCCCAATTGGCCCCATGAAGATCCTGATTGAAGGAGTTGACCCTACATTTCGAAAATCGGAAGGCAAAAATGAAGTGCTGGCTCTGATCTCAGGAGACAGCGAAATCAAAATCACCTACCTCTGGAATTCCCCGAGAATCTAAAACCAACCGGACTGTACCCTGTTGAGTCAGTCATTGTACCCTGTTAAATGAAAATGAACGCATCTTTTTCCCTATCCACCTTAGTCGCATTGATTCTATTCCAGACGTCACTCCCAGTATTCGCCGAAGCGCCCCGGGAATCAGATTACTACACCATCACTGCTTTTGCCCCGCCTGAAGGTCATTCCATCGAAGCTGGCGGTATCGCCTTGATGCCGGATGGAAAAGTGGCAGTCTGTACCCGACGCGGTCAGATCTGGACTGTGGACAACGCCTTTACTCATCCTGAAAAACCAGCAATTTGGAAAGTATTCGCAGAGTTTCTCCACGAGCCTCTCGGACTGGCTTATAAAGACGGCTGGCTCTACGCTGTTCAGCGCCCCGAGGTAACTCGCCTGAGGGACGAAGACGGGGATGGACGGGCAGACGTTTTTGAAACCGTGTGCGATGACTGGGGAGTTAATGGTGACTATCACGAATACACCTTCGGCTCCCGTTTTGACAAGGATGGCAATATTTGGTGTGTTCTTTGCCTGACTGGCTCATTCACCGCCAATTCTTTATACCGCGGCTGGGTTCTCCGGGTCAACGAAAACGGAACCATGACTCCCACCGCCTGTGGGGTTCGCTCGCCCGGTGGTATCGGTTTTAACGCAAAAGGTGATGTTTTTTATACTGATAATCAGGGGGCTTGGAATGGATCGAGTTCTTTAAAATGGGTGAAACCCGGTTCCTTTCAAGGCAATCCAAACGGCAATATCTGGTTCGAATATGCCAAAGGTACCATTGGCGACCAACCGCCCCATCCAAACTATGAAATCGACGACCGGATCGTGGCCGCCCGCGAGAAAATCTCCACCTTTATACCCCCGGCAGTGATCCTGCCCCACCAGCGGGTTGGCAACTCTCCAACTGGAATCGAACCTGACCTTAGCGGAGGAAAGTTCGGACCGTTTGCAGGTCAAACGTTTGTGGGCGAGCAGACCCAATCCAAAGTTCATCGAGTCTTTTTAGAACAGGTCAATGGCATTTACCAGGGGGCAATTTTCCCCTTCCTTGAGGGATTCAACAGCGGAAATATCGGGCTCCACCTTACCGCAGATGGCATAATGTTTACTGGCGGATCAAACCGAGGCTGGGGTGCCAAAGGTGGAAAAGACCACAGTTTCGAGCGTGTCAACTGGACCGGCAAAGTGCCATTTGAAATCCACGAAATGCGATCTCGGAAAGACGGATTTGAATTGACTTTTACCGAACCAGTCGACCAGGAATCTGCCCGCTCCGAGTCATTCACGATGGAGGCTTTCACCTACGATTATGGCAAAAAATATGGCAGCCCGGAAGTCGACAAACTCACGCCAAAGGTTACGCTCAGCTCTGTCAGCAACGATGGCAAGAGTCTCGTTTTAAAGATTGAACCAATGACCAAAGGCCATGTCCATGCGTTGAAAGCGGCAGGACTTAAAAACCTGACTGGCAATAAACTTCTCCATGCAGAAGCCTACTACACCTTGAACGAAATCCCGCAGTAAAATCGAAACCAGTCGAGAAAACTGGGAAATGGGGACAAGAAATTCGAATGGCCAGTCGCCGCAAATTCTCAGTATCCAAATTACTGAAAAGTTTCATCTTCGCAGGCAAAGGCATTTTTTATGTTTGGCGGAGTGAACCCAATTTCAGAGTTCATTTCGTTGTGGCGACGCTGGTCACAGCTCTGGGATTTGCCTTAAAAATCGAGCTGCACGAATGGATGGCAATCATTCTTTGCATGGGCGGGGTGCTGTCTGCTGAGACATTTAACTCCGCACTTGAAGTCCTCGCAGATGCCACTCATCCTGATCGGCACCCTTTGATCGAAAAAGCGAAAGACGCTTCGGCAGGTGCAGTCTTAATGATCGCCCTTGCGGCTTTTTCAGTGGGTGCGATCATCTTTGTACCTAAGTTATGGCTATTGATCACAACGCTAAAATTCCCGAGTGGGTAAGCGACCTTGCAAAGATTCTCGATCCCCGAATCATCTCGACCCAAAAAGAGGTCTGCGAGGAGTTCGGAACGGACCGCTGGCATGCCATGGCAATGCCTGATGCCGTTGTCCAAGCTGAGTCGACTCAAGACGTCCAGAAGACACTTCGCTTTGCGAATGAACGCAAAATCCCTGTAACAACTCGGGGGGCGGGGGTTGGCTATGTTGGCGGTTGTGTCCCGGTACAGGGGGGGATTTTACTCTCGGTCGCAAAAATGAACCGGATCCTGGAAATCAATCCACGGGATGGGGTAGCGACAATCGAGCCGGGAGTGATCCTAAATGACCTCGTAACTGCAGTTGGCGAGAAAGGTTGGTATTATCCGCCCGATCCTGCCAGCTTGAAAGAGTGCTCCGTGGGAGGAACAATTGCAACCAATGCGGGAGGGCCACGCTGTCTCAAGTATGGGGTGACCCGCCATTATGTACTTGGTTTGGAAGTTGTCCTGCCCGATGGCGAAATCCTCGTAACTGGAGGGCGCTGCCACAAAAACAAAACTGGTCTCGATCTAATTGGCATGTTTGTAGGGTCCGAAGGACTGCTTGGAGTTGTGGTCAAAGCCACTCTGCGAATCATCCCACTTCCAGAAACCCGGATGATGCTATCGGCCACTTATTTAACGTTTTCTGATGCAGCTCGGGCCGTGGAAACGATTCTCAACTCCCGATGGCAGCCATCAGCACTGGAGATTTCCGATGCATTCACCCTCCAGGCGGCCCGTGATTATCTGGGAAAAGAAAACCTGCCAGAAGGCGACGCCCACCTGATCGTGGAACTCGATGGCAGAAAGAACTCGCTGGAAGGCGAACTCGTCGCTCTGCGTGAGTTAATCATATCAACCGGTGCCCTCAATGTTGACGAAGCCCGCAGTGATGAAGCGTGTGAAGCAATTTGGAAGCTTCGTCGCGAGTTTTCCTACTCCCTCCGGGCGACCGGGCTGATCAAGTTGAATGAAGACATTGTGGTTCCTCGTTCGAAACTAGTGGATTTGGTTGATTTCGCCCATGATCTTCAAGAACAAACCGGCATCGCGGTGGCCTGTTTCGGCCATGCTGGAGACGGCAACATCCACACCAATTTGATGGTGGCGGACTATGATACAAACGCCGAAAACCGCGCCCAAGCTGATGCTGCTCTCGATTTGCTGTTTCGTTGGATCATTGCCAATGATGGGCAAATCACGGGCGAACATGGCGTAGGAATCGCAAAAAAACGATGGTTCAAAGATGCCGTTTCTCCGGTTTCCTTTGACGTTCACAGTCGACTCAAAGCCACTCTCGATCCAAACGGAATTTTGAATCCCGGAAAATTTATCGAACCCAGGTTACAGCCGGGTAGCTAAGCTAGAGCGAGGCTTAAAGGCATCAAAATTCGATAGCCGATATTTTCTTATTTCCACGACCGGGCGTTGTCCGCCCATGTCTCGAATTTTCCGTCTCTACCTGCTGACCAAATGAGGAGGGGCGCTGGCAGGTGCTGATTGTTGAGTGGGGAATAAACCATTCCGTCACCAGAGCCATCCAGCCGGATTCGGAATGGGTTACCGCGTTTGTCGAAAAGTCCTCCGGTTTCGGGGGCATCAAGTTGTAGACCACCCTGCCATTCTCCAGTTTTCGGATCTTTAACTGCGGGCTTTCCTGCGAAAAATGAGGACTTCGTAGGACTTGCTTTTTGGGATTCTTTTTCTGGCGGGGGACACAGGAGGACCATTAAAGAATAATCCGATTGGAGGTCAATGTCATTTGCTTGATGATCGGCCAGGCCTGGATATCTCTTGTTTTCAGCGTGATAAGTGGTGATGGAATCGTAAAGATTCATCATCGTATTCTGGTCACTTCTTCGATCAAAAAACACCAGGGTGAGTTTGGTTCCAAAAAAGACCAGCCCAGCAAACCAAAGGAGCAACAGCGCAACAAAGACGCCCGTTTTATTCGATTTCATTTGAACCGAATATCAGACAATTATTTACAATGTAAATACGAAAAACTCAACCTCCGATTGCAATCATCCTACGGCCCGGCACATAGTTCTCACGAAAGTCATGTTGTTGCGGTTTCCGGGCGACCACCTTCGAAAAAAAGGCCTTGATGTCATGGTCCGTCATTTCCGGATTGCGAAGCACTTCCTTCATGTCGAATTCCAAATGGCTGCCAAGACAGGGGCGAAGTTTTCCTTCACATGTGAGCCTGAGTTTGTTGCAAGTTTCACAAAAATGAAAGTTGGTCATTGC
The DNA here is from genome assembly GCA_041742015.1 of Verrucomicrobiales bacterium. GTDB lineage: Bacteria > Verrucomicrobiota > Verrucomicrobiia > Verrucomicrobiales > DEV007 > Arctic95D-9. The sequence goes on along the minus strand of JBGSJM010000247.1, from coordinate 45,346 downwards.
ACCAATAAAGCCGATGATTTGGCCGTTTTGTTCGATTCTAAAATAACTCGCCGGTCCGTTGGTTTTATACTCGGGCAGAGGAGTTAAAGCTCCAAAACGGAACTCAATAAGCTTTTTCGCCTCTCCAGTAGATAGAAAATTGTCATCGGAAAGAACCTCGGTGGAACTAACCGGCATAAGTTCGATGAAGCGAATCAATGCACCTTTTTTCCGAGCGAAATCCACGAGATCCCAGAGTTCGTGTTCATTGCGGTGGCGCATCAGCACGGTATTCAGCTTAATTGATCGAAACCCTTCTGCGACGACGGCATCGATTCCAGCGTGAGCCCTATCAAGATAGTCCCGACCTGTGGCGGCCTGATAAGTGGCTTTATCTAGGGTGTCGAGGGAGATATTAACGGTTTGGACACCCGCTTTTTTCAAAGCTGCGGCCATGGATTCCTCCGAGTCTGGGTAAGCTTGTTTGGTCAAAAGGGTTCCGTTAGTGGAAATGCCCACATCTGTTATTCCGGGTATCTGACACAATTCATTAATAAAGGAAAGCACATTGCGCCGCGTTAACGGCTCTCCTCCAGTAATCCGCACTTTGTTGATACCAAGTTCAGCGCCAATTCTGGCAACGCGGAACAGTTCTTCATAGGTCAACACCTCTTCGCGGGGCAGCCACTCTTGATCCTCCTGTGGAAGGCAATAAAGGCAACGTTCATTGCACCGATCCGTGATCGATATACGAAGATAGCTGATGTGATGTCCAAATTTGTCTTCCATTGATCTTGTAAAGTTGGAAGTCCCTCCCCGACTAAGCCCATTATAAATTACTGGGAACCTCGGTGCATGTCCAGCAGAGGTTGGGGAATCTCAAAGTATTCGGTCTAACAAAACACCTTGTCAGTGGCCAATTTTACGGCGTAATTATTTCCATAGCTGGCCCCCGTCCAGTTGGAGTTTCACCAAATTAATGACACCTCTTTTCCGAAAATTTTTCGGCACCAACTGGCTCTTATTTGCGAACATGCTGACGATCATGGTCGTGGGAGCACTCTCGATTTACAGCGCCTGTTGGATGAGGGAGGATGCGGAATTGATTGGGAAATGGCGTAGCCAGGTGCAGTTCATGGCGTTCGGAATTGTGGTGTTTTTTGTTACGGCGCTAATTGATTATAAATGGGTCAAAAAATTCGGGATTCCCTTTTACATTTTTGGAATCGTCTTGCTGGGATTGACCGCAGTTTTCGGTGCGGAGCTAAACAACTCAAAAAGCTGGATTCAAGTATTTGGGATTACGATTCAGACATCGCAAATTACCATTTGCGGTGGGATAACCGGCATGGCGGTGATTCTCGCATATCTGGGCCAATTGCACCCTTCGCTAAAAAACCCGTTTATTAAACTTCTTGCCACCGGCCTGGCCGCTCTGATACCACTTTTAATGGTACTGAAACAAGGGGACTTCGGGTCTGCGATTGTCTGGCTGCCAGTGACAGCGGTGATGATTTTGGTCGGAAACATTCCGTTTCGATATATTTTTGTGGTCATACTGATTGGGACGCTTGCTTTTCCTTACATCTTTTTCTTTGGAATGAAGGATTACCAGAAAAAGCGGATAACCGTGCAGTACAGAATGCTGCGTGGAGACAAAGTCGACATTCAAAACGAAGCCTACAACGCTCACAATAACTTAATGGCGATCGGCAGCGGCGGCTGGACTGGAAAGGGGTTTAAGAATCCAGAAACGATTAACAACAAAGGCTTTATTACGCCAGACACAGCAATAAACGACTTTATTTTTGTAGTATTTGCTGAGGAACAGGGCTTTCGCGGGGCTCTGATCTTGTTGACGGCCTTCATGTTGCTACTCTTGCAATGTTTATTTGTTGCTTTTTACAGTCGGGATGTGCTGGGGAGATTGATTGTCGTAGGTGTGGTGGGTTTGATTTTTGCCCACATTTTCCAGAATGTAGGCATGAACGTGCTGCTGACTCCGATCACTGGCATCCCACTACCCTTGGTAAGTTACGGTGGGACCTTTCTGGTAATTAACATGTTCCTAATGGGATTGGTTCAAAGCGTATGGATTCATCGAATCGAATACCATGAAGATACCCTTCGCCCGACCATGGATCTTCGCAGGGTCAGATAGTCAGGTTGTTGAGTGAAACAGCAGGTCACGCGTTGACGCTCCGGTAGGATTTGCTCAGTGGCAGACACCATGCCATGCTTTGCCATGCGGAAAAAGTTAAAAGCATTCTTCGTGCTTGTCTTGTTCACTGGGGCCGGTGGATGGGGTTTAGCTTGTCAAGTTCCGGTGTTCCGATATGCCCTGGAACGTTGGATTGGGGATGTCTATTCCGTTCGCATTTTTTCGTCGGATTCCGGCGGGGCCTTTTCAAACTTGGAGAAAGAGGCCGTGGAATACCTCCAAAAGGCCAGGAGCGACCTGGATTTACCCGCCAATTTTTCGATTGAGTTTCCGACCCATAGTGGTGGGGATTCAAGATTGGAACTTCGTTATCCGGCCAAAAACCGTGGTGTCGAAGGAAAAATGATTTGGAGCGGGCCGCTTACCAGTGAAAATGCGAAGCGTCTGGTAGATTCCCCCTGTCGGACGGAATTAGTCAATCGTATCCTTTTAGGACATTCCGTCATCTGGGTTTTGCTAAAAAGCGGGGTTGAAGAGAAAGATAAAGTGGCACGAACCGCACTGGAGGGGGCCGTAGCCAAAGCTCACAAAAGCATTCCAATCCCTCAAGGCGTTGTCACTGCCGGAGAGGTGGACAGTTCAAAGTTTTCTGGCGATCCCGATGACATAGTCAGCGATGGAATTCCACTCAAGATCGAATTCTCGATTATCGAAATCTCCCGCAATGACCCGGCAGAGGCGATCTTTATTGAGATGTTGCTCAACCTGGAAGATGATCTCCACGATTTGGGAATTACCCCCATGGTCTTTCCAGTCTTTGGGCGAAACCGGGTGCTGGAACCACTGGTTGGTGCTGGAATAAATTTAGATACGGTTCTAAACTACAGCACCTATCTTTGCGGCGCATGCTCGTGCGAGGTCAAGGATCAGAACCCTGGAATGGATCTCCTTGTTGCGGCGAATTGGGAGGCGGCGATTGAGGGAACCGCCAAACTAAGGCAGGAAATACAGGTGGGTAATACCGTGAAGATCGATGCAACGGCGGCAGATTCATCTCCTTCAAAAAAAACCCTACTTTATATGGGACTGGGGTTTCTGCTCTTGGGGATGGTAGCTTTAGTTATGAACCGAAATTTGGCGAAAAAAAAATGAGGCACCTGTTTCCACTGATCATGCTCTTGGCGGTTCCCGCCACAGCCGAAGATTGGCCTATGTGGAGGTGTGATGCGGGACGAACCGCCCATGCTTCTCAGGAAATAAAAATGGACTTGAAATTAAAATGGTCCAGAGAATTGCCCCGGCTCGAACCAGCCTATCGGGACAATCGACTCCAATTTGATGCTGGTTATGAACCGATTGCTTTTGGAAATCGAATTTTCGTAAGTTCCAGTTTCGATGGCAGTGTAACCGCCTTTGATTCCGATTCTGGTGCTGAATTATGGAAGTTTTATACCGACGGACCGGTACGTTTCGCCCCGGTTGGCGGTGGTGGTCGAGTTATCTTTGGATCCGATGATGGCTGGATCTACTGTGTGAGAGCTTCTCAGGGTGATTTGGTTTGGAAACAAAAAGCGGTGCCACTTGAAAGGAAATTGATTGGTAATGGCCAACTCATTTCGGTGTGGCCGATCCGGGGTGGCCCGGTTCTTTACGAAGAGAAGGTCTATTTTGCTGCCGGGGTATGGCCCTTGGAGGGTGTGTTTGTCTATTGTTTGGATGCGGCCACGGGACAGGTCGTCTGGCTCAATGACAGCTCAAGTTACATCTATGGTCAGCATCCGCATGACACCGAAGCTTTCGGGGGGCTGGCCCCGCAGGGGTATCTATTGGTTGATGGCGATGATTTGGTCGTGCCATGTTCAAATGCCTACCCGGCCCGATTTGATATCAAAACGGGCAAACTGAAGGAATTTAAATTGCCAACTCCGGGGCGTTTCACCGGAGGTTGGTTTGCCGCCAGTCGGCCGGAAAAAGAGACCCGGCGCGGCGAGGTGGTATTTGACCGGAGCGTTAATCAGAAGCGGCATGAGGACAAAATGCGGGAGGAGGGCATATCCGGAATTCGGGGCAAGATTTCAGTCAAAGGCAAAGATCTGAACTTTCTGGATGGATATCCAGGAGTGGAAGGGCAGATCTATTCGATGGTCGTCGCAGACGGAAATCTGATAATCACAACTGAAGAAGGCAAAATCTATTGTTTCGGCGATTCACCGGAGGCGGCAAAGATCCACGGCCTGACTGGAAATGAAGAAAAACTTACCACACCAGACAATATCTCCCGGCTACTGAGGAAAATCGGAAAACGCAAGGGCTACGCGGTGGTTTTTGATGATAATGCCACGGCTGCCGAATCGATCGCCCGCCAATCCAGTCTTCAGGTCATAGCCGTTCAGCCCGTTGAAATCGACGAGAGGATTCGTGATATGAGTTCTGCGAAACTGTCCTACCGGGTGGGCGAGATTTCCCAATATGTCATGCCTCCCTATTTCGCCGATTTTGTGATGCTGAATAGCCCGACTGTACAGGGTACGATGAGCGATTCAACAGGGTACAGTCGACTCAAAGCCATCTATGAATCAGTGCGACCATTTGGCGGCGTGTTGGTGCTTCCGAAGTCATTTGAAGCGCTGATTTCAACCGAAAATCTTCCCGGAGCGGTGGTTGAGGCGACGGATCCCGACTATCTTTTTATTACCCGGTCCGGGGCTCTCAAGGGATCGACCGATTACCTAGGTGATTGGAGCCAGTCACCGGATGACCTGGTGAAAGCGCCCTTCGGGGTTCTTTGGTTTGGTGACCAGGTATCTCATTTTAAGCGGGCTCCGCAACCACGGTTTGTCAATGGAGTCATGATATCGCTGGATAAAGATTGGACCGATGCATCGACCCGTAAAGGAAAAGTGGACTATCGGCTGCTGCCACCGAAGTTTACAGATGTTTATACCGGGCGGCCGCTGGAAGCTGATGAAGTCCCTGAGTTACGGCAATCCTTTTCCGAATTTGATGCCAAAACGGTCCAGCCCTCCCAGTATCGACCTCCGCAGCAGGTTGATGACTGGAAACCGGATGCTCCGAAGGCCGGACTAAGAGTTAATCCGCTCACCGGAGAAGAGGAAGCCCGGACTTTCCCGAAAATGTATGGTTGTGACGGGGGCATGGACTATGGACATCTCTACACGATGCGATCTGGAACTGCCGCTTTTTATGATCTGAGAAATGATAGTGGAACCGTCAATGTCAGTGGTCCGAGGTCCGGCTGTACCAATAGCATCATACCCGCCAACGGGGTGCTTAACCTGCCCTATTTTTACGAAGGCTGTACTTGTAGCTACCCACTGCCGATGGGTTTGAGTTTGATCAGTATGCCGGAAACTTTTGAGCAATGGATGTCGTGGGGGGCTGCTCCAGCCGACTCTTTAAAAGGCAAAATTCAACGGCTCGGGATTAATTTTGGGGCACCCGGAGATCGGCGAACGGACGATGGGACGCTTTGGCTTGATTTTCCGGAGCGGGGCGGACCGTCCCCAACTATTTCCGTGGTTACCGATCCGGCCGAGCCAGACTATGTCTATCATCATTCGCTGTGGATGCAGGTGCCCAATGGTACCTGGCCCTGGGTGGCGGGATCTGCGGCTACGAACTTAAAGGCGATTACCATTTCGGGATTTAAAAAGGGAAGCTATGTCTTACGCCTTACCTTCTCCCGCTTTAACGATAGTCATATTGCCAAAGTTCCCGTCGAAGTGACGATTCAAAATCAAACAGAGTCATTTCCCTGTGATCTTAAAGCCATGAGCGCACTGACCAAATCGTTTCGCGGAATAGAAATTTCCAGTGATTTGTCATTAAAGTTTTCTGCCGAAACTTGTCTCAGCGGGATAGAGATCTTACCAGATGAAACCAAATGAATATTACCATTCAATACACCGGGCAATTGGCCACTCTAACCGGAACAGCCGAAGAATCGCTTGATATTTCAGCCGGAACGACTCTGGCGGAATTGATTGCGAGATTGGCGGCTCATCACGGCAGCGGATTTGCCGAGTTATTGCAGAATCGAGAAGGAAAACCGCGCCCGTCACTTTTGGTGATCCTGGATGGAGAACAGGCCCTTGGAAAGCTGGAAACTTTATGCCTGGATGGAGTCAAAGTGTTGATGTTGATGACCCCGATTGCCGGTGGGTGATTTGATTGATGTTCATCCGAAAAAACCCAAAAAGGGGAGGCGGTTTTTCCAACCCGCCTTCCCATTGCAGTCAAGCATCACGGCACGATCTTGGTCGCCGGATCGCTCCAGGGCCCGGTGCCGTTGGCTCCATTGCCCCGCACCCGCACCCAGACGCGCTGGCCGCTGGTCAGCCCGTTGATGGAACAGCGCGATTGCGTCGGCGAGCAATTGGTCACCCACGGCCCGGCTACCGGGTCCGCCGTGGTGATTTGCACCTCGTAATTCACCGCTCGCGCCGCCGGATCATAGATCGCATCCAGTTCGCCATCATCGTCTCCAGCGGTCACCGAGAGGTTCGCCACCTTTGGGGGTGGCTCTGAGGAGGTGGAATTATCCGCCGCCAGCGAGTAGCCGCTGGAGGAAAGTTTCACCGGGTCGCCCATCGCCTCGCTTTCCACCGCTTTGGCGGTGGCAGAGTGGACGACACGCAGGGCATCCGCCGCTGCGTCACGGGCTTGTTTCAGAGTGACGAGAGCGGTTTTTGCGTTCTCATAAGCGGTATTGGCAGCTCCAGCAGCAGTGGTCGCGGTGAGCAACGCGGCGGCTTTTCCAGCCATATCGGGGAGCGGCGGCAGATTGGGCGGCGCTGGAGCCAGTTTGCCTGCGACGAGATTGCCGAGGGCGATGAGTTGTTCCGGTGATTTGCGGGACAGTCCAAGACTTAATGATGCCATTTTAATGTGTTTGGTTTGATGGTTATGAATCAGCACTTGACCGAATTGCGTTAAATCAATCTTAATATTCAAGCAAGCCACTTTTTTGACACTTGGAGGCAAAAATTCATCGCTTTGTGCTGGCACGGAGACGTTTGGTGACGGCACTGAAACATTTGGTGCCGTCTCGGAGGTCTTTTGTGCCGTCACGGAAGCGTTCTGTGCCGTCACGGAAGCGTGGTGTGCCGTCACGGAAGCGGTGTGTGCCGTCACGGACGCGTTGTGTGCCGTCACGGAGGCGTTCTGTGCCGTCACGGAAGCGTTGTGTGCCGTCACAGAAGCGTTCTGTGCCGTCACGGAGACGTTCTGTGCCCCCACGGAAGCCTTTTGTGCCCCCGCAAAAAGGTTTTGTCACCCCGCAAAAGCAAATCGTAAGTTGCAGGACGGCATGTTTTTCCTCTTTAAATTTCTAAAAACTCCCTCAGAAAAAAGTTTGCGTTTAGGAAACAAATAGTTCAAAACTGATTGATGCGGAAGCCACCGAGCCACAGTCTATCAGTTTATCATCACCGCCATTTGGCATTTATCCTCCTGCATGGCCTTTTCCTTACCAGCCTGCTGCAGGCCACTCCACTGGAGTTGACCGCGCTCCAGCAGATTTATGACCAGCAGCTCACCGAGCGGGTCACCGGACCTTATGATGCCGGGCTCACCCAGCTCAACACCAACTACAGCGGCGGACTGGACCGGGCCATCAACGAGGCGAAAAAGGCGGGCAAGCTCGACCTCATCATCGCACTGGAGGAGGAAAAGAAGCGCCTCGTGGACAAGATCCCGCTGCCCGAGAACGATGAGCAGACGCCTGACGAACTAAAAAAGCTCCGGCCCATCTACCTCACCGCCCTGGCGAAGCTTGCCGAGCAGCGCGCCAAAAATCACGCCGCCTTCCTCCCCGCCTACACGAAGAAGCTCCAGGAACTCGAAGTCACCCTCACCAAGAGTGACCGGGTGGAAGATGCCAAAGAGGTGAAGGCTTATCGCGAAGGGCTGGTGGTTATCGGGGAGACCAGCGCCAAAACCGTGGCCAAAGCCAAAGGCCCCAAGGGAGACGACCGCAAGGCGGCGGAGCTGCTCCTGCGCAACAAATGCACCCTCACGATCAAAACTGGCAAGGGGGTTACTTTGAAGTACGTGCCTGGTGCTAATCTGCCCAAGGAGGATTTTGAGATCGTGACAATCACTCAATCTGGGCCACCCACGCCACCGTTCACCGCCGAGGATGTTGCCGTGCTTAACAACTTGCGATCACTGACACATTTCACCCTTTACTCGACACCTGTGGGCAATCAGGTGATGGAGGCGCTCCAGGGTTCACCAGAATTATACTCTCTCTACATTGTAAATGATCAGTCACTGACCGACGAAGCGCTCGCGGCCCTAAAGCACTGGTCCAAGTTCTACTCGCTCAGGTTGAACTTATGCAAAAGCATTACAGGTGAGGGCATCCGCATCACCGCAGAGACACGACCTGAAATCCGCGAGCTACGCCTCGAAGATACTTCAGTTGATGACTCAGCCGTTCCGCACTTTCTAAAACTGAAAACGCTTGAGGTGTTGCACATCGATTCAACGCAGATCACCCACGTCGGTCTGGAAAAGCTCGCCGGACTTCGCAATCTCACAGAGTTGGGTCTGTCTGGCAATTCGATTGGTAAGCCGATGGATTTCACGATTTTCAAAAAATTAAAGACACTCAAGATCACCAAATCTGTGAGTGAACCTCTGTTTCAAAGCCTCGGAAAGTTTCCTGCCAGTATTGAGGAACTAGTGATTGATAACATCGAACTGACAGAGGCCCAACTCACGATCCTGGCCAGTGGTAAAGGACTCAAGAAGATAACACTCAATAATCTCAAACTCCCGCCCAGCCAGCTCACCAGTTTCGCCGCCACGGCCAAGGTCGAGGAGGTGATCATCTACGCAGCCGACACCAGCCTCAACGACGAGTGCCTCATGCAGCTCAGCACCATCAAGACGCTCAAAAAACTGAGCCTGGGCAAAGGCACCACCGAAGCCGGAGTCGCCGCCTTCAAAAAAGCCCGCCCGGATGTGGCGGTGACGAAGTGAGATCACAAAAAAGCAGCCTGGGCTTTAGCCCGAAGCACCGGGCCATGGTTGGGCCATTTGGGCTAAAGCCCAAACTACTTTTTTTGATGCCTTCGTCGTCAAGATAAGAGTGTCTGTCTTACCCGCACAAGGTTTATTTATCCGGATCCCGCCGCAGCCACTTCGGAACTTCGATATCCGCACTTTTTACCGGCTTTTTATCGCCCCGCCAAAGAAAACCGGAATCGGTGAAAGCTTTCGGGTTCGCCATGAAGTATTCCTGGAGACGGGTCGCCAACTGCCTTTTCGGGGAGTCCGTGCGAACTGAAAATGGCTGAATGGCTACGGCTCCTTCGTGTTTGATTTTGATAAAGTCGATATGTTCTTTCTGCAGTTCAGCGTTAACGCGGTAGACGATCGCTGCGTCGAGGGCTCCGGATCGCATTTGGGTAATCAAAAAGTCCGCTGTGGGAACCTCGACGACGGCGTTTTTTCGAATTGAGGTTTCGAGTCCGGTGTCCCGGAGGATCCCCTGGGTCATGTAGCCAAGCGTGGATTGTTCCTGATTACACAGTCCAACCTTCAGGCCGGGTTTCGCCAAATCGGTGAGGGTTTTGATATTGTGAGGATTTCCCTTGGGAAAGGCGATGCCAATATCGGTTTCGGTGAGCAGCACTACATCCGTAAAATGCTGGGCGACAGGTGGAACAAAACAAAGATCACAGGCAAAATAGGCATCTGGAAACCTCGCGCTTTTGGTATCTGGCATGGCCTGCATTGAAGCGCAGAGAATGCCGCATCCGTTAAAAACGGTGGTCATCGAGACACCCTCCCGCTTGGAAAAGTCAGTCAGGAGTTTTTCAACTGCCGGGCGATTCACGCCGCCGCTGTAAAGCACCAAGTCTGGCTTTTCAGCCCAGGTGTCGCCCGGGATCGGAGTGATTCCCAAATTCTTAAAAACTAGGCCTCCTTTTTCTGGGGCCGCCAAATAACGGGCGAAACTGATCGCGACAGCCGGATTAATGTTTACCGAAGGAATTCCAGCGCTGTAGGGCATCTCGTTAATTTTGGCTATCGGAATGATTTCTTTAATTGTGCTCTTCTCCGTAGTCAAATTCGGGGCAATTATCACATCTGCCGGGATGCTGTTATCGCTTAAAGTCGCTTGCACGCCATATTCTCTTTCATACTGGCCGGCAAGTGCTAGCAGGGGCTTGGAAAGTTCCGCCGGACAGTTTATCACCAACTTTGCTTTTGACTCTTTCTGGGTAAACAGTGAGTAGGCGAAAATACCCAATGCGGTTATTATGAGTATAATGGCAAGAACTTTTCTCATATTGATTTGGACTTTCGGGAATTCCAAAGTAGCACGATGCCCGCTATAAGGATAATAACGGCCAGGATCGGCGCAAGTTTTAGTTCCACAATGACATGACTAAACATCACTTCTTCCGCCGCAGGAGCTGCCTGAGCAGGTAATTGCGCGGAAGTAATGGCTACATCTGATTCCCGTAGTCTTTTATCCCAATCCACATTGATGGGTATGTCCCAGCCCGGATTTTGAACCTTCACCTGACAGGAACAGGCCCCGGTCAGATAGAAGCACGCTTCGTCAATCCCTTCCTCGTCCATCTGGCTGGCGTCCCAGACACCCAGAACTCTGCCCCGTCCAAAAACCGGAGCGACCCATGCCGCGCTGGCATTTAAGCGGTTGGCCTTGGGACCGACGAGATTGGGCACAATGGGGTGATTGCGATCAATTCGGATGATAGAAAATCGAATCTCCAGTTTTGGCCCCGGTCCAAGCCGACTCGAAGGATCATCAGGATCAATTTTAGGTAACTCCGCCACGGATTCAAAAAACTTGAGCCGTGCTTGCAGCTTTTCAAACATCTCCTCATCAGCCGCTTGATTGCCTGAATTGACGAGAATCCACACGGCGGAATTTCCCGTCAGCATTCTCTGGGCGATTTCCTGGGAAATTGGGTTGTCGCCGATCGCCTCATCATTTATTCCCGTCCACTGGTCCAAAGCGAATCGGAACACAGGCACCGTGCAGGCGGATAAATCGGCGACCAGTAACAGAAAAAGAACTATGAAAGTAGATTGAATGAACCTCTCCATGCTCAATCACTTAGTTTTCGCCGCGAAACAACGGATTTTCCCATCTTCTCCGCAAATAAAAAGTTTGCCCTGGGCGACTGCCATACCATCCCAAACCGGCAGACTTTCCAGATCCAATCGCTGAGTTGGCCCGCCTTCCTTGGTGGAAATCAGTTGCATCAGCGCGCCGTTTTCACCATTTAAGGCCCGGTCCTGAGCTTCAAGCTGTTCATGCACCGAAGTGTCTTTGGCAGCCAGACGCGAAAAAGTATATTCTTCGTCAATTGTGTCAGGCGGTCCGGCGATGACCAGAGTGTCATTCGCCAATGCCATGGCGCGGGTGTAAAGAGGAACCCGTTTGGCCCATTTATGCTCGACATAGGTATTGTTTTTTGGCAAGTCGGTTTTAGTTGGGGCGTCGTTGCTGGTTTTTCCGCGCTGAATCCAAAGAGCTGTTCCTGCGATGCCCTTGCCGGAATCGGTTCCGCTAAGAACTCCGTGGTTTTCACCTCCGGAATCATCGTTGGCGTTGCCAGCATCAAAGGAACAGGCTAAAACCGCATCTTGTGCTTTTGTGCCAGGCGTTTTGAAGCGTGCCTCGATTTCCGCCACGGTTATCGCCCGATGATAAATGGCGCACTCGTCGATCAAAAGTGCGTTGCGCTGGGAGGTCTGATATTCCCCCACCGATCCACCACCATCTCCAGCCAACTCCAAAGCTTGAGCGGGTCGTTGGGCGATTAGTCCGCCCAGAGATTTGGTGGCGGCAACTTCCACGCCATCCACATAGAGTTTCATCGTACTGTCCTCCCCGAGAACGCCCACGAGGTGATGCCATCCCGGATTGAGTGGTTCGGTCCCCTCAGCGATGGTCAAAAGCTTGTCTGAGCGAACCAGAAATTGCGGTTTTCCTTTTTCGAGAGCCAACGCATAGCCGTTGAGGGGGCCACCGTGGGCGAGGATTACACCGGTTTTGGCATCTGGCAGGATCCACGCTTCTACTGAGATAGGGTGTTTGGTGGGATCAATTCGCTCAGTCATTTTAAAAACCACGGGCATCGCGCCTGATTCTCCTTTTTTACCTTTTTTGCCCTTGCCTCCCTGCTTGTTGGTTTCAGCGGCAAAATCGGTGTGATCTTTGATTTCCCGGCTGGCGGCGAAAAGCTGGTGCTCTAGCGTGGTGGTCCATTTGAGATACTCAGGTTCCCGGCCATAGCCATAAACATTTTCCTTGTCAAAAACAAGGATTCGCCCAGAAGGGGCATACTTCCCGGCTTGATAATAACCATTGTGCCCACCAGCGAAATTCTTTCCATACACCCAGTAGCTGCGGTGGAACCAGGTATCATCCAAAAATCCCATGGGGGCAAAAACGTGAGCGCCCTCTCCAGCTTGAGTCGCTCCCTGGAGGGCTGCGTTACCGGAGATCGGGCCAATTTCCAGACGGGTGCCGTCGTCTGCGATTTTTTGTGACCGCAGGTAGGTATATTTTCCATCGCTGGAGAGAATGTCGTTGAGCCCCACTGGCATTTGCAGGGTTTGGAGCCGATCTTGAAGGTCGCCCCCGGTATCAGGATCACGATCATTGATCACCGTTTCCACCAATTTTTTTCCAGTGGCGATATCGAGCCTATAAAAACGCATCCCCCCATCCAGAAACGCGGAACGACCTGCCACAAAGCTGGCGATGCCATTTTGCACGAGAACACTTCCGGGAACAGGCCAGAGCGATTCCAATTGTTCAAAAACCATCGTGCGGCACGGTGAAAGGGCTGCTCGGAATTTCCAGATTAACTCGCCAGTATCTGCTTTCAGACAATAAACATTTCCGTCAGCACAGCCAAAAACCGCCCGGTTGTGGTGAATGCTGGGCGGGGAATCCACCCTCCCACCAGTTGTATAACTCCACAAACGTTGGCCGGTTTTTTCATCAAGAGCATGAACGGTGTGACCATCCACTTCTGAGACAAAGACCCGTCCCCTAGCAATGGAGGGGGCGCTGAGTTTCCCGCCAATTTCTGAGGTCCAAGCTTTATTGAGTTCACCGGAAAAAGATTGTTCGGTAAATCCACTTCTTTCGTTATCGTGCCGATAGGTGGGCCAGTCGTTGGCATCTTCGGTTGATGGATCCCATGCCATCTCATAAGCAGGGCCTTTTTCAAGGCGGCGCTCTTCCGGAATTAGTTCCGGGGGCGTGCCTCCAGCGGCGAGGGCATTAAATCCAAACAATTTGGCCTCCGGGTAACAGGCGCAGTTGTGCGGCGGCGCGTAGGTCAGGCCGTTGGCGGGCATTACGCCATAGAGACAGCCACCGCGCACCCAGTGATTGATGTCCCAACGCTTGTTTTCATGATCGATAAATTCGATGCCGGTTCGCGAGGGCATTAAGTATTTTTCAGTCGCTTTGGAGATATAACAACGGTGGTGAAACCAATAGGTATCGATGTCCGGTGGAAACTCTTTTTTGACTTCTCCAGTCAGGGGATCCTGGCCTGTAAAAATCCCAGAGTCACCGCCACTGGTTAACGGAGCAGTCCACAGCAATCCGCCCGCCACCATGAGGTCCTGGGGTGAACGATAACCAGATTTTGGGTCGCCCGAGGTCCAAAGGGTGGCTCCCGTCTTCACATCCAGCCCCATTTTTTTTCCGTCTCCGCCAGCATAAATCACGACTTTTTCCTGCAACACGATTCGCGGGCCGTAGTTGAACTCAAAAATGCTGCGTCGACTCGCCTCTTGGTTAGTCCAGGTTTGGTTACCCGTCTTCGATTCGAGATTTACCACCGCAGTGCCATCGTGAAAGACGACACGTTCAGCATCTGCGACCAGCGACAGCGGAGAGAGTTTGGTTTCCCTGGACCAAAGTGTTTTGCCGGTCGCAACTTCAATAGCGATGAGTTGACGGGGTTTTTCATTCCAAGCAAACTCCTTGGCAACCCGTGCTTGATCTCCAGTGTTTTGCTGCACGGTGAAGTTCTCAAGTTCCCATGCAGATGGGTTTGCCAGGACGAAAAGTAGGCCATTGGCCAGGACCATTTCTTCAGCGTTAACGGTGTTTTCGTAGGTTGCCAGAATTTTTCCAGTGGTGGCTTCGAGACAACTGACTGGAGCACCAAGGGCTAGCGGAGCAAAAACTCTTTCGCCGTCGGTCACGAGCCGTTTCGCCAATTGGGTTGGTCCACTTTTCAAGGGCCAGAGTTGGTCGTGCCAGTTTTTGATGGGCTGTTTCCAGAGAATGGTCGAGTTAAAGGCATCCCTTGCTACCAGCATCCATTTGGAGGGAAGTTGGATCGAGATGCGGGAACCCTCATCCATAATATAAAACAAACGACCTCCACCACTCACCAATGCGCTCATGCTCGCCATCCTGTCGTGGTGCCGGGACCACCTTGGGCTACATAGCCATTGGAGTCGAGTTGGCGGCCCAACCTGTTCGTCCTGAGCCACCGCATTGCCATTGGCTCCATGAAAATAATGGGTCCAGTCGTCGATGTCTCCAGGCCGGGGCTTTACAGTTTTGTTCCAGTTATTGCCCTCTTTGATCATGGCCACACCTTTGGGGCATAGAACCCGATTTATCTCTTCTTTCGTGATACCATGGAGATTTTCGGCGATAACCAAATTTGCCAGGTTGTCAGCCAGAGGGAGTTGCGATCCCTCCAGTAGTTCGATGGAAGCTGAACCATAGGAACCGCTTTTGCGAAGATATTCACGAGCCACCGTCACTTTTTCTGCGGATTCAGCCAGCCCGAGAACCACGAATGAACCTGACTCACGAAGAACTCGGGTCAATTGAGCATCCCCGCACCCAATCTGCAAAATCAAGCCACCAGTTATTCCAGATGTGTCCAAAATTTCTCGCGCCTCGTCCACTGGCGCACCATGGACAGGGGTAAGACTAAGGAGCAGACTCGCCAGGAATAAATGGGCAACTTTCATAATTGCCGAAACATAGCGAACCCCGAGATATCAGCAATCCCTGTTGATGGCGGACTTGCGAGAACAAATTTCGCGACTTTGCCACTTAAAAGGTGTTGGCACACGGCACTTCGCTCATGGGATCTTGGATTCTCTCTTTGCAACCGGCAGATTGAATCGGTTTTTCTTCCATCCGTCTTTCTCGTCGCAGTAAAATGAAGTAAACCCCTTTTGATCAATAGAAATATACTCGGCACCACCGAGACCGTCGAAAATTCTTTGGAGATTTGGGCAAGTTTGCCGATTACCTGACTCATCCTGGAAAGCAAAACCAACCAGAACAATCTTGATTTCGGAAGCGTTTGCGAATACCGGGAAGGCCATCGCTTCATGAGGCTCATCCCCAAAACCAATATGGGCAAGTGGTTGCACGGTTTTGGTAAGTTTTAGGGGCCTAAATTCAGGCCCTAATCGCCAGTCATTAATCACCGGTTCGGAAGTATTAAACAAACCGGCGTATTGACGAAGTCCTTCAATCTGCCAGTCCTGATTAAACTTCAATCCCAGAGGGCCGTCAAAATCCAGGTTGTAAATCAGGGCGACTACCCCGTTTACTTGGCGGAAGTCCGATTGAGTTTCGTCTTCCAGGCGAAATAACGGACGCTGCAATGCCGTGTATCGCCAATAAGCCTCAAGCAAAGCGTCCCTGAAATTTTTGTCAACTCCAAGAATTTTTAGTTTGGTGTATCCAAGGTTCCCAAAGGTCGAAAAATCTCCATCAAAACGGGAGTACGGAAATTCCACTTCGGACTCAACGAGATTCGCCCATTCTTTGATGACTTCCCGAGTTAAAGTTACAGAAAAGAAAGAATCTCCGGGTAAGAAAAAATTGTTGTTCGCCTGAACTGGACTCCACCAAAGACAAAACATAATTGACCCAACAATAATAACAAAGGATTTCATAAGAAGGAAATTGTTCGATACACGAAGCCCTCTTCCAAAACGTTTCAGGTCATCGGATATGAACCAAAAGTTGCATGGATCGAATCGCGCTGGCAGCAATTTCTTGAATTGATCATTTTTACGGCCGACACTAAAGACATGGCAAAAACAGATTGGTCGGAGAAAATTAAGACGCAATATCTCTCTGGGGCTTCAAACCAGTTTGTAGTTCACGGGAATGTTCATGATAGACTGTTGCTCCCGTCCGTTGCTTCGGAGATGGCTTCGATGGGAAATCTGCTTGATTTCCTGGTTGCGGAACAGTTGCGTAAATTCGATCTAATATTGAGCTATGAACTGGGCACTGGCCTGCGAATCGAAACCGGTCACGAACTTTTCCAGAAACTACGCTCTATCGAGGAACTTCCCAAGGATCCAGCTCCGGCCATCGCCTACCTGGATCACCTGATCAGATTTTTAGTCAACTTGCGAAAGATCAAACCGGATGACGCCAACAAAGACCTTGAGAAATCGGCTAGACCACTCGCCGGAAGAAACTTCCATTTGGGGATTGTCATCAAATCAGCCGATTTAGTGTTTCCCATCTCGCACCAAATTCGGGATTATCAGCTTAGTTCTATGGCCGCAGTGGTGCGCTCCTGGTCCCATGAAACCTATTTCCTCGATCAAAATTTGGCGGTTTTTCTAATCACTGAGAATTTGAATGACCTTCATCACCTCTTGTCGAGAAACTCAAGGGCCGCTCAGATCGAACTGGCAATGCCTTCTACCGACGAATTGGCTTCCGCTTTTCACTTTTGGACCTCAAAATATCCCAAGGCTCTGGAGAATTTTACAAGCACACCTGAAGTGCCTGCCTCCCGGCTAGCTGGTGCAACAGTCAGCTCCATTGAAAACCTCCTTAAAACCCGCGAATTTTCCGGGATGGCTCTGGCACAAGATGACCTTGCTAATCTGAAAAAGGAGTTGGTCGAAAAAGATTCCCAGGGATTGATTGAATTTTTCGAGCCAACCCGGACACTGGACGATGTTTATGGCAGTGAGGGAGCCAAAACTTGGATGAGGCAGGACATTGAGCTTTGGAAACAAAATGATCTTGCCGCGATGCCGATGGGTTATTTGCTCTGCGGCCCCGTCGGAACGGGAAAAACCTACTTGGTGGAATGTCTTGCCGGGGAAGCGGGAGTGCCAGTGGTTAAAATGAAAAACTTTCGGGATCGGTGGGTGGGAAGCACGGAGGGTAATCTTGAAAAGATCTTTAACCTCCTTCATGCTCTCGGTCGATGTGTCGTTTTCATCGACGAGGCGGATCAAGCCCTGGGAAGTCGTGATTCTGGATCCGGCGACTCAGGAGTGTCTGGACGGGTCTATTCAATGATGGCCAAAGAAATGAGCGACACTAACAACCGGGGAAGGATTCTGTGGATCCTCGCCTCTAGCAGACCCGACTTGATCGAGGTCGACCTAAAGCGACCTGGACGGGTCGACGTTAAAATCCCGCTTTTTCCTTCTGAAGACGCTATTGGAGGTTATCTTTTAATCCGGGCTCTTTGTAAAAAGCACAACCTTTCATTACCCAAAGAATGCCCGGAAAATTTGTTAAACTTAATTCCTGCCTTGATCACCCCTGGTGCCGCTGAATCTATCGCCATCAAAATTTACCGCATTGCGAAAACAAAGAAATTGAACCCTCTTGAAGCCTTCCAAGATTGTCTGGATGAATATCAAAATCCCATTCCGAAAGATGTTATGGAATTTCAAATAACCTTGGCAGCCCGCGAGGCTAGCGACCTGGATTTTATTCCGAAAGTGTTTCGGAAATATGCCAACATTAAACCGTAAGGTTAGTTGATCTCTGGCACTTTGGAAAGAACCTTAAATGGCCGACATTCCTTGCAACTTGGCGAGGCAGCCCTGATTTCCGATTTGTTGGTGGGAGTGCGTCCCAGTTTTAGGGTAAAATTATCCACTCTAAACTCTTTCAGAGACCCTCCAAAATGCTCCACCGTGGCATCTCTGACTTTTAAGGGAAAATCCGCAAATGCATTTTCACCTTTGATGGCCTCATCCAGTGGAAGGATACGATTGATGAACTGAACACCCAATGATGCGCAATTTTTCTTTAGAATTCGGAAGTTTCCAGCCTCGTGAATACTACCGTTAAATGCTTTCAGGATCGCAATCTGCTCTTCATGAACCTTCACAAAGTGCATTGACACATGACAATTGCGATACTCAGTTTGAGTGCAAAGCCAGTCGTAGAGATTAGCTCGAACTCCTTTCAATTTTAAAACGTTATGAAAGTTAGGGGCTTCACTGAATCGGGGACGACGATCTTCGTACCAAGGAGCCCGAAAATCATAAACCGAATCTTTACTGCAATCCCCGCCTCTTTTGCGCAGGGCGAAGGCAAAGTGCCCAAAGCTGTTTTCCTTAGGATCCTCCAATTCTAAGGTGGTAATCGCCAGGAGATGATTGGAGCTTTCTGCCAGTTTCATTCCGGTGCGGACACGCCACCAGGAATCGTGAGTCGAGTTGCCACATGACTTCCCAGCTAGTTGGCAATGTCCAACTTTCATAAACAACGGTAAGCTCATGGGAATCAATTCACCCATATTGAGCCGAACCTCATTCTCAGTCAGGGCATCCTGCGAGAGATAATCATCCCATAAAAGACCCAAAAAATAAGACCGCACCGCCTCAGAAACAACATCGCAGGAACAATTCGAAGGCGATTTTACCAACACCAAGCGGGCCGGGCGGACAAAAATTACTTTTGGATTGTCCACATTGCATTCCTGCACAACAACGTTCGGTGTTCCATAAGAACGCTCAAACACAGGGGGCCAACACATTCGGTCCGCAACAGTCTCCGCCCGCACTGAATGAATGCAGCAAAGAATTAAAGGCAGAAATAATGCCCATCTGTGGGATTGTTTGACCATGCAACACCTGAATAGAAAAGTTTCCTGATAAATTCAAGGGAATAATCTTCTATAATCCCAAGTTTATCGCCTGGAATATGAATTTTCGAGCCAATCGCGCAAGGAAAATTTCTAATAAACTTAATTTTGAGGATTGTTAAATAGGTTCCGATTAGTTGACTAATTCAGCATCTTTTGAATCGTATCATAAGCGCAAGTTCGAGAGAATTGAAACCTACCTTGTTGCGGTTGATTGACATTCCATTTTGAACCACTAAAATGCCGCCCTGTCATTTTTCGCAATTTCAGGCCATTTCACATTGAAATTTATGAAAAAAAGTCGCTTTTTAACGTCCACTGTAAAATTTTCAGGAGTGGTAGTCTGCGGGATACTCTCAATTCTCAACCTTGCCGAGGCCCAATTGGCGGCACCTCCTGCCAAGCCGATGGTTGATGTTCCTCCTCCAGAGTCGGTCCAGGCCGATATCTCAGAAATTGACCTGGACGCTATTGTGCGGGTAGAGGTGGATACAAAGCAGCCCAATTATTTGGTTCCATGGAATGTCGGAGGAATGGCTGGCGGGAACGGCACCGGTTTTCTTATTGGGAAAAATCGGTTTCTCACCAATGCCCATGTGGTGAGCAATGGCCGCTTGATTTACCTTAAAAAAGTCTCTGACCCACGGCCTTTCAAGGCCAGAGTGGTCAACATCGCTCACGATTGCGATTTGGCCCTTTTAGAGTTGGAATCGCCGGAGGAATACGAGAACTCGTTTAAAGATGTAAAACCGCTGTATATCGGGGGTATTCCGAAATTGAACACAACCGTGATCGCGGTAGGTTACCCGATCGGTGGAGATCGGATCTCAGTAACCCGGGGAGTAGTTTCGCGGATTGACTTTAGAAGTTATGCCCATTCTGGCGTTGATAATCACCTGACCATACAAGTGGATGCTGCGATCAATCCAGGAAATTCAGGAGGACCAGTCTTACAAAGCAATCAAGTTGTAGGAGTGGCATTTCAGGGATATTCCGGTTCTGTGGCCCAAAACACCGGGTATATGATTCCTGTTCCCGTGGTGGAAAGATTTCTCAAGGATGTTGAAGATGGCCGATATGACTTTTATGTCGATATCGCTACAAGCACTCTTGGGATTCTAAATCCGGCCCAGAGACAGGCTCTCAGTTTACCCAACGATAGTATTGGCGTAATGGTTTGCGTGCCCGACGCTGCTGGATCGGCGGGCGGGTTACTAAAAACTAAAGATGTTCTCCTTTCAATTGACGGACACCCCATCTTTTCTGACGGTTTCATCGAAATCGACGGAGAGCGAGTGGACATGAACGAGGTAATTGAGAGAAAATTTGCTGGTGATTCCGTTATCCTCGAAGTCTGGCGAGATAAGCAGCAAATTGACGTGGAAGTGGAATTGAAGCGCTTCATCCCCTACACCATCCAGGCAAATCAATACGACAAACAACCCCAATTCGTGCTTTTTGCGGGTCTCCAATTTCAGCCGCTGGACAGCAGCGTGATGGCCTCACATAGCATAACCAATCTGCAAACCAGATATTACTTCAATTACTTCAGCACCGATGAACTTTACCGCGAAACTCCTCAGGTGATTGTCCTGACGGCTGTGCTTCCTGATTCTGTAAACACCCACCTTCGTTCTTACGTTCATAAGGTGGTCGAAACGATAAATGGTAAAAAAATTCGTCTGCTCCAGGACGTTTATGATGCCTTTTACAAACCGAATTCTGAACCAGGAAAAGAGTCATTCCATGTTATTCGTTGTGTGGGTGAGGGACGCCCCCTGGTGTTAAAACGTGAAGAGGCAGAGGTTGCTCATGATCGCATCAACTCAAAATACAATGTCGGGTTCACCCACCACATCGAAGAGCCGGAGATCCTTCAATTGGGAGATCTGATTAATCCTCCCGAATCCACCAACAATGGAAAAGCCAATTCCACCGAAAAGACCTCGAAATAAGCATTCGTCCCAAACCGATTATTATTTTGCATACCATGCGCTCAAATTCAGCCATTTTAAAATTTATCATCATTTCAGTGGGGATGCCCTTCTCGCTATTGGCTCCCACAGCATTCGCCGAACCGACTCCCGAAACTTCAATTATTAGGGTAAACGCCACGCTCCAGAGCTACAGCTTTATTAAACCCTGGGAAAAGGGGGCTCCGGAGGCCCGCCGTGGTTTGGGAGCTTTAATTACTAAAAACCAAGTCTTAACCACGGCTGAAATGGTGGTTAATTCCACCTACATCGAATTGGAGCACCCCTCAACTGGAGCCAAGGCTCCCGCCAAAATTGTGGCAAGGGATTACGAAGCCAATCTGGTATTGCTCGAACCCGCCGACTCAAACACCAAGGTATTCGATGGTATCAAACCAATGGAACGGACCTCAGTCGTGAAAGCAGGCGACAAATTGGAAGTCTGGCAAATTGAAGATAATGGTGATGGAGTCAGCACTGAAGTCGATGTCTTACGAGTCAACGTCGACCAATACTTTCTCCCCAGTTCAAACTTCCTAGTCTACCAAATCAAGGGTTCCCTACAGGCGCGGGTTAATAGTTTCACATTACCAGTGGTTCAAAATGGAAAACTCGCAGGTTTGCTTCTCAGTTACAATTCCAAGGAACAAACCGCAAACATTCTACCCATGCCGATTATCGAGGCATTCCTTGCTGATGTAGCTGATGGAGATTACAAAGGCTTCCCCATGTTGGGGGTTGGCATCGCCCAAACTTTGGATGAGCAACTTAGAGCGTTTGCTGGGATCTCCTCTGAAGACGGTGGAATATTCGTCCGGAAAATTGCAAAAGGCAGTTCTGCTGATTATGGCGGAATTAAGGTAGGAGACGTGATTCTGAACATAAACGGTAAAGCTATTGATGCCCGGGGAAATTACACCGATCCCACTTATGGTAAACTGAGTTTCAATCACCTTGTAGGTGGCAACGCTAAAGTGGGAAATAAAGTAAAAATCGAGCTAGTCCGTGAGGGCAAACGAATGACCTTAGAATTTCCGCTAAAAAGGAAAGACGCCACCGAATACTTGATCGATCCTTACATGTTTGACCGGGGACCCAAATTCATTATCCTTGGGGGACTTATTTTCCAAGAACTGACCGCCCCCTATCTCCAAAGCTGGGGAGAGTCTTGGACCGAAAGAGCTCCCTTTAAGTTGGTTTACGCCAATGCAAACCCGGAAAAGTATGAAAACGAAGGGAAGGAAAAACTTGTCTTCCTTAGCAACGTCATCAAAACTCCAAGTTCGCTTGGCTACGAAGGAATTAATTCGGTTGCTATTACCAAGGTCAACGGAAAGAGCGTTAGCAACATCAAAGAACTCTCAGATCTTCTCAACAATGTCCCTGAGGATGGAATCCACAAAATTGAATTCGATGATTTCCCAAAAATCATTTTTGTAAGGGACGACATCTCCAGGGAAATCAACAAGCAACTCCTCCAATACGGAATTGGCCAATTGGAAAGGCTGCAATAAAAGTCGGGTTTCCCGAGACTCTGGCTTGCCGTGGATTCAGCTTTCCGATATGGATAACCCATGTTGAATGGATCACAGCTAAATAAACTTGAGGAACTCGCCCACGCACTGATCGATCAGAAGCACGCCCGGGTGCTGATTGAACCGAAAAGGCGCGGTTCAGGCTTTTGGTTCGGAGGGGGAAATGTCATTCGAGATGCTGACGGGTCATTTCTGATCTGCGGACGTTACCGGAACCATGGGGATTCGAGAACCGGGGTCGGAGCAGGAGAGCGTGGACTCGAACTTGCGGTGTTCCGAAGTAGCACCCCGACAGGTGAATTTGAGAATATCCTATCCTTCACCAAAACCGACCTAGCCTGCAATGGAGTTTCAGTGGTGTCGATTGAAGGAGCCGCACTTCATAAAATGGATGATGGCATCGAGCTTTTTATCTCTACCGAAAAAGACACGCGTTACCCCGAAAGATTCGCCAACTTTCAAAAGCCGGGGACTGGGGTGTGGAGCATAGATCGCATCCATTCAGGCAGAGCTGAGGATCTGAATCCCTCGAATATTGAGGAAATCATCCCACATCAAAAAGAGCACGTGGAGCGACTTCACTGCAAAGACCCCTGGGTTTCGGACCTTCCCAATGGGGATTTGTTGCTGGGCTATTGCACCCACCCTTTTTCCTGGTCCAGCAGCGGAACAGCGGCCAAGGTCCGCAAAAGTTCATCCAACAATTACGAAAATTTTAGTTTTGACATGCTCCACCGCGGCCCAGTCTGGGATATTGCGGCAGCGCGTATCACCGACCGTCTTTCGGTTCCTAAATTGGGCGTTTTCCGCAATTTACCGGACCTTTCCTTGTACTTTTATGACAGTTGCGAATGCCTTCGTCAACTCAATGAAAACCCCGGCGCTGTTTCCCGGCCCAGAGGCTGGTCCTGCGAAGAAATCGGCGGAGTGGCACTTGGCCGGGATGACGAGCTGCCTTTTATCAAGAGCATTTCGGTGGAAAGCCCGCTCTTTGTTTCACCCTACGGAACCGGCTGCTCTCGCTATGTCTCCACCGTGGTGACGGAAAACGGCATCTTCGCCAACTGGCAACAAAGCCAACCCGACTTCAGCCAACCTTTGGTGGGCCATTTTCTACCAATGGAAGCTGTCGAAAAAATCCTTTCCGATTAAGAACGTTATGAAACTTTCTCTTAACGCCTCAACCATCAAGCCAACTCCGCTGCTCGATAAAATTCGCGTCGCCAGTGAAGCCGGTTACCAAGGCATTGAACTCTGGGCTGCGGAACTTTATCAATACATTGGCCGGGGAGGCGAAATCTCAGACGTCGAAAAAGCCCTTTCCGACTTCGGACTGGAAGTCCCCTGCATGATCGCGGTTAGCAACTGGGGCGAAACGGAAGGGCGCTACTACGAGTTGGCCCGCGACGAGGCCCAGCGGCGCTTCGAACTCGCCGCTCGGTTAAACTGCCCGCTGGTGGTTTGTACCCCTCCCCTATCATTACCAGGATTTAGCCAGTTGTCCGAGCGATATCAGAAACTGCTGGAAATCGGTGCCTCCGCTGGTGTCACCGCAGTGCTTGAATACATCAGTTTCATTCCCAGCCTCAATAATGTGCCCGACACCCTATCAGTGCTAAAGAAAGTCAATCACCCGAAAAAATGCACTATCCTCGATTCCTTTCACACCTGGAACAATCAGAGCAATCAGGAAGATATCGCTTCCCTGCCAGTCGAGTGGATCTCTCACTACCATATTAACGATGCCCACCCCAAAGTTCCCCGACTCCAGCAAAAGGATCCGGATCGTGTCATGATCGGAGAAGGAGTCATTGACTTGAAATCCGAGCTAACCCTCCTGAAAAACATGGGATATGATAAATGGATCAGCCTTGAACTATTCAACGAGGAGTGGTGGCAGCGCAACCCTCTGGAGGTGGCCCAGATCGGTATTGAGCGAATCAAAGCATTAGTGGCTGCTGCCGGATGGGAGCTAAAATGAAACAATCACCCCTCAAACATCTCCCACGCTTCTCTCTGGATCTGAATCAATTCGGGATCGGTTTCCCGGTGATTGTGCGCCTCTTCAGGTGAGGGAAAACCGGTTTGCATCCCCAGGAGATACAAGCGGCACGCCTGGATCTTTTCTCCCTTTTTCCACGCCCACTTGGCCAACTGCACGATTGCTTCCCATTGAAGCCGCTCATCTTTGATTTCCTTTACCAGAGCTTCAACGGCAGATTCCTTGATTGGTGATTCCCTCGCGATCCATTTGGGAAACCACCGTTCCAACAGGCACAGCGCGAGTCGTTCAGCATCGTCGTTGCTGACAAATCCGGCCAGCTCCGCGAAGTTGCCTTCCGATTGGCTGCCCCATCGGCATGTCCATAGCCCCGCCAGTCCCTTGGACTCTTGCTTCGATTCTTCGCGAGATACCTTAGTTTCTGGAAAAGCCAGCACCATCACCCGCTGGGTTTGGTTGTCATCTTCCGGGATTCCCAGTTTTTCGAGCTGGGTGAAGACCCGCATGGCTTCGTACATGCACCACGGACTCTCGAAATACTTCTCGCTCAGCACCAGCACCATAAAGTCCTGTTTACACAGCGTCTCCAGGTAGGCGAGCGGATTGGGATTTTTCTCCACCTCGTGCCGGTTCTGTTCTTTGCGGTAGTTTTCGACCTTGTAACCAGCACCTTCCAGCAACTCTGCGAGACGCTGGGGAAAGGCCTCGCGAGGATCGTTAATTGGAGATATCTCTTAGTTAGTCAATTGTTCAGGGTAAAGTGGTTGACTATACCCTGTACCGTCGTCGACGCAAAAAAGAATCCCAACGTTCTGCGGCTTAGCCAGGGGTTTCGACAGCTCCCCCTTCCTGCCACCCTTTGCTCCCCGGACATTACCCCGCTTTCCGGAAATCCCCCACGGCGAAAGACGACTCCCGATCGTCGTAGGGGAATCCCCCATGGCAATAGACGACTCCCGATTGGCGTGGGGGAATCCCCCACGGCGATAGACGACTCCCGATTGACGTGGGGGAATCCCCCGCGGCGTTCGACGACTCCCGATTGACATGGGGGATTGCCCTTGGGCGATGGGATGGGTGTCCAGATATTCGTTCAGATCCACGAGATCCGGGTCCGCTGGGATTCGATATTGAAACAGTTTAAAGAGCATGGAATTGGAAGTATTCTTCTCCACTTCATAGATTCGGAAACCCCGGCGGGGTTATCCTTGAATAGCCAGGGGTCGAAAGACCCCTGGTCTAAACAGACCAATGTCTGAACCCCGGATGGGGTTCGCCCAAGGGCGGGCTGGAAGCGGATGCTCGCCATAACAATGCTGGAAAACCGATTATTTGGCTTTTTTCTCGCGATAGGCCAACCCTTACCAGGGTTGTATGAATTTCAGGATTAAATCCAGGGGTCGGTCGACCCCTGGCTATTCATGGAGAATCCCTCCGGGATTCCTAATCCGAATTTATGAAGTGGGGAAGAATAGATAACTTCCAAAATCACCGGCGGGAAACGCGCCCCCGCCCCCGCCGAACCACGACCCGCCCCGGTACACCCGCGGCGAGTCCGCGCTGGAAGCGGGCTCATCGACCCGATAGCCGTGGTCCGACCAGACCGTGCGAGTCCTCTCATAGACGAGGCCATGGACATCGTACAACCCCCAGCCTTGCCAGCCACGGGATGGGTTTTCGCCTGTAAATTACCGTCGTACCACCCCGCTTCGTCGAGGGCGGCGGGTCCATCACCAGACCAGTATTCAGTGTCGGTTCCGGCCCGCGCCATAAATTCCCACTCAATCTCGCTGGGAAGCTGGGCGCTGACGCCCTGGGGGAAAACTCTGGATTGATTCAACCAGTCGCAATAAGCCTCCGCCTCCAGGTAGGTGACCCGCTCAGTGGGGTGATCGGGACCGGCACCGTGAAAGTGATTGCGGTGGGCTTCCTCCAAGCCACTGGTAGCCAGCCATTTTTCATAATGCGGGGTGGTGGTCCAGGCGGCAAACTGGGCCTGCGTCACCACGGTGGTCGCCGCGTAAAAGCTTTTCGTCACCACCGCATCCTGGGGCGGCCACTCGTCTTTCTCCTGCGAACCGATCTGGAAAGCCCGCCTGAGATGAGTCTTTATCCTGCGCCTGCGAGCTGCCCAAATCGTCACGGCGGTGACCAGCGCCAGTCCTGCGTAAACAAAAGTTGGCAAGTCATTCATCATGTTTTAATCAAGAAAACCAGTGGTCGGTAAGAATCAAAAATATCCAGTTCCCGAGAAGCAAAAAAATCGTAATCCCCATCACCCACCTGGCTGGCATCTGCCACTGGGGAGCGCTTCCCCGGCGGACAACATACCCACCCAGCCAGAGCAGCGAAATCAAACAGCCGACAACAGCCAGCGGATTATACTTCACCGCCTGCCCCACCTGGCCACTGGCGAGGGCGCGGAGCGACCGGGTACCCCGGCATGCCACGCAGGGAATCCCAGTGGCTCGCTTAAAGGAACAGGGCGGCAGGTTCACGGGCAGGTGCTCATAAAACCTGGCCGTAACCAGCAGGCCCACCACCACCATAAATACCACCAGGGGTGCGATAATAACTTCGAGTTTCAAAACAAATTGCGCCTAATTTCCCTATCAAGAATGACCACGATAGAGTTAAATCAACGAAAGACAAAAATTTGACACGCCACCTTTACATTCACATCCCTTTCTGCCACCACATCTGCCCGTATTGTGCCTTCTATAAACATCGCCCCGGGTCCCTCGCCAATCAGGCTTTTATCGAGGCGATCCTGGCGGAAGCCCGGGTCCGCGCCAGGGAGACGGAAATAGATCTGGAAACCATTTATTTCGGCGGGGGAACTCCCAGCGCTCTGAGCACATCTCACCTCACCCAGTTGTGGGAAGGGCTCCGCGAAATCTTTGACCTATCGCATGTGATCGAATGGTCCATGGAGTGTAATCCCGCCACCTTCGACCGGAAAAAGGCCCAGCTCTTTTATGATTTGGGAATGACTCGCCCCAGTCTGGGAGTGCAGTCCTTCCACCCGGAAACCCTGAAAACACTGGGGCGCGATCACTCTCCAGAAGATGCAATTGAAGCTTTCCAGATCCTCCGGAAGGCAGGTTTCAAAAACATCAGTCTGGATTTGATGTTTTCCATCCCCGGTCAGGCCCTTTCCGACTGGGAATATGATCTGGCCAAGGTAACGGAACTACAATCCGAGCATGTGTCCTGCTACAACCTAACCTATGAGGAAGACACCGAGTTTATGCAGCGCCACCAGAAGGGAGAACTCGATGCCAGTGAAGATCGGGACGCAACATCCTTTTACCGCACCATCGAATTCCTCGAAAGCAAGGGATTGCAACACTACGAGATTTCAAATTACGCCCGCACTGGCTTCGAATCGATCCACAATCAGGCTTACTGGACAGGCCAAAACTATCTGGGCCTCGGACCCAGTGCCGTGACCACGGTTGATAACGTCCGCTGGAAGACGCTTCCCGACACCGCTGCCTACACCCGTGCGATGCTGGATGGTGGTGATGTAAAAACCGAAATCGAAGATTTGTCCGCCGAGGATAAACGAATCGAAGCCATTGCCCTGCAACTGCGAACCGCCCGGGGACTCCCCGCTGGCTACATTGAGGAACTCTCGGCAGTTGACGTATTAACCCAACAGGGTTTACTCATAAAAAAGGGAGAACGGTATTGCCTCACCCATGAAGGCAAAGCACTGGCTGATCCCATCGCCGCCTCTCTCATCTAACGAAAAATTATGCATCCTACCCAAGTTCCCACCGGAGTGACCATCGATTTAAACCAAATCTCAACCCGAGACGAGGTTCTTTTTCCCATTAGCCAAGACGAGGGCAAAGAATATTTTGCTGATTTGCTGAAAAAGATAGACGAATTGCAAACCCGCTTGTATGCCGAGTCAAAGAACCGGCTTCTGGTTATTCTCCAAGCGATGGACACCGGAGGAAAAGATGGGGTGATCCGAAATGTCTTTGCGCCAATGGATCCCCAGGGAATCCGGGTCGCATCCTTCAAGCGCCCCAGCGAATTGGAACTGGCGCACGATTACCTGTGGCGAATCCACCAACAAGTCCCTGGCAATGGGGAAGCCGTGATTTTTAATCGAAGCCACTACGAAGATATCGTCGCGGTGCGAGTCCGGGATATCTACCCGGAGGAAAGATGGTCCAAGCGATTCGAACACATCAATCAATTTGAAAAGATGCTGGCCGACGAAGGAACCACCATCATCAAGATCTTTCTCCATATTTCCAAGGATGAACAGAAATCGCGTCTCCAGGCCCGATTGGACGATCCCACGAAGCACTGGAAATTTAACCCCGGCGATTTGGAAGATCGTGCCCATTGGTCGAAATTCATGGCCACGTACAGCGATGTCATCAGCAAAACCAACACCGCTCAAAACCCCTGGCACATCGTCCCAGCGGACCGCAAATGGTATCGCAACATTGTGGTCGCCAGTATTCTTATCGAAAAGCTTCAGAGCTTGGACATGAAGTACCCAAAGGTCAGTTTCGATCCCGCCGCCATAGTGATCAAATAGGCCATCGTACCCTGTTTAATCATCGACTGTACCCTGTTAAATCCGAATATCTTATGCCTGTTTACCCAATTATTTCCAACCCAGAAGCAGTCTCCAGCCCGGGCCTCTGGCTGGATCGTCTTGCACTAAAGAGAAATATCGATCAAATGGTGAGTGATGTAGGCGGGCCAGCCCATCTGAAAAGGCTTCGCCCCCACGTAAAAACGCACAAAATGAGGGAGGTAGTAGCCTTACAGGTTTCCTCCGGCATCACTAAATGCAAAGCTTCGACTCCGTCAGAGGCAAAAATGGCGGCTGAAGGTGGTGCAACTGACATATTGATCGCCCATCAGCTTGTCGGGCCCAAAATCCAACAAGTACGCGGGCTGATAGACAATTTCCCAGAGGTTCATTTCTCCGTCATAACCGATAATAATGAAGCTTTGAGCAGCCTTACTTCCGAACTGGCCTCTCCAGGTCGGCCGCTAACGGTTTGGATCGATGATGACTGCGGGATGCACCGATCTGGTATTGAATTTGGTCCCGAACTCGATGCCTTGCGGGAGACAATCGAAGGTCACAAAAGTCTAAAGTTCGGCGGCCTTCATGTTTACGATGGGCATCTCCATGCACCATCGCTTGAGGACCGAACCGCCGCTGCCGGCCAGATCATTTCTGCGATTCGGGACTATCATTCTTCGAAAGGAAGCACCCCGGTAGTCGGTGGCGGGTCGCCGACTTTTGGAATTTGGGCAACCGAGACGGATTGGGAATGCAGCCCTGGGACCACCTTGCTTTGGGATTGTGGCTACGGGGACAAGTTTCCCGATTTGCGATATGAAGTCGCTGCGGGACTGATTACCAGGGTAATCAGCAAACCAGGGATCAACCGTTTGTGCCTCGACTTGGGGCACAAATCTGTTGCCGCTGAAATGGCGCTCCCGCTTCGGGCCATCTTTCCAGAAATCCCGAATGCCGTGATATCCAGTCAAAGCGAAGAACACCTCGTCATCGAAGTTCCAGATTCCTCAATCTACCATATTGGGGACACTTTCACCGCCATTCCCCGCCACATTTGCCCGACCGTGGCACTTCATGCCTATGCAGCCATTGTCGAAAATGGGAAACCAACCGGTGAAACCTGGAAGGTGGTGGCTCGTGATAGACTCTAGGGTGAACCCGCCGATCAATGGGTTAACGCATAAAAAACGATATTCACGCCCAAGGGGTAAGCATATTTTTCCGAAAACTCCTTAAAATACCAGGGATCGGTTCCTTCCTCTTCCCATCCATCACCCAAATCTGTGTTGAAACAGATAAACATACAGATCCGTCCTTTGTCATCAAAAATGGCACGATAATGGGGTGTTTCTGAACCGGGTTTATTCCATTCGTAAGTAATACCTTCCTCCCGGCCCATTTGAGCCATGCCGACCGCAGGAATTTGTGGTTTAATCTCCAGATCAAAGACGATATGGAAAATCGGGTGATCCACCTCCAAGTCCACTGGCTCGCGATCAGGGAAGATTTGTTTTAAAGCTCGATAGAAATTCTTCCACTCATAGTCTCCCCAAAAATCGTCCACCATGATAAATCCCCCGTTTAGCATGTAATCCCGCATCACCTTTGCCTCTTCGTCGGTGATCCAGATGTCACCCGGCTCTATCATATAAATAAAGGGATAATGCCGCATCTGTTCGGAGTCGATATCTACGACAACCCCTTTGGGATCCACTTCGAGAGAAGTGAGTTGCTGCAAACGATAAGAAAAATTCAGTTCGCTGTCCGGGTAATCGATCATCCATTTGGAACGGCGGCCCATCCACGTTCCGGAATTGTAGCGCAACCTGGCGAAAACAAAGGCGTCATTGGGCAATTCGGCATCGACTTCCCAGTCTGGAAAATCACTCGTGCTGCCCCGGCCAAAATCGCGGGGATCTCGCGGAAGCTCTCCATCGGTAATGCCAAAATAAACCGGCTCCCCTCTTCTCATCCGGTCTTGAGCCGGACCATAGCCAATCCAGAGGAAACCCAAACTAACGAGTGCGATTAACCGAATACCTTTAACAAACATCCTCACCCTGTTATCGTCCATCTTTCCAAGGGTGACGTCAATGCTTTTCCTCAACGTGCTAAACACTGCTTCCCTTTGTTTGGAAAAAGGAAGGCTTTAATCCAAAATTTTAGCGGCTATCATCATCGCAAACTAATGACTCGACAGATTTGCAACCCATTCTCGCAAGATTGGAAGCCCGCCATGCTGGCGAATCTCGCCTTCCTGCTCGACCGGGAGAATTGTCGCATTCTCCTAATCCACAAAAAGACCGGACTGGGTGCCGGCAAAATCAATGGTCCCGGTGGAAAACTTGAGCCCGGAGAAAGCGCTCTGGAATCAGCCGTTCGGGAACTTCAGGAAGAGTTGCATATCACCCCGACAGATCTCGAAGAAATGGGAGTTCTTCATTTCCAGTTTGTTCAGGGTCTTTCTCTTCATTGCACCGTTTTTAGAGGATATCATTTCCACGGCACCCCAACTGAAACCCGGGAAGCGCGGCCCGAATGGTTCGATTTCGACAAAATCCCCTTTCATCTCATGTGGGAAGACGACATTTTCTGGCTTCCCCAGATGCTCGAAAATAAAAAGTTCGATGGCTGGTTTCACTTTGATGACGATGTCATGCTCAGTCATTGCATTCAGTGGCGGTGAAAAAACGCTCTGAACAGATATTTTGGAAATCTTAAACGTTGCGATAGGTTAAGGTAGTCGTAGAATCCCACATTAATGGGATCTACCTCAACAACAGGTCGAGAGGAGTTGGCGGCAATATTGGATATTGCGGCTCAACAGGATGGCCCCATCCGCCTTTTTCAACCACGCGACCCATCGATCAGACCAAAGCGGCCAGGCTTGTTTCCTTCTTCCAAAGGGAAACACGGTGAATTTATCGAAGAATTGGTCGGGACGATGCTGGAAGAGGTACTTGCCCAGCCCCGCATGGTCAAGTTAACCCGGTTTGGGATCGAAACCCTCCTGCGCAACACGCCACAATCTGAGCGCAATGCCCTGATTTCACGCAGTTCCACACTGTATCGCGAAGAATTAATAAACACCTGGAATCGGTTCGCAACCAAGGGCGAACAATCACAGCTAAAATCTGCGGTCGAGCAATGCTTTGGCAAGTGGTTTCCCGCGACACAAAATCAAGCTAACCTCGAAGAATTTCGCGAGCTGCTTGCGCAGGAGGTCGCAGATTCCTGGAGCGAGTCCGAGTCCGCCGAAGCCAAAATGCGGCTCGCTCACCTTCTCAAAATCCTCGGAGCAGTTCCCCTTGGCAAAGAAAAAGAAGTGGTGGCGTTTACCGGATTACAACACAACCCACTGGAACCACTTTTTAAAGGAGATCCCGCTCAAATCACGCGTCCTGGATGGACTTTTCCCAAATCACCAACCCCACTTCTACTCGTAAAGGCAGAGGTAAGGGCCACAAAAAAATAATCTATCAATCAAGTTATCAACACCAACCCTGTATCAATCATGGAATCTCCTGCGTTATGTATCGACCTCGGCGCGTCGTTCACCAAAATCGCCATTCGGACCGAGTCCGACGGCCAGTCGATTTTACTCCAGGACCATCGTCTGATGACTGGTCGGGGAGAAGAAGATAATCGCTTTTGTTTCCCATCAGTAGTCGCTCACAACCAACGAACCAAGCAATGGGCTTTCGGTTGGGAAGCGTCTGATTATCGCCAATCTGAAGACATTCTCATTTTGCAGGATTGGAAATCGGTCTTATTTCACGAAAAATTTCTTGAAGAATTTTTCGATCCAGAGATTGATGGCGAGGTTGATCCCGTGCAGATTTTTCTCAAAACCCGGGATCCTTACTTTATCGCCCTGGCCTGCGCACAGCACTACCTTCAGTGGTTGGCGGATGAGCAAATTCCATATCTTCTAAGTCAGCATGCGACAATGGAACACCTCACCGTCTCAGACTTTGAAACCCGCGTCTGTGTTCCCGATTTTGTTCTCGGAACCGGAGCCGGACAAACCATTGAACGCCTCATGGCAAACGCTGGATTTGAGAATTGCGATGTGTTTTGTATCTCGGAACCTAAATCCAGCCTGATTGGAATTCTCACCGAGGGGCGCAACCAACTCACCTCCAAAGGAAAGATAAACAACGCGGCAATGTTTGGAGATCATTCTCTTTTAAACAGCTTATCCAACAATCAAAACTCGGTGCTCTTTTTGGATATTGGATCATTTACCACCGATATGGCCCTTGCTCAATTTTCCAATTTCCGGTCACAACACCTCGCCAAATCACCAGCTGCTTCTTATCCACTGGGAATGTATCGACTTGATAGCATGATTCTCAAAGCTTTACCGAAAGAACTGGAGCACTCGGTTAACTTGAACAATCTGCCCGCCACCGAAAAATTCCACCGTGCTGTTTACAATGAAAGCAAACTCCGGCAGTTTTCAAAATCGGAGAATCTTACCTTAGGAGACGGCACCGAGATACCTCTATCCGTTGTTGAAACCTGTCTAGATGAGTTCGTTGCTGCGATTATGGTCGCGATGAGATCGTTCCTCAATCGACACAAAAGGAGCAAGATCCATTCGGTCGTTCTTACAGGGGGTGCCAGTCTTCCGTCGAGAATCTCGGATCGGATTGTTGCCGGTATCGAAGAACTCGATTTTCCGTTGCTTCGGGGTCACTTTGGTCTGGCCGCCACCACCATACCCGTTGATCCCATCAAACAAGAACTGGTCCGGGGAGCCAGTGCCATTGGGGGTGTCTCAATACTCTACACCGCAGACAATGACGGCGAATGGGAGGACGAAAAGGCATCCACCGAAGAGGTAGTCCGGAATCTGTTTAGCGCCCTGCGGTAGAACTGTTTGCCGCCCGGAATCCGTAATCCACTGGCTCTGGCAGCGCACAGATTTCCTCCACCGCAGCGAACAACTCATCAAACTGGTCCACAAACAGATCGCCAATCAGGAGATCAGTCAAAACTGGCCGGAGATGAGGATGTTTCATGACCAGTTTGGCAAAGCTAAACTCTTCATTATAGAAAGCGTAAACAATTTTTCGCATCCTCTCGATCGCCGCACAAATCTCCACTCCGTAATCTTGAAATTGAGAAGCACTGACGTCACCTTTGCCCAGCGCAGCATCAATCGCATTTGCTGCCAGCTCGCCAGATTTCAAGGCAAGAAACAACCCGCTTGAAAAAACTGGATCCAGAAACGCAAAGGCATCCCCCACCATCAGCAACCCGTCTGCGGCGCAGTATTCTGATCGATAACTATATTCGCCCGTCACCCAATATTCTCCGACCTGCGTTCCGGGGGCGAGGTGCTCTTTGATCCAGGCGTTACCCTCGATCTCACGCTGGAAAATCTCAGCAGGCACTTTGGTGTCACGGTAAAGATAATCGTGATCCGCAACCACTCCCACACTGACCCGGTTATCGCGCATCGGGATATACCAAAACCAACCTTTGTTGGCGATGTAGGCCACTGTGGTTGAACCCGCATCAAGACCCGGATCCCGCATCGAACCATCATAATAGGTCCAGATCGCAATTTTATTTAGAACTGGGTCACGCTTCCTCCACTTATTTTTGCTTAGTGCCAGGGCATCCCGACCCGATGCATCCACCACCATTTTTGCAAAGTGTTGCTCCCGACCGCCATCATTTTCGACTTCGACTCCGATCACGGTGCCGCTTTCATCGCGAATAAAATCGCGGACTTGATGTCTTTCCCGGATTTCGGCCCCATTTTCGCGGGCTTTGTCAGCAATCATTTGGTCGAAAACCGCCCTTTCCACCTGCCAGGTGATTGATGAAGGGCAATCCTTGTGCTGGAAGAAGTAAAATGGCTGGGACACTTTCCCACAATTGGTCACAAACTGGACGCTGTGTTTTTGCTGAAAACCGATCTGGTTCATTTTTTCCGCCAAGCCCAGCTTTTCCAGGGTTTGATAACAGAATGGCATCATCGATTCGCCAATGTGGTAGCGGGGAAAAGTCTCCTTCTCAAACACCAGCACCTTCCTCCCTTTTTCGGCCAGGAGGGCGGCAGTGGTCGAGCCCGCAGGTCCGGATCCGATAATAATCACATCTTGGCTTTGATCTTTGTTCATCACAAGTGGTTGATTCAACAGGGTACAATCGCGGATTTAACAGGGTACGATCACCGACTGAACAGGGTACAGTCAGCCGCCATCTTATTTTTTTACGTTTTCAATCCACTTCTCAGATTCTGAGCAACGCGGTAATATTTCGACAATATCTGCAATCGCCATCCCATCGCGGTCTAGCAATTGATTACAGCGACCATAAAGTGTTTCACCCTTGGGCTGTTGAAGCGCCCTGGAAATCAAATCATCAGCGGGTACTGAAAAAAAAGCGGTTGGGCTTCCAGAGTGGGTAACCCGATACTCCCCCAAAATTCCGCCGAGGGGAACCTTGCCTTCCACGATCAAAGCGCGCACTTCATCGGGAAAACCATCGAGATGAATTGCGATCGCTCCAAATTCCACTGGTTTGTCATCCGTCACCGCGTGCAGGGTGACCAGGCGGATCAAATAATTATCCGACAGCTCGCGTTCATGGACTTCCAGATAAAGCTTGGAGTGGTGAAACGCCGCCAGGGTCGGAGTCATGTCGTTTTAATGCACCAGCATCGACCGAAAGGGATACGGCACTTCCGCCCCAGATAGAAAGGCAAAATCTGGTAAGGGCTGCCCGGATTTTTCATAGAAAAAATGAATGGGCATCAATCGATGAAGGGCATCTGCGAATTGAGCGGACGCGTTCCGGGCATCAACAGTTTGATCCATAGTTCTAAAGATGAGCTGCTTTTTAGGTGTACCGCACAAAGTTGCGGTGGTGGGGCATAAAGAACTCGTGAAGCTGCTTATCGATTTGCAGCAACCCGGCCCGATTGATCCGAACCTCATCCCCCTCAATCGAAAGGAAGCCGCGTTCCTTGAGCAAATCGAGAGATTCTTTAAAAACCACGGTCACATCAGCCCCATATTTATTTTGGAAATAAGAAATATGGGTTTTCCCCAGCTTTAATTGCAGGACAAATTCCCTGAGGAGGCGTTCATCGTGATTGGTCGGGTAGGCCCGGAAAATGGGAAGTTTTCCGGCATCAAGAGCTTGCATGTAGGGCCCCACATCAGCCTGATTTTGGTAATGGACCCCGCCAAAATGCCCGAAACTGGCGACCCCGACGGATAACAGATCAGCTCCCGCCCACAGACTGTCCCGATAAACGAATTTTGTGGTCTCGGGATTTTTCACTACGGTATAGGCGCTGGTCACGCTGTAGCCGGCGGCCTCGAACCGGTCAAAAGCCCAGTTCACCCAATCCCGCTTTTTCGACCAGTTGGCCACCGGTGCAGTGACCTTCCCGGCCTCCGCCATTTCCTTGTAAATGGTTGTGTTGTAGGGAATTTCCATCTGGTAAATGGTGACGCAGTCGGGATCCTGCTCGATGGCGGTGTCCACACACTTTTTCCAGTTTTCCTCCGTCTCATCCATCATCCCGGCAATCAGATCAATATTGACCTGATCAAAACCGAGGTTTTTGGCAACCGAGAGAGCACTATATGCTTCCTTGGAGCGATGGGCTCGACCGTTGACTTCCAGAATATGGTCGTCGAAATTTTCGATCCCCAGGCTCAGCCGGGTGATGCCGATATCGCGAATCGCTTCGAGCTTTTTCTCGGTGAGAGTCCCCGGCTCCGCTTCAAAAGCCACTTCCTCCGCTTCATCCCAGGGAAAAAGATCTTTCATTTGATTGGTCAATTCCCGCAACTGACTAATCGAAAGATAACTGGGAGTGCCACCGCCAAAATAAACAAATTGGGGCTTTCGGCCACTCAGGTAGGGTTTTTCGGAATAAACCTTGAGTTCACGCATCGCCGCCGTAAGATAAGCGTTGATTTCACCCGCATTTTTGTCGGTGTACACTCGGAAATAACAAAAATGACACCGCTTCCGGCAAAACGGGATGTGGAGATAAACGCCAAGATTTGTGTCAGTTGGGGCAGGCCGCAGCAGCACTCGAGCGATTTCATCAACCATTTCTGGTTTCCAATAAGAAAAGGGAGGATAATTGGACACGAAATAGTTACCGGCTTCGGTTTCGTCGCCACCAGTTTCCAAAGGGTGACTCAACGCCTTGACGCGCTCGGTGAGAGTTTCAGTATTTTGCTGGGCCATAAGTTATCTTACACCAGAATGGGGTTTGGCAAAGTAATGCCGAATGAAGATTTACGTAGCGGAAGATGACAAATCTTCCGACGGCTCATGTGGCGTTCTTCGAAATTCGGAATTTTTTGCAAATTCCGCTACGGTTTCTACCGCCGCAGCGCCTGGATCAGCTCATCCAGTTTATTCGCCACATCCCATTCTTCTCTTGGGGAAGAGAAAAAATGGGGGATGAGCCGCTTGTATCCTGCCATCTACAAGCTTGTAACTTGCCACCTACAAGCTTGTAACCTTCCATCTACAAGCTTGTATCCTGCCACCTACAAGCTTGTATCCTGCCATCTACAAGCTTGTATCCTACCACCTACAAGCTTGTATCCTGCCATCTACAAGCTTGTATCCTACCACCTACAAGCTTGTATCCTGCCCACTACAAGCTTGTATCCTACCATCTACAAGCTTGTATCCTGCCCACTACAAGCTTGTATCCTGCCCACTACAAGCTTGTATCCTGCGTACTACAAGCTTGTATCCTGCGTACTACAAGCTGGTGGGTCACAACCGCAGACGAAAAAATTTAAGAAAAGCAAAATATTGTTGCATGATAAAACGGGATGTACCAAAGTTTTCTCACCAATAGGGGCATTCTTGCATGGCATACTGGAATTCTGGCATCACTTGGGACTCCGGGGCTATGTTGGATTGGCCGCCGGTTTAACCATCACTTCCACAACAATTTATATCTATGGCAAAAGTAAAATTAGAGCCGCCATCAAGATTCCATCCAGGCCCAAGCACCCACTGAATTAATTCTCGGTTGTGACTTCTGACTTATCTGTCGGCACAGCGCCCTTATCTGTCGGCACAACGGCTTTCTCAGTTGGCACTGTGGGTTTCTCAGTTGGCACTGCGGGCTTCTCAGTTGGCATGGCTGGTTTTTCGGACGGATCGGTGCCGGAATGCCGAAAAGCATAAACCGCACCATCTTCACCACAGAGAATCAAAAACCCGTGTGAAATCGCGGGAGATGACTTGATCTTGGCCCCTACTTCCCAGCTCCATAATTCAGTGCCGTCCTGCGGGTTAATCGCATAAAGGAAGCCATCCACACCGGGTTGCCAGATGGCGGATTTGGTCAATACCGGCGAGGCATCAAAAGCGCGACGCCCCTGAAAAGTCCAGGCTACTGCACCAGTGACCCGATCATAGGCCACCAGCTTTTTATCAGGACTGGGTACAAAAAGAAGCTTTTCCCCAACTGCGGCGGATCCCCGATACTCCTGACCGGTGTCAACTTTCCAGACTGTTTCTCCGGTTTCAATTTGGAGGGCCAGAACCTGACCGCCATTGTGGGAGACATAAGCAATCCCATCCCGAACCGACGAAGAATTGGCAATGTAGGAGCCGACTTCGATGGAACGAGCTGGACCAGTTCCATCCGCTGAAACGATGTGAAAAATCCCGTCGCACCCGCCGAAAGTAACCGCTTGTTGGCCGCCTGAGTTAACCAGGGAGGGTGTTGCCATGATGTAATTCTCCGTCTCGTGCTTCCAAAGCAACTGACCAGAACCAGCATCGAGACAGTAAAGAAAATAGTCGTGACTGCCAAAAAAGACCCGGACCTTGCCGTCTTTTGATTCCAGTAGATTGACGCCGCCTTCAATCTTATCACCGGCTTGGAATTTCCACGCCTCGATACCATCCTCCGCGTTCAGGGCATAAAATATCCCGGCCGTGTCGCCAAAGAATATCCGTGCACCAAAGACTGCCGCTGAACCGGTAATGGCAGCACTGGCTTTGAACTCCCAAATGAGAGTGCCTTTTTCCAAGTCGATCGCGAAGAATTTCCCTTCCTGATTCCCGACGTAGATCACTCCATCGGAGATCACCGGGGTAGCCTCGATCGGCGGATTCCTTTTGCCATCAGTAACCTCGGGCACAAAAGACCAGGCCAGTTCCAGGGGATATTTCAAATCTTCCAGAGATTCTCCCTGCAGCTCGGCATCCCGTCGAAAAATGGGCCAATCCTGATATTGTTCCGTTTCTTTGGGGGTATCCTGGCCCGAGTTCTGCTTTTTGCCATCTCCACAGCCAACCAGTAAAATTAGGGCAAGCCAAAGGATCAAGTTTCGAGTTGCAAAAATTTGCCAAGATACCCAGGTAGTGTTTCGTTTCTTCATCACTTGCTAGAGGACAGCAATAAAGACTTCGTGCCAGATTTTGCGATTAGAATTTTAGAAACACTCCATCATAAGCGATCTGAAAGGGAGTTTTATCCAAGAAAAGTATGAGAAAAGTTCTGCTGACGGTTTGGTTTGTTTTTTTTCTGCTTTCTCCAGCTTTGGTTAAAGCTCAGGCCCCCAAAGCGTGGCTAAAACAGATCAGTACCACACCACCAGGCCCTTTCGCCCCACTGAAGCCCCTGCACGTCACCTATGGGCTGAGCTGGAAAGGGTCGATCAACGCTGGCAAAATGGAATTCAGTCTCACCGAGCCCCAACCCGGGGTCTATCTTTCCCAGGCCAAGGGCCAAAGTGCGGGGCTGGCCAGGGCCGTTTTCCCCTATGACTTTAGTGGGACTTCCCAGACCAGAGTGGCAGATTTAAAACCGCTCACCTTTGATTTTAATGACAAATGGAAGACGAAAACCTACCGTTACTCCCTCTTGTTTCAGCCCGATCAACTGGTCAGCCAAACCGATCTCACCGATCTCAAAACCGGGTTCAAAACCCCCTACCACAATGTTTACGTCTTTGAAAACGATGTGGCCCGTGACTTAATGTCTTCGATCTTGTACCTGCGGAGTCAGCCACTTACCAAAGGGCAAAAGATCTCGTTGATCACCGCGACCTTTAACAAACCCTACCTCACCGAGTTCACGGTGCTGGACCGGGACGTC
The DNA here is from genome assembly GCA_041742015.1 of Verrucomicrobiales bacterium. Lineage (GTDB taxonomy): Bacteria > Verrucomicrobiota > Verrucomicrobiia > Verrucomicrobiales > DEV007 > Arctic95D-9. The sequence goes on along the minus strand of JBGSJM010000247.1, from coordinate 5,082 downwards.
AAAACCATTAAGAGGACCAAATACAAAGCGATCAAGTTGGACGCCAAGATCAGTAAAATCCACTCCAACATGACCACCGAGCCTTACACCAAAATCGAAAAAGCGACGATTTGGGTTTCGGATGATGAGTATCGCCTGCCTCTGGAGATTCAGGGCGACATATTTATCGGATACATCTCGGCGCAGATGACGAGCCGAAAATGGCTTTAATGCCTCCGAGCCCAGACAGGAGTGTCTGGGTCACGGCTTTTTCAGAAATTGCTTCATTTCATGGGCAAAAAGAAGCGCCATGGAACCGCCCCGGTCATCGTATCCATTGATCTCCGGGCGGGTCAAATAAGCTTCGAGACTGGTCTGTTTTCCGGTCCCGGTGCAGGAACCGCGGACTTCCCGACCTCCAGCTACAACTCGCTGGTTAATCGCTTTCCAGGAAAGAAGCAGGGCGTCTTTCCATTCACTTTTTTCCAAATGCCCCAGGCGAATCGCCACCAGGGTCGCATAGGAAATCATACAGGTGCAGGTGAATTCTGGATACGACTCGGGATGATCAATCACCTGGTGCCACATCCCGTCTTTATCCTGAAATGGCTTTAGCGCACGAAGGTGGCCGCTCAGACTTTTGACCACAAAACCATGCTCGGGGTGATCCTTGGGCAGACTTTCCAGGATCATCGCCAGCCCGATGGCCGGAAATCCGTTTCCCCGGCCCCAGGCGGACTCATCCAGTGGAGAATGCCGGTAGATGCCGTCTTTGCGAAGGCACAAATCTCGGATGAACTTATAATTCGCCACGCTCTGGTCGAAATACTTCCGGTCACCGCTAATCTGACCGGTTCTGGCCAAAATCGGACCGCCCATAAAAACGGCATCACTCATTTCATTGTGAAAAGGCATGGCTTTTAGGGCAGCTCCTTTATCATCAAAGGCAAAGTTCGCAGCCTCCAGGGTCAATTCTTTGGCCCTGGCGCTGGATGCCGCCATCTCTGCAAAAATGAGACGACCGGAGATTTGTGAACCGGATGTAAGGTTGGCAGGATTGGTGAGTTGCGATTCGATAATCCCCTTTATATCCTGACTCCCCCGTTCCCGCAATCGCACCACCAGAGAGAGGGCTTCCACGTAGCTCCCACTAAATTTTTTGCCATAATGATCCAACATTTGATCGATCAAGGTTTGAGGGGTTCTTTCCTCCCCGGCTACCAACTGGCAAAACAAGACTAGTGACAAAATGATGACTCGGCTTTTCATTGGAGCGATGATAACATTTCATGGCAAGGTCGAAAGAAAATCCCGCAGCCTGTTTGCACCGATTTACGGGATTTCGTTTCGAAATTGTTATGCTTCATTTGGCCATGCTTGACTGCGTTCCAACTTCGTTACCCTTGGTCCATCGTTCATTCCTTCTTGTGTTTGCCCTAGTGACCATAACGGTCGGGAATGCAGAAGAAGCCATCTTTAACGGTAAGGATCTCTCGAACTGGACAACCAAAGGCAAAGCTGCCTGGAAAGTGGAGAACGGAGAGATCCATGGTGGACAGGACGGCGATCCGAAGCGGGCTGGCATGCTCATATCAGAAGCTACCTACCAAGATTTTGAGCTTACTTTTGAATTCCAAATCGACGAACACGGCAAGTACAACAGCGGAGTCTATTTTCGCTTTCAGCCTGAGGGCAAAACTTCCCGATTACAACTAAACCTGGGACGTGGTGCGGCTGATGAGCCAGTTGGGCTTTTTCTCGACGAGTGGCTCGACAAAGGAGATCAGCATGATAAATATCGCCTGCCCAAGCAATGGAACCATGTCAAACTGCGAGTCCAGGGCAGCCAAATCGAGGTCTGGCTTAACCAGGTGAAAATCGTCAATTTCGCTGATCCTGAGCGCTTGAAGGATCATCTCGATCCGGGCCACATCGCCCTGCAAACCTACGGTGCCGAAGACCATGCGGGATGGGTAAAGTTCCGAAATTTGGAACTCCGAAATCTTTAATTCATGGTATCATCCCGAAGACTCATGGAATCATTTTGGAAAACTACCCAAATTCCGCCCGGAGAAACCCGCCACTGGGAACTCGGGCCTCTCGATCTTTGGGTGCGCCATTGCGATGGCGAATGGCTAGTCAGCCATAAAACCACCGACGACAACTCATTGGATCATCGATCTATTCTGGCGCAGCCGGGAGAGTTTCCGCTTAACCAACCCTACCAGCGCTTCGCCTTCGATTCGCCCAACAAAGAGGGCTTCTTAACCATCAAGCCTGAATTTCCCGACCGGTCCATCGTGTCAAAGCCCCTCGTTAACGTGACGATTCCAGCGAACTCGACGGCAAGCTTTTTCTGCGGCGTGCCGCTTTGGATCAATCTCTCGGTCGGGAAAGTTGATCAATCCCAACACCTATGCATCATCCCCACCTGCAACCTTTCCCGGACCTGGTTCGGAACCCCAAAAGACGGAGAAGCCTGCTACGCCTCCAGTACCAAGGCCGCCCGAAATTTTTCGGAACTCGAACCCTACCAATTCCGGGTGATCTGTCCGGTCACGATAAACAACCGCTCTGGTGAACCTCTGCTTTTCGAAAGAATATGCATGCGAGTCAATCACCTCAAACTCTTTCAGGGAAAACAATACTTGTGGAGCAATGAAATACGGGTCACCAAATCCTCCCCCTTTGAAGTTTCACAGGTGTCTTATGGCACCATGCCGCCGACGGTCGAACCCATCCTTGCAGAACTGGCCCCTTCCAAAGAAAAAGTTTCTCCCAGCGGACTGCTACTCCGGACTTTTAACAACCTGCGAAAAACGATAGATATTCATTAGCAAAATGAATTTTCCCTTCTTCAACTCGATTGACGAACGCTTTAAGCCTGTGTTTGATCTTCTTTCCACCCGGAGGGAAGCCATTTTTACAAGTTTCATCATTGTAGCGGTTGGACTGATTTTATCCTTCCTCTTTGGGCGAATCGCGATCAGGCCCTGGCGACGCTACCTGTCCAAGCAGGCCATGATGATTATGCGCAAGGCAATCGCTTACAGCTTTTTTATCATTGTGGTGGTCATGGTGCTGCAAGAGTTTGAAGTCAAACTCACCGCCCTCCTTGGTGCAGCCGGTATCCTCGGAATCGCGATCGGTTTTGCCGCGCAAACCAGTCTCTCCAATATCATCAGTGGAATCTTCCTCCTGTGCGAGAAACCCTTTCAGGTCGGCGATGTTATTCAGGTCGGAAATGAGAAAGGAATTGTGGAATCGATCGATATGCTCAGTTTGACCCTTAGAACCTTCGACAATCTTTCGATTCGGATGCCGAATGAAACCCTGGTAAAAGGCCAAATCACCAATATTACCCGCTACCCGATCCGCCGCCATGATATCCAGATTGGGGCGTCCTATAATCAGGATCCTGATCATGTGCTTCGGGTCCTCAAAGCCATCGCCACAAACAACCCGCATTCCCTGGACGAACCCGAGCCCCTGATTGCCTTCACTGGATTCGGCGAATCGAAGCTGGATTTTGTTTTGGGTATCTGGCACGAAAAAGATGACTTCATCGAAATGCGCAACTCAGTGTTATCGGACATCAAAAAAGGCTTTGAAGCCGAAGGCATTGAAATTCCCTATCCACATCGGGTCATTCTTTCTACTCCGTCGAAAACCGAGTCGCCCATAGCTTCCATCAAGCCAGAATGTCCTTGAGGACTTCGCCGTAGACATCGGTGAGACGGAAGTCGCGTCCGGCATAGCGATAGGTTAAGGCTTCATGATCAAATCCTAAAAGATGCAAAATGGTGGCGTGGAGGTCGTGAACATGAACTGGATTTTCCACCGCTTTAAAGCCAAATTCGTCGGTTTTGCCGTATTGGAATCCACCCCGGACCCCTCCACCCGCCATCCACATGGTAAAACCGTGGTGATTGTGATCTCGCCCGAGGGCGGTATTGGGGGAATTGGCTCCGGGAGTGGGTAACTCCACAGTGGGGGTGCGCCCAAACTCCCCGCCCCAAATGACCAGGGTGTCATCGAGAAGTCCCCGCATCTTCAAATCCTGCAACAGGGCCGCGATCGGCTGGTCCGCTTCCTGGGCAAGTCTGCCATGATTTTTGGCGATCTGTTCATGGCTGTCCCACGGCTGACCATCACCATGCCATACCTGGATAAAACGAACTCCGCGCTCGGCAAGGCGGCGGGCGATCAGCATCTGGTCACCATGAAGGGTTCGCCCGTAAAGGTCCCGCACATGTTCAGGTTCGCGAGTTACATCAAACGCATCACTTGCTTCAATTTGCATGCGATAGGCCAATTCCATGGAGTGAATACGCGCATTCATCGCAGCATCATCGCTCCTATCTGCGGCGTTCATGGCCTGGACCAGGTCAAGCTGCTTGCGCTGTTGATCGGAACGGAGCCGCAGGTTTTTCACGTTGGGAATCAACTCCGCAATGGTGGCCTTCTTGGTGTCTACGTGGGTTCCCTGGTAGGCACCAGGCAGAAAGGCAGACCGCCAGTTCTGCGTCTCCACAATGGGCACACCTCCGGGACAAAGAGATACAAAGCCCGGTAAATTTTGATTTTCAGTTCCCAATCCATAAGTTACCCAAGATCCGACACTGGGGCGAACCAGACTAACCAACTCTGCCCCCGTGTTCATCAGCATCAGGGAGGGCTCATGGTTCGGCACATTGGCGTACATGGAGTTAATGATGCAAAGATCATCCACCATTACCGCAACTTTCGGAAACAAGTTGCTGGCCCAGATGCCACTCTCGCCCCTTTGTTTGAACTGAAAGTTGGTATCCATCAGCGTACCGGTTTTGCGCTCGGTTTTGAGGACACTGCCTGGCATTTCTTTGCCATGGTATTTTTTTAAAGCCGGTTTGTAATCAAAACTATCCACCTGGGAAGGTCCACCGTTTGCGAAAATATGAATGACTCGCTTCGCCGTTCCATGAAAATGAGTTTTTCCCAGAGAAAGAGGATTTAGGCTGCGATCTTCACTTGCGAGCAAAGAATTAAGCCCCAAACCACCCATGCCCATTCCCAAAGCTTTGGTAAAGTCACGACGTGAAAAATGTTGGCGGCTCATTATTG
>JBGSJM010000246.1:0-6978 GCA_041742015.1 Verrucomicrobiales bacterium | reverse complement strand
GAAATGGCCATCCTCGTCGCGGTGATGAGAAAGCTGGTCCACTGCATTTTCGGCATCCTCAAAAATAATCAGCCTTTTAACCCAAATATTCCTTGCCAAATTTAACACCACATCTGTTGTGTCGCTGATTGTACCCTGTTGAATGAGGGATTGTACCCTGTTGTATCGCTATTCTTGCGTCGGCGTTTGCGCCATCTCGGGAACCTTGACTGCCTTGAAAATATCGTTCACACTGATAGATGAACGCAAATCGATCATTTGGTCCCGCTTTTATCCGGGTTTTGGGGCTGGTTTTGCTTGTTGCCAATGTGAGGGCGGATGGTGACGCGATCTCTTTTAACCGCGATATCCGGCCGATTTTATCCAAAAATTGCTTTGCCTGTCACGGTTTTGACGAAAAGGAGCGGAAAGGCAAACTCCGCCTCGACACCGCCGAAGGTGCCTCTCAGGCGATCACGCCGGGTAATCCATCAGGCAGTGAAGTGTGGCTGAGATTGACCTCTGACGATGAAGATGAGGTGATGCCGCCACCGGACTCGCACAAATCTCTGACCGCAAATGAAAAGCAAACCATCAAAAAATGGATTGAGCAGGGGGCCAGGTATGAAGCCCACTGGTCATTCCTACCACCGGTGAAGCCACCGGTCCCGCAACTGGAGGGGGCCACCACGGTGGCCAATCCCATCGATGCTTTTTTGCAGGAGCGTCTCGCCAAACTCAATATCAAACCGGCTGAACTCGCCCCGAAAGATACGCTGATACGGCGGGTGACTTTGGACCTCACCGGCCTGCCCCCAACCGCGCCGGAGGTGGCGGCATTTGTTGCGGATGCTTCGCCGGATGCCTACTCCCGACTGGTCGATGACTTGCTGAAGCGCCCCACCCATGGGGAACACATGGCCCGTTACTGGCTCGACCTGGCACGTTATGCGGACACCCACGGGCTCCACCTCGACAACGAACGAACCATGTGGCCGTATCGGGACTGGGTGGTGCGGGCGTTTAACCAAAATCTGCCTTTTGATCAATTTACCCGCTGGCAACTCGCCGGTGATCTGCTGGAGAAGCCGGACCGGGAACAGCTCATCGCCTCGGGCTTTAATCGATGCAATGTCACCACCTCGGAAGGCGGCAGCATCGATGCCGAGTGGGTCTATCGCTACGCTGTCGACCGGACCTCCACCGCGATGGAGGTGTGGATGGGGCTCACGGGAGGTTGTGCGGTCTGTCACGATCACAAATTTGATCCGCTCTCGACCCGGGAATACTACTCACTCTATTCCTTTTTCCACAGTGCGGCTGATCCGGCGATGGATGGAAACAAGGTGGATACCCCGCCCATCCTTCGCCTGACCAAACCAGAGGATGAAGCTCGAATCGCCGAACTGGATAAAAAGATTGCCGCGATTGATGCCAAAATCTCTACTGCCATCGCCGCCATTCAATACACCGATCCCGCCACGCTGACACCGCCTCCACCCCCGGCAAAACAGGAGACGGTCTGGTTCGAAGACGTCTTTCCGCCAGGGGCAAAGCCGGAAGCATCTGGCGGGGCTCCGCTGCAACTCATCAAAAAAGGAGATGGAGAAATCTATAGTGGCAATCAGTCACTGCGGCGGACCGCAAAAGACACCGTGGCCCAGGATTTTTATGCGGGTGGACCAAGCTTCGTAGTCCCCAAAAATGGAGAGATCTTTGCCCACTGTTTCCTCGATCCCGTGGATCCTCCCCAGGCGGTGATGGTGCAATTCCACGTTGGAGGTTGGAAACACCGTGCGATCTGGGGCGACCAGGAAAAGATCGATTTTGGCAAGCCGGGGACTACGGAAAAAGTGGCGATGGGCGCGCTCCCCAAAACCGGTGAATGGGTAAGGCTGGCTTTCGACGCCACCAAACTGGGGCTCAAAGCAGGAACAAAAGTTGATGGTTTTGCTTTTACCCAATATTCCGGCACGGTGACCTGGGACCGTCTCGGCGTAGCGGCGACGACCGATCCAGCCAAAGATTCCACCTGGTCCTGGCAGGTCTGGAAAAAGGAGAACCAGGGAAAACGAAATGAAGCCCTGCCCGATGGTCTGCGGGAATTGGTTCGCGCCAAAAAACCGGAAACCTGGACCAGCGAGGAGGCGGAAAAGGTTTACAAACACTGGCTGGCTAATTTCTACGCCGGTGCGCGAGATGCCCTGAGCCCGCTCGACTTGGAAAAAGCTCCCTTTCTTGCGGAAAAAACAGCCATCGAGAAAGCAACCCCGATCACCTTTGTGATGGCCGACATGCCGAAGCCGCGCGAAAGCTTTGTGATGCTCCGGGGAGCCTACGATGCGCCGGGCGAAAAAGTCTCCCGGGGTGTGCCGTCCTTTTTACCCCCACTCCCGGAGAAGTCAGCAGATCGGGACTACAATCGCCTTGATCTGGCTAACTGGCTTGTGAGCGGCACCCATCCGCTGACCAGCCGGGTCGCGGTCAACCGTCTTTGGCAGCAATTTTTCGGAACCGGCTTGGTGGAAACCAGCGGGGACTTCGGGTCCCAGGGGACGCCACCGAGCCATCCAGAATTGCTGGAGTGGCTGGCCGTGCAGTTTGTGGAGGATGGCTGGGATATCCGGCAGTTTGTGAAGCGAATCGTGATGAGCCATGCCTACCGGCAGTCTTCCAAAACCTCACCCGAACTAATTGAACTCGATCCGGGAAATCGACTTCTCGCCCGCAGTCCCCGGATCCGGCTCGATGCCGAGGTACTCCGCGATCAAGCTTTGGCTGTGAGCGGATTACTGGTACCAGAGATCGGCGGGAAAGGAGTTAATCCCTATCAACCGCCGAATATATGGGAGCCAGTTGGTTTCGGCAATAGCAACACCCGCTACTACAAACAGGGCACCGGGAAAGATCTTTATCGGCGGAGTCTCTATACCTTTTTCAAACGGACCGCGCCTCCACCATTCATGTCAACTTTTGATGCGCCGAATCGCGAGCAGAGTTGCACCATCCGGGGCCGGAGCAACACGCCGCTGCAGGCCCTCCAGTTGATGAATGATTTCCAACACGTCGAGGCGGCGAGAAATCTCGCTCAACGAATCCTCAAGGAAGGCGGGGCCACGGCTGATGAGCGGATCAAATGGGCCTGGCAGGTTGTGACCTCCCGCTGGCCGGAAGCTGATGAATTGCAGGTCGCCCGGAACTCACTCGAACAACACCACAATCGATATAGGTCCGATGAAGTTGCTGCTAAAGAATTAATTTCCTACGGCGAAAGCAAAGCAGACCCATCCTGTAGTCCCGCCGAACTGGCCGCTTATACTCTGTTGGCGAATCTGATCCTAAACCTGGATGAAACGGTGAGTAAGAATTGATGGTGGAACGCTGGCCTTGAAAGGCAGATTCAAGATTTTTGGGTGACAATTCCAGGGATCGCTTTTAGGATTTGCCCATGTTTCCCAAATTCTTAAAACCTTCTATGAATGCAGTTTCAACTGGAGTTATCCTCCCAATCTCCTTAGTCTTCGTTTGCCTACTTACCGGCTGCTCAGAGCCGGAGGAGCAACCGGTGCAGGAGAAAAATACCAGGGTGAAAATAGAAAGCGTCGATAAAAAACCGACCACCCCGGGAAGAGGGGACTGGTCGCTTTTTAGGAAAAGAGATGAGCATTACCATAAGGAATACACCTCGCCTGCGATCAACACCTTCTGGGGTGGAAATTACGCCTCTCTGGAGGCTATGGCGAAAAAGTACCGGGAAGAGAAAACCTTGAGAAACGATGGCGGTTGGGCATTGGACAAATTTTACTTTGTCTTTGACTCCTATCATGAGGTTAATCAGGTCAATCCCGAGCAATATCAGGAAAAGATGGAGCGAATGCTGAAAGAGTGGCAGGTGGCTTTTCCTGATTCTCCAACACCACAGGTCGCATTGGCAGGATTTTATGTCGGATACGCCTGGTATGCGCGGGGAGCAAGTTATGCTGACAAGGTTGAAAAAGAGAACTGGAAACTGTTTGAAGAACGCCTCTTAAAAGCAGAGGCGGTGCTAAATGCATCCGAAAAAGGCAAATCAGATCCGTATTATTATCAGGTGGCGATTCGAACTGGTTTGGGGCTGGGGTGGCCATTGGAAAAGGTTGAGAGTTATGCGATGGAGGGGCTGAAGCTTGCCCCGGAAAGCTGGGGGGCTCTATGAGAGTATTAGTTACTTCCTACTTCCGAGATGGCATGGAGAAAATGATATGGATTGGGAGAAATGGTTGACCGCGACATTAAGCAAATCAGGATTGCCGGAGGAGGTGAAGGATGAGTTTTATACCCAGGTGGTTTTGCAAATGATTAGTCTGGCCTACAGCCACCCCCAAGAACCAAACGTTTTTAAGGCTGCCGGGGTTGATTGGGATAAAGTAAATCGAGGCGGAGAAACTCTCAAGAAAAAATATCCCACTTCAACAAAAATCCCCTCCAGATACTTGCGAGCGGCCATGCAGGCGAAGAACTACGATGTCGGAAGATCTATCGTCGCTCGAATGAACCATGTTTTTGATGGCATGGAATGGTGGGGAGACGAAGCATACGAGTTTTACCAGGTCGTTAAACTTCTGACCGAGGATGCCGCAGGCCAGAAGGCTGATCCGGAATGAACCTCCCTACCGGGGCTCCATCCCTGGGCTGCTGCTCCTTGCCGTCTTCATTACTCTGGCGCGCTCTTTGTCTGGATAATCAGCTTTGTTTATCCCTTTTTCCAGTTTTCCGACAGTGAACAAGGATGTGAAAACCAAGCAACTTCCGGCAAAGCCTCCGCGAGATTAATCTTGCGACGCATGTGAGCAACCATTGGACTTGTATCAAGCAGGATATGTTTGGTCATGCCTGACTTTCGGACTCGGGGGCTTCATTTTGCAGCACTGCTTTTTCAAAGGCCTCCCCGTCTTCGTCATCCATACATCCATAGGATTCAGCCAACGCTTTGCGTTGACGCTCCGAAACCTGTGGTACCAACTCGCTAATGAAGCGAGCCACCTCAACGAGTTTGGCATTTGGCAATTTTTGCAAGTCTCTGGTAATCGATTCAACCAATGTCATGCTTTCAGTGTAACGCATCGTTTCCTTTCGTTCCAGCGTCTTTCGTCAGATGGTTTCTTGTTCTGGCGAGCGAGGGCGCGGCGTATTCGCCACACCCTTATTGTGAATGATTAGATTAAATCAGACTACACCCTCATCGCGGGTCAGCGGGATGGAGAAGGTCTTCCGGATGGGGCGGGTGGCTTCGACCGTGGCGGGCCAGATGGCGTCGGCGGCGTGTTGCACGGCGGAGCGGCGGGTGTTGATGACGTGGATCATGCCGTTCACTCAAGTTGAGAGTTCTTAGTTGAGAGTTGAGAGTTGAGAGTTTCAGATTGAGCTCTGCAGTCTCTCAATTATTAACTAAGAACCCTAGCAGGGTCTCGATGGCGGCGGTTTTGAAGCCGGGGAGACTGTCGGCTTTGACACGAGTGATCAGGGCAGCGGCGTTCTGGAATAGGGCGCTGCGGCTGGCAGCAAACCGAGTGCCGATCAGGTAGCCATAAAAACAAATGCATAGGGAACCACAAACCTCGCAAAATCTTCAACCTCTCTTGAGTTTGCAGGGCACCATGTCAAAGTCGATCATGCTTGCAAGTGAAAATCTGATTCCGTGGTCACAGCCATTTCTCGATGAAGTGAATTGGCGCTTGCACCAGGAATTAGCTCAAATGATCAAGCAATCGGACAGTTCCGTTCGGGAACATGGACTAAAGAATGTTCAGAAATGGCTGACCTCGCACCAGTATCCGGAAGGTGCCGAAGCCGAGTTAAAGGCTTGGGAGCGGGTGTTACGACAAGCCACGGACCCGGAGATTATCGAATTCATGCTCGATCCTTCCGAAGCGGGGATCTTGCGTCGGTCCAACAGCCCCTTCGCCGGGATTCTGGCCGACGATAAAAGGATGCAAATACTCCAACAATTGGAGGCCGAAATCCAATCACATGCTGTGGCAAGAATCGCACCGATCTATTTGCCCTGCTCAAGGACATTCGGACTGAGTTCAATCTGAATCAACTGATCATTGCAGGCAGCCAGGCTGTGCATGCCGTAACTTCCGCCTCAAATCTTCCTCAATCAGCGCTTCGCTCGATTGAGGTGGATATTGTGTTGATTGGAGAACAATTTCATCTGAAAAGTCACGTCTTTCAAAAGTTCGGCATGGGTTCCAACTATCTCGCCGAGCATGGTGTAGTTGCCGATCCGATAGGCAAAGGTCTGCTGGCTCTACCGCCTGATTGGGAATCCCGGTTGGTCGAAGTTATTGATCAGGAAGGTGAATACAGTCACCATGCAATTGAAATCCACGACATCGCATCCGCAAAACTCTCCGCAGGCAGGCAGAAAGATTATGAGTTTCTGATCGAATTGATAATGAGGAACATCATAAACCCTTATCTATTAAAAGAGCGATTTGAATTACTACGGGAAACTGCGTTTGGAGTGGCTGTAGACGACAGGAAGCAAACCCTGGGGGAAAAGCTGGCGGAATCAGACCTGAAATCTGAAGCCGCAATATTTCTCGATTGCTGATCAATAAATTAAAGTCGACACTTATCCTGTAAATTACTTTTCAGGAGTTACTCGAATTTTCAACTCGGTTCGTCCTCCCGTCAGCCACGTTCCAACAGGATCGCGCCGCGATTTTGGTTTTGCGTTGACGGTGACCACGTTAATATCAAATCGTGTTTTTGGTTTAAATTTTTCAACAATGAAACTTCTTTCCACCTTTGCACTGGCGCTTGTTTCACTCTTCACTATCCAGGTAGTCAACGCTGCCGACGAATTAAGCGTCGAGTCCGGTTTCGAGGGCGCGTCCGTAAGCGGGGTGCAAATTGATCAGGCCGCCCGCAGTGTGAGCTTCATGCCCGGCGGGGACCCGATTCGCGGATGGCCGTGCTGGTGGTATTTCCATGTGACGGGAATCACGCCGG
>JBGSJM010000245.1:0-12592 GCA_041742015.1 Verrucomicrobiales bacterium | reverse complement strand
TTCGGCATAAATTCCAAAAATCTCGATAAGTGGGGTCATTAACCTTGTACCGATGTTAGCGCAAAAAGTCATCATTGGTTGGGTCTTCCGCCCCAAAGGGGTAAATTCAATTCAGCCCAGGGCAACGCCCTGGGACTTCGTCAACCTAACATTGAGCCCCAACGGGGCGGTCTCAATCGCAATATCCAAGCGGGATTGAGGCCGCGCCTACAGCGCTCGATTGATTTTTTACCCGACCCAGGGCGTTGCCCTGGGCTGATTTGAACTTGTCCCTTTGGGGCCGAATTCTCAATCTTTTTGCCTTTTTGCGTCAACGTCTGTACCATTCGGGACAGATTGTTAAAGAGTGGGCAAAGAGTGAGGACAAATTGATCCAACGAATCAAAATTTGATCTCACTCCAACCGCCACGTCGCCTGCCGCAGAACCGCGTGGGGATGTTCTTTCATCTTTTCATACCACACTGTCAGCAGGGTGCCGTCGCCCAGCTCAACGGTGCTCGGATATCCCAAATCGCCGCCAATGCCATCGCCGGAGAGAATGATCGCTTCACTCCACGTCTGGCCATGGTCGCTGCTGAGGCGAGCCTGATTGCCGTAGGGTGCGCGGCGATGCCCGTAGCTCATGAGAAGTCGTCCATCCCGCAATTTGAGAAGATGACTGGGCAGTCCCCACACCCCGATGCTGTGCGGCACACTCCAGGTTTTGCCACCGTCTTTGGATTCACTTTGCAGCGTCTCACCTTTGTTTTCAGGGTTGTGATTACGGATCTGGGCGATGATCGTGCCATCGGTCGCTTCAACGGCATGCAGTTCGTGAAAGCCTTTGGCTACAGCATCACCAGAGCGCGTCGGGATTTCAGCGAGCCATTGCCAGGTGAGACCGTCGTCCCTTGATTCGGCGGCTCCGATCTTCTTTTCGCTGCTCCACAGTTGCTTGCCAAGGTAGAGGAGACGCCCGTCCCGGAGCTGGATCGGACCGTGGGGGCTGTTTACGACAGTCGGGATACGGGGCGACCAGGTTTTGCCACCGTCGGTGCTGCGGATAAGCCATTCGCCGAGTTCCGCTTTCCGTTCTTCATCGTTGAGTCGCTCATGCGCGGCCTTCCATCGGGCAAAACGCTCGGGTGGCATCGCTTTCGAGACCCAGCCCTGCTCGGTGTGCTCGGCCATCGCGGTGGCTTTTTTGAAGCTATCCTCATAAGCCAGCGAAGTGAAGGTGGTGACCAAAAGCGTGCCCTTCGCCGTCTCCACCACGCCGGAGTCGCGGTCATCCGTGGCGCTGTCATGCAGCACTCGTGGGAAAGTCCAGGTTTTGCCATCATCCCGGGAAGTCATTGCGCAGACCTGTCCGAATGGACACACATGTGACTCCCGCCCCCCTGACCACGATACCCAGAGTTCACCATTTGCCCGTCGCGCCACCGTGGGCCATCCGTGGTAGAGGTCAAACTGAGGCGAGATAATCTTCGTTTCGAGGATCTGCGCTTGAGGAGCGGCGGCATGAACAAGCTGAGGAATCGAGCTGACGGCGATCAAAAGAAGTCGATGGATCATCATTTTACTACCATGGTCGGTTCCGGGACGAACTTCATCTCCGTATTCATGGATCTGCTTTTTAATCTTTTTCATTGACGCTCTTTTAAACAGTGCTCAAATTAACTGCATAAAGAATAATCCATGGCTTGTTAAAGGAAGTTTCAATCAGTGACCTAAATGGCCGGGATATGTTACCGTTGCGAAGTTTTTTTATGAACCTGTTATCTGGATTTGGAGTCTTTCTAATTTTTGTCACGGTTTCCCTGGCAGATGACAGGCTGGTCCGCGAAACAGAGCCGCTTTCCCCCGCTGCCGAACTTTCGGCTTTGTCAGTGCCTGAAGGCTTCGAAATTCAGCTCTTCGCTGCTGAACCGCAGATCAATAAACCTATCAACCTTGCCTTTGATCCGCAGGGACGGCTTTGGGTCTCTTCCACGGTCGAGTATCCCTATGCGGCTGCAAAGGATCGCTGGGCGGACCCGCAGGGTTCCCGGGTCAAAGACAGTCGCGATGCGATCAAAATTCTCGAAGACACCGATGGCGATGGGCAGGCTGATCGAGTCACCGATTTTGCAGACGGTCTCAACATTCCCACCGGGGTTCTGCCCTGGCACAAGCCGGAGCACCGGAGCGGCTGCATCGCCTGGAGCATCCCGAATATCTGGTATTTCGCAGACACCACTGGCGATGGAAAATGCGACCTCCGCGAAGTGCTTTTTGGTCCTCTCGGGTATGAAAAAGATACTCACGGAATGTGCTCCAGCTTCCGGCTCGGGCCGGATGGCTGGGTTTATGCCACCCACGGTTTTAATAACCAAAGCCATGCCGTCGCCCGGGATGGCAGTGAGGTTAAGATGCAGTCCGGTAATGTTTTCCGTTTTCGCCCGGACGGTTCCCGAATTGAGATTTTCACCAGTGGCCAGGTAAATCCATTTGGGCTTTGTTTTGACCAGCGGGGTAATCTGTATAGTGCAGATTGTCATAGTTCACCAGTTTACCAGTTGTTGCGCGGGGCCACCTATCCCCACTTTGGCAAACCGTCTCCGGGTCTTGGCTTTGGTCCGGTCATGATCCAACACACTCATGGTTCTACCGGGATTTGCGGGATTGTCTATCTCCACAGCGGGGTTTGGGGTAATGAATGGAACGATCAGGTTCTCATCGGGAACCCCGTCAATTCGCGGGTAAATCGCGATCTGGTCAAATATGCCGGCTCAACGCCAGTGGCCGTTGAACAAAGTGATTTTGTGGAAAGTCGCGATCCCTGGTTTCGACCCGTGGATCTGACCGTTGGTCCGGACGGCGCTCTTTACATTGCAGATTTCTACAACCGGATCATTGGTCATTACGAAGTCCCCCTAGATCACCCTGGCCGGGATCGGGAACGGGGGCGGATCTGGCGGGTGGCGAAAAAAGGAGTTACCACCAGACCGGTTGCTCCCCGAGTGGAATCAATTACTGACCCAATCGCCGCGCTTAACGATCCAGATCCCCACCACCAGCGGGCCGCTGCTTCCGCTCTGCAGTTTTCGCCGGATTCTACCGCGCTAAAGCCCCTTTTGAGTCTGCTGTCTCAGGTGCCAGTGGCGGATACTCACCTGCGACACGTGTTGAAGATGGCGATTCACGCCCATTTGAGCCTGCCGCATGCTTTTGATGATCTATCCCACAATGACCCCGTCCTCCTCGATATCGCACTTTCCGTGGCCACTTTAGATGCGGCTGATTTTCTTCTTAAGGCTGGGGTCCAGGGCGGGTCGGATAGGGTTCGCCACATCGGGCGATATGGCTCCGAAGAAACCCGGAAAACACTTATTTCTCTGGCGAGAGACTCAAAAAACTCTAAGTCCGACTTTGCCGAACAAGCCGCGACGCTTCAAACCATCGCTGAAGGCTTGGAAGAAGGTGGAGTGACCAAGTATCGTCCCGATTTGCTGGAGTGGGCGCAGGTACTCGCCCCGGAAATTCTCAAAGCCCACCAAAAAAGAAACACTCACGATGACTGGGTTGATGTCCCCGATCCGGGCTCACCATCACCCTGGGTCCTGCAACCTAGAAAATGCGGGGACGGCTTGGAAGCCAGCACTCTTTCCAGCCTAGCCACGGGCCAGGCCGGAGCCGAACAGCGCACCGGTCTGATCCGTTCAAGAGTCTTTCCGGCCCCTGAAAAGCTGGGTTTTTGGATCTGCGGGCATCGTGGCAAACCAGGTTCCACGGCACATGAAAAAAACCTGGTCCGACTCGTCACTGCCGCGAGCGGGGATGTGATTTCCCTGGCCTTCCCTCCGAGAAATGATGTCTGCCAGCCAGTGCTGTGGGATCTTTCGAAATATGTCGGCCAGCCGGTTCGCCTGGAGATCATTGATGGAGACTCGGGGAGTTCTTATGCCTGGCTCGGCATCACCCGAATTGAACCAGCGGTCCTGGCGGTTGATCATTTTGACTTTGGTGATCCCTTTGGCAAGACGCTTGCTTTTTTCGCAGATTTTCTGAAGATTTCTGCACCAGCGGATCTTCGCGAACACCTCCGGCCATTTTTACCCCCATCGCCACCGGCCCCTCCCCGGGTCATTTCCGAAACCGAACGCCAGGAGTTGGACAAGCTGATCGCAGACCGTCTCACCGGGTTTAATCCCGAAACTGGAAATGCGGCTCGCGGAGGAGGAATCTTCAAAACCAATTGCTCGATTTGCCACCGCATTGCTGGCGAGGGCGGCTTGATTGGTCCCCAGCTTGATGGAATCGGCAGCCGGGGCGTGGCTCGCCTCGCGGAGGATGTTCTTGATCCCAACCGCAACATCGATGCCCATTTTTTTCTGACTACCCTTGGATTGGCTGATGGGGGGCAGATCACAGGCTACCTCCAGGGTGAACAGGGTGAGATAGTGGAGATTCTCGATCCAACGGGTCAGGCCCACCGGATATCCAAGAGCCGGATTGCGAAGCGTGAAACCCTGCCCATCTCGTTAATGCCATCGATCTTCGGACAAACCCTGCCCGCAACCGACTTTCAAGACCTGCTCAGTTGGCTTCTTTCACAAAGAGGTAAATGATGGGGAATCGCAAACCCGAAAATCTCGACCAATCTGATGTCAATACCCGCAAAAGTGTGAAAATAAGAAAGTGAGAAAAGGGTTTTCCGGGTAGTCTTTCTAGAGAATATTTTGAGTTAAAATCATCAGCTTTCACTCCACTTTGGTTCCCAGAGAATGAACTCATTTCAAAAGATTTTTGTTTTGTCCCTTGCCTGCTTCCCGGTCTCCTGGATGACGGCCCGCGCCGATGTGGAGTTTAACCGTGATATTCGGCCCATCTTGAGTAACACCTGTTTTCACTGTCATGGGCCCGATGAAAAGGAACGCAAGGGCGGTTTGCGGCTCGATGTGCGGGAGCAAGCCCTGAAACCGGCCAAGTCCGGGGCAATTGCCATCGTTCCCGGTAAGCCGGACCAAAGCGAACTGCTGGCACGGGTCTTGACCGATGATGAAGATGATTTGATGCCACCCACCAAACTCCACAAGCCGCTCACCCCACGGCAAAAAGCGCTGCTCAAACAATGGATCGAAGAAGGGGCGGAGTATCAGGGCCACTGGTCCTTTATCACCCCTTCGCGACCGGAGGTGCCGAAGGTCGCTGGTGAAAACGTGAAACTGGCTCTCCTGCCTGTTGATGCCTTTGTCCTCTCCAGACTGCAAAAGGAGGGCTGGAGCTTCTCCAAACCCGCTGAAAAAGCCACTTTGATTCGCCGGGTTACCCTTGATTTGATCGGATTGCCACCCAGCCCTGAGGAGGTGGATGCCTTCCTGGCGGACACCTCTCCGGATGCTTATGAAAAAGTGGTCGACCGCCTCCTCGCCTCGAAACACTACGGTGAGGACATGGCCAGGCAGTGGCTCGATTTTGCCCGCTATGCCGACAGTCACGGCTTCCAGACCGACAGCAGCCGGGGCATGTGGCCCTGGCGTGACTGGGTCATCAATGCCTTCAACCAAAATTTATCTTACGAGCAGTTCACCATTCAGCAGATCGCTGGAGACCTCATGTCCAACGCCACTCGCGATCAGATCGTGGCGACCGGCTTTAACCGCAATCACCGACTCAACGGCGAGGGTGGCATCATCGCCGAGGAGTGGCGGATCGAAAACATCATCGACCGCGTGGAAACGACCAGTTTCACCTGGCTGGGGCTGACCATGAACTGTTGCCGCTGCCACGATCACAAATATGACCCATTAACCCAAAAGGACTTTTATAGTTTGTTTGCCTTTTTTAACAACATGCCCGAAAGCGGCACCATCGAGGGGCAGTCCAACCGCAGCGGTGGAAATTCGCCGCCGACGCTAGACGTCCCATCTCCAGAGCAGGAAACTGAACTCCAAAAACTGGAAGCCGCCGTAAAAACTGCCCAACAAAAGGTGGCGGAAGCAATCACCCATCTTCCCCGGCTGATGTCGGAATGGGAACCGCGCGCCCAGGAGGAACTTCTCACCGAAAAGAATCCCTGGACTCTTTTGGAGCCACAAAAAGTGGAATCCCAGGGCGGCGCGACTCTCACCCGGCAGACGGATGGCAGCTACCTCGCCAGCGGCACCAATCCGGCCAGCGATACCTATGTCATCTCGGCAAAAATGCCTGATGAGCCAGTCAGCGCCTTTCTCCTGGAATGCCTGCCCGACCCGAGTCTCCCGACCCAGGGCGTGGGCCGCTCCTTCAACGGTAACTTCGTGCTGGCCGAGTTTGAGGTGGATGTGATCGATGATTCGGGAAATCCCGTCCAGGCCGATTTTGCCAGAGTAGAGGCAGATTATTCCCAAAAAGGCTGGGAAATCACCAACCTGCTCAACCCCGGCAAAAAGCGGCAGCGTGGCAAAGGCTGGGCGGTGGATGGCCCGACTAAAAAAGATGCGCGCCAGGCCATGTTTGTCCTGAAACAGCCCGTGCCAGCAGGCTCCGAGGTGACCGTCACCCTGAAGCACGATACCACCTTCGGCCAGCACAATATCGGGCGCTTCCGAGTGTCCGCCACCTCATTACCCGCCGGGATGGTCAGGCTCGATGGCAAATCTGCCTTCACCGCCGTAGCCACCATCCTGAAAACACCCCCTGCCACGCGCACCAAGGCACAGCTAGCGGAGCTGGAAAAATTCTATCGCGCCAATGTGGACAGCCCGGTGCGTGTGGCTGACACCGAACTGGCCAAAGCCAAAACCGCTCAGGAAAATTTCCTAAAAACCGTGCCCACCGTCATGGTGATGCGTGAGGATAAGATCAAAGACGCCTTTATCCTCGGTCGCGGGGAATACGACAAACCCGGCGAAAAAGTATCCATGGCGACCCCGGCGGTCCTGCCGCCCATGCCAAAAGATGCCCCTTTGAACCGCCTCGGCCTGGCGCAGTGGATGGTGGCACCGGAAAACCCACTCACCGCCCGGGTCTGGGTCAATCGCACCTGGGAAAAGTTTTTCGGCCACGGAATTTGCAAGACCACCGAGGACCTCGGCTCGCAGGCGGACTGGCCCAGCCATCCGGAGTTACTGGACTGGCTCGCCACTGAATTTATCCGACTCGGCTGGGACATGAAGGCTTTTCAGAAGATGCTGGTGATGAGCACCACCTACCGGCAGGAGTCCAAAGTCACCCCGGACATGCTGGAGCGCGATCCCGAAAACCGACTCCTCGCCCGTGGCCCCCGCTTCCGGCTCAGTGGTGAAGTGGTGCGGGATCAGGCCCTCGCCATCAGCAACCTGCTCGTCTCCAAAATCGGCGGTCCCAGTGTGCGGCCCTACATGCCCGATGGAGTCTGGGATGAAACCAGCAAATATGGCGATCTGCGCGGCTACATGCCAGACTCTGGAGAAGGCCTCTACCGACGCAGCATCTACACCATCTGGAAACGAACCGCCGCTCCACCCACCATGTTGTTGTTCGATGCCCCGACCCGTGAAATCTGCACCGTAAAACGCAGCCGCACCAACACCCCGCTGCAGGCTCTCGTGCTCCTCAATGAAGTGACCTTTGTCGAAGCCGCCCGCGGACTCGCTCAAAGAATGATGCTGCAGGGCGGGGACACCCCGGAAAAGCGCATCGCCTACGGCTACAAACGAGCCACCGCCACCGAAGTGGACGCTGCTGGATTAAAAATCCTTTTAAAGGGTTGGCAGAATCGCCTCGCAGTTTATCAAGCCCAGCCCGAAGCTGCCCAGAAACTCATCACCCAGGGTGCCAGCAAGCCCGATGCTACGCTGAACCCCGCCGAACTCGCCGCCTATACCACCACCGCCGGGGTCCTGCTTAACCTCGACCGAACCGTCACCCGCGACTAGCGCCTCATTGTACCCTGTTAGATCACCGACTGTACCCTGTTGAGTTTGCCGCCATCAACCAGATCTTTGATGGTTATTTTCCAGATCTCAAAATTTCTTGAAGCGCAGCCAGATTCTTTTTTTCGTCAAACAAGGCGGCGATCTCACACTGAAAGCCGGGGATCACGGAGCTTTTGAGGATCCCGGAATTGGATTTGATCTTTAGCTCATACCCATCCGCCCCGGGGAGGTATTGTTCCAGCGTCTCCTTGTCTGCATCGATAATCCAGTATTCAGCGACGCCATTGGCGGCAAAATCTTCGAATTTCACGCCGCGATCGGTTTTTTCTGTCGATGCGGAAAGCACTTCGACCGCGAGATCCGGCGGGGGAAACTGCATCGTATCACCATGGATGAGAGCAGTCTTTTCCAAGCCGAAAAAGACCACATCCGGCTCATAATCATTGCGGGGGAAAACACAAAGGCACTTTTCACATTTGACCGTGCCGAGTTGATGAAGACTGACAAACGTTTTTACCAAGGTAGCAATGTGCAGTGTCGTATCCAGATGCCGATTGCGGGCCGGCGAGTGAAGAATCACCTCTCCATCAATAAACTCCACCTTTTGTTCGGGAGTCATGTTTTGATAAAAGTCTGATCGCAGCTTTTTTTCCGCTTCGATTCGTTTTTGGAGCGCATCCACCAATTCGGGCAGTCTCGGTGAATGCAGAATGGGTTCGAGAAGATTTTCCAATGATGTCATGTTTACCAATGGTATCACGGACCAGGGTTGTTTTCAAAGATCGATTAAAGTGCTCGCTGAGAAAGTGCCGTGTCGTGTTGGAGTAATCATCGCCGGGGCGAAGCCGACGTAGCGCCAAAACGCCAACCAGCTTGACTTCTTTGTGCTGGCGGGCGAGCCTAACTGTTTTGTCATGAATCCAGCTTTTCAAGTCCAAGATGCCCTTAACCGCCGCTTATTCCTGAAAAATGGAGCAGCGGCCCTGAGCACGGCGGCTTTGAGTTCTCTGCTCCCCAGAGATTTGTCAGCTGCGCCGAATTTTCCGCCCAAAGCCAAACGGGTCATCTACCTGTTTCAAAGCGGGGCACCATCGCAGATGGACCTCTTTGATCCCAAGCCACAGATGGAGCAGCAGCGCGGCAAAGACCTGCCCGAGTCCATCCGCAAAGGGCAGCGCCTCACCACCATGACCTCAGGCCAGAAGGCATTTCCCGTGGCTCCGAGCCTCTTTAAATTCGCCCAGCATGGGAAAAGCGGGGCCTGGCTCAGCGAACTGATGCCACACATCGCCGGGGTGGCGGATGAGCTTTGCATCGTGCGCTCCATGTTTACCGAAGCGATCAACCACGACCCTGCCATTACCTTTTGCCAAACCGGCTCGCAACTCGCCGGGCGGCCCAGCTTTGGCTCCTGGCTGAGTTATGGACTCGGCAGCAACAACCGCGATCTGCCCGCCTACGTGGTTCTGACCAGCTTCGGCACCGGGCGGCGGGACGATCAGCCGCTTTATGATCGGCTCTGGAGCAGTGGATTTCTGCCCACCCAGCATCAGGGAGTTAAATTCCGCAACAAAGGGGATGCCGTGCTTTACCTTTCCAATCCCGCCGGGCTGGACCAGATCCTGCGCCGCCAGCAGCTTGATGAATTAAACGCGCTGAATCAAAAGGATTTCGAGGCTTTTGGTGACCCCGAGACCCGGACCCGCATCGCCCAATACGAGATGGCTTTCCGCATGCAGACCAGTGTGCCCGATCTGCTCGACATTTCCAAAGAGCCGAAACACGTGCTTGATTCGTACGGCCCGGAGGTCACTCAGCCCGGCACCTATGCCGCCAACTGCCTGCTGGCCCGTCGCCTCGCGGAGCGGGATGTGCGCTGTGTGCAGCTTTTCCACATGGGCTGGGACCACCACGGCGGTCTGCCCAACGCCATCAAAGGCCAGTGCCGCGACACCGACCAGCCCACCGCCGCCCTGATCAAAGATTTGAAAGAACGCTCCCTGCTGGATGACACCCTCATCGTCTGGGGCGGAGAATTTGGCCGCACCATCTATTCCCAGGGAGCCCTCACCGAGACCAATTACGGTCGCGATCACCACCCGCGTTGTTTTAGTGTCTTTATGGCTGGAGCCGGCGTGAAAAAAGGCCTCACCTGGGGTGAAACCGATGATTTCTGTTACAACATCGTCCGCGACCCCGTGCACGTCCATGATTTGAATGCCACCATCCTGCACCTCCTCGGGGTGGATCACACCCAGTTGACCTACCGCTTCCAGGGACGCGACTACCGGCTCACGGATATTCATGGACATGTGGTGAAGGGTTTGCTGGCGTAGCCAACATTTTCATTCAGTCAGATCTTTTTTAAATGGGATTTTTCGCAGAACCATTAAGTGGCATCGTAGATGATCGTGGCCGTCTGAAACCTTTTACCTCACTGGCATGGCAGGGGTGAGCGGAATCTCCCGCCGCAGAGCCTTGGTGATCATGCCCGTGAGCCAGAGATAGTGGTCTGATTTCAACTCAGGTTCAGTGACGAAGCCCTCGGCCCCCACTGGCACCTGCGAGGTCGTCTTGAAAATGGCGGTGCCCTCGTCCAGCTCATCAAACATGGCGATATAGAGCATCGAGCTGCCGCCGGCGATCCGCTCCCGGGCTTGTGACCAGAGGAACTCGCCGCCGAGTCTCGGGATGGCATTCAGTGGAGCCTCAACACCGCGCATCTTGCTCAGATTCCGCCAACTGAAACCTGGAAAAATAACCGGAAGATAATCCTGCCCATGCTCGCGACACCACTTTGCATCAGCTTCATGCACCTTGCCTATCATCTGGGTGGCATTCGCTGGAGAATGATAGCGGCCTACCGCCCAGGGGCTGATGATGTCGGCGCTTTTTAGCACTTCGTGCAGTTTCGGATCACGGGTGGCATCGCCTTCCTGAGTCCGCCAGTGCCAGGGTACACCAGCCATGACGGTCAGTTTGCCGAACTCGGGATTATCATGCAGAAAGCGCAGCAGTGCCTGACTCTCATCGAGCGTGTAGTCGCGGCCATCATTGAAGCCAATCCCCCAGACCGCGACGACCGGCTTGCCCGCGTGACGCTGATAGGTCGGATCATCGAGCACGCCCAGCTCCGTGCGGAGGCGCTTCCAGTCCTGCATGATCACGGACTCGAGATCGCCTGCCTTCATCCCGCTGAGGTCATACATCACACACCAGGTGCGCCCTGCTGCCTTCGCGCTTTCCCGCACTTGCTGCAAAACCGCATCGTGATGCGCACGGAAGCGTTTGTCCTTCAGCACCGTGCCGAAGCGCTGGAGGAAGATGCCGTCGATCCCGTGCTCCTTCATCCACTCGAAATGCCTCCGCACCGTCTTCGGATGCACCGAGCTATAAACCTGCGCAGTTGTGCCATCCGCGAGTTTCAGCGGCGTGTCGAAGCGCTCATCAGCATCGAACTCCGACACATCAGGCCAGAGGTCGATGTGGCACTGCCCCGGCTTATTGAATCCGTAATGCACCCAGCCGAGATTCGAGCCATCCGTCGGCGTCGCGAACCAGCCCTGATAGCCACACATCACCTTGCCAAAGAGCGTGGCGGGATCAGCGGCTTGGAGGAGGCTGGTGTAAAAGATCGAGACAAAAAGAAACGTGCGTATCAGGTGAGACATGGAAATGGCAATAACTGATGGGAAATCGCTTTTTCAAGCCCTTTTGTTCCGGCCGTCAATCAGGTTGGAAATGAAGGGGTGCAGTTTTCTTTTTGGCCAACAAAGTGGGGCCAGACTGAATATTTCAGAATATTTCACAACAACAGTTGATTGTCTGATTCTATTGAAATTTAACCCTTGACTCGGAATAGATACTCTGTCCCCGGGTGTGCCACATCGAGATCCATCACTGACGAAAAACCCGGTGAATGCCGTTTATTTCGACAACCTTATCATCGCCCGCCAATACATCGGCCCGGCTGGCAGGTGATCAGTTGGTTTTTGTGTCCTCGGATGGGTGGGGATAATTCTCGTTTCCTTGAAAAACCCTCCGACCACCATTATCATCGTTTTCATATCGCATCAAACCAATACCAACCAACTCACTTTATGCTCAAGAAAATACTTCTCGGCCTCGTCGCCATCCTTGCCATCCTCTTCGTTGTCGCGGCCATGCAGCCTGCGGCCTTTCGGGTTGAGCGCAGCCTAACGATTGCGGCAACACCCACCTCTCTCTTTGACCAGGTGAACGATCACAAGAAGTTTGCGGCCTGGAATCCCTGGGAAAAAATGGACCCCAGCTCGAAGACCGTTTACAGCGGCGCTGACTCGGGCGTGGGTGCGGTCGCCAGTTGGAAGGGTGACCTGGTCGGCGAAGGCTCCGCCACCATCACGGAGAGCAAACCCGGCGAATTGGTACGCCAGCGGATGGACTGGATAAAGCCCATGGAAGGAGTGAGCACTGTGGACTTCACCTTCAAGCCCGAGGGTGACAAGACCGTCGTCACCTGGGCCATGTATGGGGAAAATAAATTCATGGGGAAACTCGTGAGCCTGTTCATGAGCACCGAAAAGATGGTCGGCCCGGAGTTTGAAAAAGGTCTGGCTGATCTGGCGAAGGTCGTGTCCACGACCAAGTAGATTTTCGGGGCAACTTAAGCACTCAATCACAACCTTCCTTGAAGACTCTACACTTTCATATAGTCATCCGGGCACCACGAAAACTCGTGTGGGAGACGATG
>JBGSJM010000244.1:0-5783 GCA_041742015.1 Verrucomicrobiales bacterium | reverse complement strand
CGCAGAAAGACCCATCCCAATCAACACCCCGGATATCACCAGGGTGCCACCAAAGATTTCCCAACCCGTCAGGCGCTCCCCAAACATAATAAAACCGACCACCACCATGGAAGGCGCGTAGATGCAATCCGCCAGGGCATGCATACTCGCTCCGAGCCGGTTGAGAGCCGAGGCGATCAGGGTATCCGCCAGGGTGATTCCCAGTACCCCACTGATACACAACCGCATCCAGGCATTGCCAGAAAGAGACGGCACCAGCGATTCCCCCAACCAAGTCGAGGCGATGAAAAAACACAAAATCGCCACAAAACTTTTAAAAAAGGTCAACGGAATCGGCGGGATCGTAAACCCAGATACCCTCATCAAAATCACCGAAAATGACCAGAAAAAGCCCGACAACACGGCATAGATATCGCCCTGGCTCATTCGAAATGACAGATTACCAGACGGCTCAAGCGGTTTTGTGAACCAGGTCCACTGGCATCGAATGCTGCACTTTGCCAGCCAGTTCAGCACTGAACAAAGCGATCAAAGCATTATTCATCGCTGCCGACTTTTTCATCATCTGTTTGAGGTCTGAATGCTGCCATTCCACATAAGTGGTATCATCTTCATTCACTTTCACAGTGGCCGAAGCACTTCCCTGCCTCAGAAAACTCACTTCTCCAATAAACACACTGGCTTTGGCATTATACTCAACATCGCTTTTTGAAATCACCACCTGGCCCTTGGTTATCAGGAGGAGGCGTTTTAAGGGAGCCCCATCTGTCACCAGCACTTCACCGGCAGGAGCGGTTTTTACCACGCCTGCCTTCATGACCCGACGGAACTGACCGGGATTGAGAGTCGGAAAGCTGCGGTAAATTCGAGCCGTCTCATCGCTCATTGCAAACGTGGTTCGCTCGAAAATCAGAACGATGATCATTGTAAAATTAATCACCCCCAGCAACCCGGAAGTAATCATCATCGAATACTCTGGAGCACAAAAGCCAAAGAAATAATACAATTGATAAAAAAAAGTGCCGAACAAGATCAAAAGTCGCAACCACAATTCATCCCTGACCAGGAACCCCAAGGATTGAAAAGCTAACGCGATAAAAGGCAATGCCTTGATAAGCGACTCGGTGAACATAGTGGTAACCTTTATCTCAATAAATCACAAACTGCCAGCAAAGACATAGTCACATCTAAAATTCCCCACCAACCAATTCAGGCACCCCACACTTTGCCTTGATCCAGGAACAAGGTGTGAGTTTTTGGTGAAAACCACCGTTCTCCTCTTCTGGAAGACCGATCCAGGAGCGACAACCTCCAAAGGCCTTGCGATCGGGAAGGATCCAGGATTCCGGCAACACCGCTGCACGAACCACCGCAAAGCTGATACCCGGTTCTTCGCCCCATTCGAAGCGTTCCCGGATGCATTCGCGAGTCCAGATATGATAAGGCTCCAGCGCACAGATTTCCTCCCAATCAGTTAATCGCCCGGTTGTCAGCGTCTCAACATAAACGGAAAAAGGAATATCGCGCCCTTCATCAGCACCCTCCTCCAGATATCGCTCAACTCCATCGCTCCGCGGCCTGACCAATCGACCCTGTTCGTGAAATAGGGTGGGGAATAGGAAAAAACGATGGTGAATCCATTGAAAACCAAATTTTCCCTCGGAAATCCCGCCTTTCCGGAGAATCAAACTTTGTTCCCCTGAAGCTATGGCATCACAAACCACCTGCCATTCTTTGAACGCAACGGGTTTCCAATCGGCATTTATCACTGGCATATGAATCAAGCTTTACGATAAACCGAAAAGTCTTCGAGAATCAACTCCTCGAACCCGCCGGGTTTGGAACTGAAAACCACCAAAAAAATCGCTGGCAAACCATCGCGAATGCGATAAAATCGTTTTCTCATGACGAGGTATTCTTCAATTTTGAAGAGACTTAGTTTTTAGAAATGGTGGCTGTAGCTCAGTGGTAGAGTCCCGGTTTGTGGTACCGGTTGTCGCGGGTTCGAAACCCGTCAGCCACCCTTTTTCTAATCAAACAGGTTCCGTGGAAACAGTAAATAATCATTGTATTTTCCACTGATTTGGCGAGAGAGTCAGACTGAAATAGAACTAAATTCCTCTCTCTCATGCATCTAAATCTGGAACCTATCGAATCAAAAATCTGTTATCAGTTCAAAAATCCACGACTGTTGACGGAGGCTTTGACCCACCCCAGCCTGGCTTATGAGTCGAAAAAGCCACACTTTGATAACCAGAGACTTGAATTCTTGGGTGATGCCGTCATCCAGTTAATCCTGACCAACAAACTATATCGCGATTTCCCGACTGAGGCTGAAGGTCCCCTGACGAAACTCCGCAGTCAGTTGGTTTCCCGTCCTGCTTTGTGCTCTTATGCCAAAAAGATCTCATTGGGAGAATACCTCTTCCTTGGTAAGGGCGAATCCTCAACCGGAGGCCGGAAACGAGCCTCCAACCTCGCTGATGCATTTGAAGCCCTCTGCGGCGCGATCTATCTGGATGGCGGATTGGATGCCGCCAGACATTTTATCCTCCATAACTTCGGTGACATCATCGAAAAAACCATCGAAGAACCTCTCGAAACCAATCCCAAAGGTGAATTGCAAGAGTTTCTCCAGGCCATCTCCTCCTACAGTCCCGTTTACTCCATCATCTCCCAGGAAGGACCTGATCATGAGAAGCTCTTTATCTCAGAAGTCACCTGGAACGGAATAATTCTTGGAAAAGGCGAAGGCTACAGCAAAAAGGAATCAGAAACCTCCGCAGCAGCCAATGCCCTGGCCACCAAAAAATGGGAGAAAAAGAAAAAGAAAAAAGTGTGAAATCAACGATGAAAAAAGTGAAGAAATCCCAATTCAACCTTAATTTTTCACAGATATTAACAATAAAGAAGGGTTTTTCACATTTTTCCCTCAACTGAAAAAAGTTCGTAACTATCTGATATCTTTTAATTAACTGGATTTTTAGCTAATTTTAAACACCTATAAGAAGAAGAAATTTAGGTTTATAAATAATATCTTAATATTCTTAGGGAGTGAAAAACTTCGAGTTTCAGGAGAATCACCTCAATAAATCCAACTTGGATTGAAAGGAAGTATCTCCAAAAATCGCAGATGCTTTGAAATTTCCCATTTTCTTTTCGGGTGCCTGAATAGATCGAAACGCGGGGTGTTGAGGAGCCCATATCTCCGGCTTGGTTGGGCCAAACAAAACCAAACCATTCACCCCCGTCGAAGCTGCCAAATGCGATATCCCGCTGTCATGACCCAAAAAGAGCGAGCAGCCCTGGATTAATCTTCCGACCTCTGGTAACGGCAAATGGTGAGCCTGACGATAACTCACGTTCTTTTCGTCCAGCATTTTCAGGAAATCATTAATCGTCTCGTGTTCCGCCTCCCCTGAAATAATCAAGAAGCTAACTTCTGGAACCTCCTCGACAATTTTGTACGCCAATTGCGCCCAACCTTCGAATGACCAATTTTTCGATGGACTCCCGCTTCCTGGGTGCAAGGCCACGGTTTTGGCGGGAAAAGATTCCACTGGACCATATGAAACTTCGATAAACGGCTCCTCCAGAAATAAAGCCAGGCGCTCTAAAGGAGTAGCCAGTTGGTGAGCGGCTGATAGGACCCCTGGAGATTCATCCATTCGGAAAGGACCGGAGATGAGCGTTTGTACTCCGGCCCGTTCCAGATTTCCCGAAAAATAGCCATCCGGGTCGTAGAGATAACTCACCACCACATCAAATTCCGCAAAATATTGGCAAGTCTTCGGATCCAACTGAGCCCTCGGCGCAAAAAAAGGTGCCAGCGTAGAATGCTCGATGGATGAAGTTCGGTCCACCAACCCCGCCATGACCGCCAGAGACGTGATGGACGGATAACCCAAGATTTCCACCTCCAAATCCGGGAAATGATCCCGTACCAGCTTGATTGCCGGCATCGTCAAAATAAAATCACCAACCGCGCCGCCACGGATAAAAAGAAGCTTTCCCATTATCCAGAATATTCACCCGGATCTGATTAGCCGCCTTTGAAAAGTGGTAAAAACAAGGCTTGGCAGCATCATCTGTTTGAGGTTCTTAGGATTATTAAACAGGGTATAATGACCCATTAAACAGGGTATAATGACTGATTTAAGAGGGTATAATCGGCAGCTCGCCGTGGCCAGATCATGAAACAGAGGTGATCGTTGACAGGTATGACGCAGTTAAGGTCTTTTGTCGATTTTTTCGGGATTTTGATGGTTCTCAGGTCTAAAGTGAAACGCCAAATTTATGAGATTTATCACTTTGACCTTCATCCTGTTATCAGTGCACGCTTCAGCCGCTGACTGGCCGATGTGGCGTTGTGATGCGGGTCGCACTGCGGCGGGTGCTGAAAATCTGCCCGCCAATCTCCAGCTTGAGTGGGAGCGAGTCTATTCGCCCCGGGTGCAGGTCTGGGATGATCCGCTTAATCATGACCTGATGCCTTATGACCGTGTTTTTGAGCCCATTGTCTTGGGAAACCGGATGTTCATTGGCTTTAATGATCGCGACAAGGTGGTGGCCCTGGATGTGAACAGCGGTGCTGAGCTATGGAGTTTCTTTACGGGCGCTCCGGTGCGTTTGCCCCCGGTAGGGTGGCAGGAAAAAGTCTATATCACCAGTGATGATGGTCATCTTTATTGCGTAAACGCAGCAGACGGCTCCCTGGTGTGGAGTTTTAATGGCGCTCCCTCAGCCCGAAAGGCTCTGGGAAATGAGCGCCTGATTTCCACCTGGCCCGCTCGGGGTGGCCCGGTAGTTCACGGCGGCCGGGTTTATTTCGCCGCCAGCATCTGGCCATTTATGGGCACTTTTCTATATGCGCTGGATGCAGCGACTGGTCAGGTCGTGTGGGTAAATGACAGCACGGGTGCGGATTTTATCAAGCAGCCCCACAGTGCCCCTGCCTTCGCCGGGGTGGCTCCTCAGGGCGCCCTGGTGGTCTCGGGAGATACCCTGCTCGTTCCGGGCGGGCGATCAGTTCCGGCGGGTTTTGATCTCGCCACTGGAGTGCAGCGCTACTTTCATCTTAACGACGGAGGCAAGGGCAACGGCGGTTCTTTTGTAGCGGCGGGCGAAAAGTATTTCTACGTCCATACCCGCGAGCGTGGGGTTCGGGTTTACGATCTAAAAACGGGTACCCAGGGTCGGTCCACGATGAATGAGCCAGTTATTTACGGAAATCGGTTGTTTGATTCGGATGATTCAGAAATTCGTGAACTCGGCACCAGTGAAAAAGTCATTTGGGAGGTAAAAGCGGATGGCTCCGGTGACTTGATCAAATCGGGTGATTTTCTTTATGCCGCAGGCCGGAAAAGCCTCAGTGCCATTGCTTTGACGGAAGAACCACAACTGAACTGGACTCTTCCTATTGAGGGCGAGGTGCGTCGTCTCCTCGCGGCCAACGGCAAGCTTATTGCTGTGACCCAGGATGGTCGTATCCAGGCTTATGGTGCCGGAAAAAGCCTCGGTCGCATCCAATCCACTCCCGCAAAGCTGCCCCAACCTTCTGTGGATGCGGTGAAACTTGCCCAGACCCTTCTCGAAAGGGTGGGGGAGAAAAGCGGTTACGCCCTGATTTATGGGACAAAAGATCTTTCTTTGATCGATGCATTGTTGAGCGAATCACAGCTCCAGATCACGGTGGTCGATCCGGATTCGGCAAAGGTCGATGCTTTGCGGCGGCAATATGATGCGCTGGGATTGCAGGGAACCCGGATCACGTTCCATACCGG
>JBGSJM010000243.1:0-6294 GCA_041742015.1 Verrucomicrobiales bacterium | reverse complement strand
GCGTGATCGCCGACTCTTTCCAGACAACGCACAATAAAGATCAAGTGTAAATTGGTGCGGATCAAGGAACTGTCTTCCTCCATGGCTTGGGTGAACCTTTTGATGGCTTTACGATGCAGTTTATCCAGCTCTCGATCCCGATCAAACAATCCAATAGCGAGTTTGGCGTCATCTTCGGCAAAAGCTTTGATAGAATCCTGCAATAGTCCACAAGCAGTTTCGTAAATCGGCTCGATCAGATTAATATCTGGGACAGCCGGCTTTTTCAAAACCTTCCTAGCCCGGCGGGCGATATTATGGGCCTGATCAGAAATTCTTTCCAAATTGGAGGAAATTTTCATAGCTGCAACAACCATTCTCAAGTCCGTGGCGACAGGGTTGAAGCGCATTAGAATTTCCATTCCAGCCTGATCGATGGATTTCTCCAACGTATTGACCTCATCGTCATCAGCGATTGCTTCATTGCAAAAATCCTCCTTTCGTTCGAGCAACCCTGTTATCGCA
This sequence comes from Verrucomicrobiales bacterium, assembly GCA_041742015.1. GTDB lineage: Bacteria > Verrucomicrobiota > Verrucomicrobiia > Verrucomicrobiales > DEV007 > Arctic95D-9. Next base: position 5,790 of record JBGSJM010000243.1, on the reverse strand, counting down.
TTTCCCAGGTTTTTTTGGGTGATACTTGCCATGGTAAGCACCGATTTTCGAATGTTACGAAGTGATTCTTCGAAATTTCCCAAGGTGTGTTTTAACTCAGACATAAAGCGGATGTGTATAATACCAGTGGACTCAATAGCCGGAATTTAGACTAATCTCAGATTTGAAACTTTCAAATAGTATTATCCAAACCGGCCAGTGATAAAGTCTTCAGTTTGTTTCACCGCTGGATTGGTGAACAGTTTGGAAGTCATCCCAAATTCAATCAATTCACCCACATGAAAGAAAGCGGTGTAGTCCGACACCCTGGGTGCCTGTTGCACGTTGTGGGTCACAATGACAATCGTGTATTGCTCTCGCAATCCAGTAATCAACTCTTCGATCGCACGAGTGGCGATGGGATCTAGGGCTGAACACGGTTCATCCAGGAGTATCAAACTGGGCTTGACCGCAATGGTTCGGGCAATGCAAAGGCGTTGCTGCTGTCCACCGGAAAGTTCGAGAGCAGATTCTTTGAGGCGATCTTTGACCTCATCCCAAAGGGCAGCCCCTTTTAAACTTTCCTCAACGACCTGATCTAGAATCGCCTTCTTCCGTTTGCCACCAATTCGCAATCCAAAAGCAACGTTGTCATAGATACTTTTCGGAAAAGAAGTCGATTCCTGGAAAACCATCCCGACTTCTTTGCGAAGCAGAACGGGATCGATTTGGGGAGCGTTGATATCCGCTCCCATGATTCTGATACTTCCCTTGGTGATCCTGGCGGTGGGAATCCTATCATTCATCCGGTTAAAACACCGCATGAGAGTGGTTTTACCGCAGCCTGAAGGGCCAATAAAGGCGGTCACCCGGTTTTTCGGAATCTTCAAATTAATTTCCTTCAGGACATTGGTTTTCCCCAGATCATAGCTGAAGCTGAAGTTGGAGACTTCAACTATTGACTCGCTGCGATAACGATCATCACTCGGATTTATGGGATCTAAGGCAGTGGTCATGGGTTCAAACTTTTGTTCTTCATCTGTCTATGATTGGTTTGTTACTAAAATTTACCATTCCATTCGCTTCCGAATTTTCATTCGCAGCATCACAGAAGCAGTCGCCACCGCCATGATAACTAACATAAAAACGAGTACCGCCCCATCCAGCATAGGACGAACCAGTTCTGACTGGGGTGTCTTGGCGGACAAAATGTAAATATGGTATGGCATCGCTTCACACTCCCTTTGAAAGAACTCTCCAATCTTCCAGACCCCTTCTTCTTTTAATCCCACCCAGGGAAGCGCTCCAGAGGCAAAGGCTCCAGTAAACATAATCGGAGCAGTTTCCCCCGCAACCCTCAAGATGCCCAGAACGGAGGATATCAGCATTCCGGGTAGGGCATAGGGAAGTACGGATTTCGAAATCGCCTGCCAATGGGTTGCCCCCAGGGCAAAAGAGGCATCCCTAAATCCCTGCGGAACAGCTCTCAAAGTATCTTCACAAGTGGTGATGACAATGGGCAGTACCATACAAGCCAAAGTAAACCCAGCGGCAATCAAAGAGGGTTTCCACCCTTCAAAGGACAACCAGAGCTGCTTCCTCAATTTCAACAAGGGACGGAGCTTTGAAATCAAATTTTCTTCCTCCACAGTCCGCTTGTTCTGGTAAAAGTCTTCAGCGCCATCTGCATCTCGAAGTGCGATGATGGTCGCCAGATCTCTTTCAATGTCAACCCAGGTCGGTTTGGTGGCCCCGATTTCGGCTTGTTTAACCCTCTTTACAAAATCCCCGCGCGAATTAAAAACTGAGAATACAAGTGCCCCCTCCCCTTTTGAGACAACAATTTTTTGATGTGCTCTTTCAGGGGGGTGATCCGCCACGTCAATTCGGTAGCCTTCATCCGCAATTTGAGAAGGATACCAACACGAGGGAATCTCCCAGGCCTTGGAAAGATCCACCGGTGTGTTTCGGGAGATCACAGGAAAAAAATAACAAAAAAAAGCTAACCCAAAAAGCCCGAACACAATTGATGGGATCCCGACCAGGCTGGTGACCGCGAGACGAGTCAATTGACAAAAAAAACCTTGTTTGCTGTATTCATTAAGAAACACTGCCGCAGAAATCCCCACGGTCATGGAGAATGTAATACAAATCAAAATCAGGATAATGGTTCCGACTAGGGGGCTTCCAATCCCACCTCCTACGAAATTTGCGCTTTGTTTGGCCAGGGTCACAGCTTCAGGATTGGCTTTTTCATAATCTTGATATTCCAAACTAGTAAGTCGGTGATATTTTTGGTATTCATCGTAAAACCCAATGAGGGTTTTAGGGTGTTCGGTGAGAAATGAAATCCCCTCCCCAGCAAGTACCGGCGCCCCGCGAACGACGATCCGCCCAATAATCAACGCAAAGACAAAGACAATAAAATACGTTGAAATCCTGAACCCAAAAATCATCGCCTTCTCTATGCCGAGACGATTCTTCTTTCTGTCAAAAATCGAATTCGTATCGCTATCCATGACTATAGTATTTCTTAAGAATTTTTTGACTGACAAAATTGATTAGTAAAGTAATCAACAACAGGACCAATCCGACCATAAATAGAGCCCGGTAAGCAACAGAGTCTATAGGCGCTTCTCCAAGTCCCTGAGCGATAATGCCAGTCATCGTGTGACTCGGTTCGGTGATCACCCCGAAGCCTTTTGAAAAATCAGGAATCGCTATCCGGTTTCCGGCGACGAGCAACACCACCATGGTTTCTCCGATTACCCTGCCAAACCCAAGCAAAGTCGCCGCGATGACACCACTGAGAGACGCGGGGAGTATCACCCGAAAGACGGTTTGAAACCGGGTAGCCCCGAGAGAAAATGCACAATCCCGATAAGCTGACGGAACATGATTTAGAGCATCCTCAGCGAGTGTAAAAATAATGGGGATCGCCATAAAAGCAAGAATCAGACCAGCCGTTAACATATTCAAGCGGGCCTCAATCGGAAAACCGGGCAACCATGACAATAACTCCCAATTACTAGCAGATTGAATCAATCCCCCAACCACGACGATACCAAGAACTCCTAATACGATGGAGGGAATTGCTCCAATAAATTCAATGGTCGGTTTAAGTAATCGCTGCTCTTCAAATGAAGCAAATTGATTAACATAAACGGCTGCAGAAACGGCAATTGGCACAGCAAGTGTCAGAGCAATTAACGTAATGATCAGAGATCCAGTCAACATGGGAACAATTCCATAGCGATCTTGAATCTGGCTGTTGGTGGTCCAATTGGTCCCAAGAAAAAAGGCACCCAGCGTTTCGCTCCACTTCCACGGTTTATCGAACTTCCACCCTGCGAGCTTCTTCCCCATCTCTTCGATGGTCTTGACATCTTCTTCGAAGATTATTCTAAACTTGGTGATTTCGTCCCTCGCGACTTGAGTATTAAGCGATCCTGGATCGGGCAATTGCTCCATCGCAATCCTCCCTTTCTTTTTAATCTCGTTAACCGCACTGTTAAATTGATCGGTCAGGTTATAAAGTTTTCTGGCCTCTTTGTCGAAAGGAAACGGGTTCAAAAAGTTTACGGCTTGATTAGCCAGCTCCTGAATCATTTTGTCGGTCCCATTTTCAATTCGAGTCAAATCGAAGAGCATCCTTCTCATATCAGGATCCATGGAGCCTTCCGGGACAGCTTTGGGAAAAGCATCCAGTTCATCACCACCGGTCCTCAACACTTCGACAAATTCTGCGTAGTTCCCGGTTATGCCGTTCAAAATACCTTCTACTTTTTCGCGGATTGCAGCAGGTAGTTCATCATAAGCAGCTCCATCGGGTTTTAGCGCAAACAGGGCTTCCGTAAACCGAAAGAGGTAGAAAATCCGGGCATACTCATCGAGAAACTCTGCCCCCACAATCACACTCAGCACGGCACCGTATTTTGTCTGGCGGACTGAAAGTTCATTTGAGGCAAGGGCAACACTAATTTGGTCCTCAATTTCTCGTGAGACCATCTCGTTGGAATTAGCCCGGTCTCGGATACTGCTGGAATGTACGGATGCCTCCTGCCAGATTGCCTCAAGCGGCTTTGCAATCTCGACCTCGAAGCTATTTACTATATTGAAGAGCGGTCCGGTTACCACCGATGCCGCTTTTAAAACCTCATCGTATTTTTGTTTAATTTCTTTGTAGTAAGAAGACTCTCCCGGTTCCCAAAAGTTAAGCTCCACCACTGCATTAATGATCTTTTCCCGTTCTCCAAGATCCAGCGACTTCAACGCCGCCTGACTTAATCCTGGAAAAGGAATGCCCAAAAATTTCCGGGGGTTCATCTTTCGCCTTAATTCTGGTCGTTCTCCTTCAATCTGGGCTTTTAACTTCGCAATCACCGCATCAAGTTTTCGAGCATGATCGCTCTCCGGATCGGATTCGTTTTTGCGCTGATTAATGGCATCCCTCAATACCAAAAGCGAATCTCCCAATTCTCTCTCCACCAACATCCGGGTGGCTTCATAAGCCGATATTTTCGCCTGATTGTCTCGATTAGGATAAGCCAATTCTGCCTGATAGGCGCGATTAAGGGAACCCGTACCAAGCTTATATGCCCGATAGGCTTCCTCCACCCAGGTAGAGTATTCAAGCCCCACTTTGCGATATGTCTGAAGTTGCTTGTGATGTCCCGGGAAAAAAAGCCAACCCTCTTTTATCAAAAACACACAAATCAAAATGAGCATAAAAACGGCAAGACTGGCATTTCCACCAAAAAAATACTTGATAAACTCCTGTTTGCCGAGGCCCAGCAAACGGAATCCATTTTTTTTATTAAAATTCATAAAAAAAGACCCATTTAACTCAAAAACTTTTGCATTTTAACAAACGACTGGTTATTGGCTACCTCAATTCGACTTAATCGTTTAACTTAGGTGCGAGCCTTTCGAAAACCTCGTCAATATCTTGTTTCCTCAATTATTTTGATCTGTGGCCAATTTAAAGCCTCAGACAAAGATTTAGGTTGAATAGAAGAGCACTCGTTAAGATAGGTGACAATGCCCAACCAACCCGCTCTCATCGTCGTAGATCTACAACGCTATTACCTTGATCCCAAGGCAAATTTTCGCCTCTTTCCTCAATCCAAAAACCCAAGTGCTTTCGATTACATCGACAAACGATGCAAAAATTCAGTCATTCCCAACGTCAAAAGACTGCTTGTTTTTTTTCGGAAACACAATTGGCCTGTAATCTACCTGCGACTTTGCGGGCAAAACCCTGATCGCTCTGATCTCCACGATTGTTTCCGCAGCGCAAACGAAGCGGGAGTACAATCTGGCTACCCGGGCCTTTATCCCCTGGCTGACGAACCCCTGGCCGCAGTGCACCCGGAGATCGCCCCAATTGCCGGAGAAATCGTTCTCGACAAAGTAACTTTCAGCGCCTTTACCTCATCGGACATCGAGGACGTCCTGTTGAAATTGGGCGCCGAGGAATTGGTTTTCTGCGGGCTGGCTACCAGTCAGTGTGTCGATACCACCGCACGCGATGCAGCGGACCGTGGCTACCCCGTGATCCATGTGGAAGACGCCCAGGCTGATTACTCGGAAATGAGCCACCATGCCTCTCTTTATGCCTCTCAGGGGATTTGTGGTGGTCTTGTCTATTCGACCGACGAAGTCGTCAATTCGGTGAGACCGATTAACCTCGTTGTTTAAAAGTTGACTGTTTAAGATTGCCTGAATAATTGCTGGTGCTTTTTTTCTTTCATAAGCTAATGATTATTGATGTTAATCGTTTCTGATTGAACTGACTCGCGCCTATCACAC
>JBGSJM010000242.1:0-8098 GCA_041742015.1 Verrucomicrobiales bacterium | reverse complement strand
GTGCAAAATCAGGAGCACAAAACTGCGATCCTGGCCTAAAATCTGGTTTAATTCTGCCAAGTGGTCCGCCAGCCAGTCGGGGGATTTGCCGTACATGACTGCCTGCATCAGGCTGAGGCCCAGTCCGGCGAGTTGATCATTCGGACGCACCCTCGGGGTATCTTCATCGAGCCGGATCAGGTCGATCTCAAAGCGGGGCACCCAGCGATGTAATTCCGGGTCGAGCCCCTCCATATCAATCAGATCCTCCAGGACAAGCCCTTTTTTCCAGCCTTCTGTCCCTTGGAATAACACGATGGGATAAACAAAGGGCAGCTTATTTCCAGGGAGGAGGCGGCCTTCATTGACAATGAGTCGATAAATCATCCCGAGGTAGATCCAGATGCGCAGTGCCATCAGGGAATCGCGCCTGCGTTGGTGCTCCCAAAGCACGTACACATAAACCGCCTCACCTTCGCGATCAGCTCGGGGAATCCGGAAAAGAAGGTCGGATTCGACCTCCGCCATCCGTTCATCGACGAAGTGAGAATTCTCGACTGTCAGCAAATCAAGAAGGAGCACTTTTTTCAGAGAAGCAGGCAATTGAGCGTCCATCAGCCCCCGTGCCTTGCGAGACTCGCTGAAGCAGCCCAGCACAAAGCGATTGTGGGGGCTTTGCAAAGAGGATGCGGAGTCCCAGGATTCGCTATCATTAGGAAGGGCGTTTTCGTTTGCGGATTGATCTGGCATGGCAGGTTGAATAGTCCAAGAATCAAAGTCCAAATTAAAAATTCCTCAAGCGTCAAGGCACAGTTGAGTAGCCGATTCCCGCCCATCACCAAAGAGCTGAAAAGCAGTGACGGAATCCACGGGTTCGAAAATTAAAGAAAAATCCATATTTACCGTATTTTTCACTTGCGCCATCAGGCGAAGTCGGTATAGATCATTTTGTAAATAAGAAATACCTATTTTTCTTAAGTATAGATCAGTGGGTATTTAAAAAATTTCGAAATAGAAAGGAGTTATGACATTATGAATGGAAAGCAAAAATCTCAAGTAAACAGCATTCTCGCGGTTCTGGGTTATCTAGATAAATCAAAATCGGTGTTTGCGGGATCCAAACTTATTGTTGATAGTGTAGATGCCTTGAAGGAGAAAATCACGTTGATCAGCACCCTCACGGAAGAGCAGGAACGAAATCAAAAGGGTAAGGCGATCAACAAAAAGAGAAACCGTGATCTCTTGATCGAATCGATGCTTGGGGTTGGCGGTGCAGTGAGGGCTCTCGCAATCGCGAACAACGACCCGGAACTGGCCGAGCGGGTCAAAATGCGGAGGCGTGTTCTCCAGAACCTGGGTCCCAAACTAACGGAGCGGGCCGCGAAACTTCACGAACTGGCCAGCGCACGCGCCGGGGATCTGCAAGGCCTGGTCTCGGCTGAGAAGCTGACGGAACTGGCTGATCGCAAAACCACCTACGAAGCAATCGTGGTGAGCCCACGGGAGGCGATCGCCCGCCGCAAAACCCTGACTGCGATCCTGTTGATCGAAGTAAGAGCGGCGATGACTCTCCTGCGGGAAGTGCTCGACCCGGCTCTGACGATCTATCGGGAAAGCAACGAGGAATTCTATTTGGGGTATCGCAACGCCCGTAACATCGTGGGCCCACCGACCCGCTCGTTGGAGGTGGCAACGCCCCAATCATCACGGGATGAAGCGGCCGTTTCGGCGACGCCCTCCCGGATCGCCGAGTATTTTGATGAAGTCCCCAGCAGGGCGACTGGGACAAATGGGAATGGTGCAAAGCAACCCATGCCCGAACTGGTCAACTAGCCTTGACCAGATGTATAAGTTTTTGTTTGGTATTGTGTTTTAGTTTTATATTTATTTCTGTTTTTAATTTAGTGATTATGTATTCAGGTAGATAAATCGGGAACGGTTTATTTACCAACCGGGGTTTCCCGGAAAGTGAATTAGAATCCGCCATTGAGTTTCAATGGCGGATTTTTTTTGCCAGAACCGCCGACATCTGGTGTGGATCGCAGTTGGCTGACGGCTTGGTTGATCATCCGCTCACCGGCATCGGGCGTGAGGAAGCTGCATTCGGTGGCTCCGTATCCGCCTTCTTTGACGGCTTGGGCGGTGGGAATATAGACGACGAAGGGGGTGCCTTTGCCGTGATAAGCCAGGCCGAGGATAAAGGTGTTGGCGATGGGTGATTGCGCGGTGAGATCGAGTTGATGCTGGACAAAGGGCTCACCGGGGATGGTGACGAGAGCGAGATCCCGATTGATGATCATCGTGAGCATTCCGACCTCGGTACTGAGGTTGCCGCTGCGATTCGGGATGGTGAGCAGGCTTTCTTTGACATCGACGGTGGTGGAGGCGAATGGCTTGAGATGGGTGGCGATTTGCAGCGCACCTTTGGCGAGCGAGATGCCGGCTTGTTTGGCAATGTTGAAGCGGTTTTCGCCGCGCAGACCACTCAAATCATACGGATCGAGATCGCCGGAGGCACCTTGGAGTAACATGGCCATGCAATCGGAGCCGAGTTCCTGCTCAATGTGATCGACCATGGCTCCCGGGTAGTCGCGGGAGACGGCACCAGCGCCCATTAGCGTCACCGGATGGCAGGCATACTGCACGGCAAAGGCGCGCGGCTTGCCGCTCATGTCCTCGATGCGGATCACGCCGACAGTGGGATCAACTGGCTTGGTTGGTCGGCGGTCGGGATTGTCCCACATGGCCCGAATGCTCCCCGCCTGCAGGAGTCGGCGGTTGTGGGCCATGTAGGCGCTCTCAAAGTTGCCTTTGCCAGCCGCGAGTCGTGCCGGAAATAGATTCTGCATCGCCTGACCGATCGCGGCGATGATCTTGGCCTCGGTGGCGGCATACCAGGGATCTGCCGACAAACCGGGCCAGTCGATGACCTCCGCCGGTGCCTTCGGGCTTCGGGTCCAATCCGGCGCAGCAGGTGGCTTGATGATCATGCCGCGCGGCGCGGGCGCGGCATGGGTGTGCGTGGCGCAAAGGATGATGTGATCGACACCCCATTTCTTTTTGGCCTCATCGATAACCTTCCTGGAGGCAAAGACGATCAGATCAACGGAGACAATGGCCACGGAGGTCTGCGGCGTTTTCAGCACCAGCACACGCGCAAATAGTGGATCGCGGAGCTGCAACGGCTGGCCCGTGAGATTGACTGCCTGCTCGGCGGCAGGTGTGATTTCCACCTTCGCGGTGCCAGCAAAGAACGGCGCTGGCTCCTGAGCCGTGAGCACGCCGAACAGAGAGGAATACAGGAACGCGATTGCCAATGGTTTCATCCTATCAGAAAGAGGGATTGAGTGCGGATTTTGGTTTCGGTTACTTTTTCTCCACCTGGCCTGCCGCATCGACCGGCTCGTGCAGCACCAGCGTATCGGCGGGCAGCGTGGCAACCAAATCCGGCAGGTCATAGAAGCGCAGTGCGCCGTGGACGGCGTTGACCTGCTGGTTCCGGGTGCGCGGCGTGGAGGGCACGTCGGTCCAGGTGCGCAGGGTGCGCTCGAGACGTGTGCTGGCGAAGAGTTGCGGCTCCAGGGCGGCGGCGTGAAGTGCAGGAATGCCACATTCGCCGATACCGGCGAGATGACCGGGGCGGCCATCGTTCCACTTTTCCGAAGCGAGCCGTGCGCAGGCGAGGATGTCCTCGGTCCTCATGCCGACCAACGATTGGCCCAGCAAATAGGCAAGCGTGGAGGACTTCCAGTTTGGCTCCTGGAGCGCTCCGAAGCCAGACGCCCGTTTTCCCCGCTGCATTTCGCCCAGGCCACGCAGGTCCAAGGCCAGCACGGTTTCACCCGCGTTGGCGAGTGCTTCGAGGCTTCCCCCCAGGCCGGCCTCTGTCCGTTTGCCGTCTTCGTGCAGGTAGAGCCTGAGGCCGGTGTTGGCGTTGGCCGGGCGAAACAGGAGCGCGGGTAGCACGGTGCCTTCGGCGTTGCGCAAGGTCAGTTTCTCGATGCGCACCGCCCCGCGCTGGAGCGTGTTCCCGGTGGTCGAGGTGAAGGGCGGCAACTCCCCGAGCGGACGAATCCGCGCGAGTTCGCGAACTTTGGCAAGCGCGGTAGGCCTCGGGTTATCCCGCCAAAAGCGCTGGCGTTCAGCGGTGAGTGGCGCGGCCACCGCCGCGTTCAGGTCGAAAAAGGAACGCGCTCCGGGCTGGCGCAGCACATCGCCCTCCGGCGTGCAGAGGACTTCATTCTCTGGCAAAATCTCGAAGGCAGGTTCCCGCCATTCATCATTGTGACCTGCGAGCCAGCGACGGAACCACCGCGCGGAGGCCTCGCGCATTTCGATGTCCAGGGCGTGTTTCGTGTCGGCCTCGACCAACTCGACTCGCTCTGGAAACCCAAGTCGGCCGTAGCCGCGCTTGCCCTGGCGGAAGACATTCCACGCGCCCTGAATGTCGAAGTAATCCTGAGTCGCCGCCATAACCAGAACCGGACGTGGCGCGCCCATGAGAACGTAATCGGCGTGGTCCAAGCCGGCGACAATCTGGCCAAAGTGATTCTGCTCGAAATCCTGCGGGCCGATGGTTTCGAGCAGCCGCCGGAAGCCGGTGAGATAACAAGCAGGCGCAGCGGCTACGATTCGGTCATCCAGCGCCATCAAGTAGCTGGTCATGGTCCCGCCGCCGGAGACGCCGGTGCAGCCGAGCCGGTCACCCCGGATGTCCTTCCGACTTTGGAGGTAGTCGAGGGCGCGGATCCCGTCCCAAATCATCGCCCGTGCCAGGCTGATGCCCAACGGTGTCGCGGAGATGCCCATCAGTTGATGTTCACTGGTGGAACTGTCGAACTCCACCGTACCGTCTGGCCGCCGGAAATGCCGCCTTTCACTCTGGCCGATGGGATCGTAGCAAAAGACCGCGAGACCAGCGTGCACGAGGCTGATGGAGGCGTTTTGGTAAACTTCGCCCGCCTTCGCAATCGAGGTGTGCCCGCACGGCATGAGCACGGCAGGATGTGGCCCGTCCCCCGGCGGCAAGTAGAGCAAGCCGGAAACCAGGAAGCCTGGCTGGCTTTCGAAAAGGATCTTTTCCATCCGATACGCACCGAAGTCGCGCTGGCCCGTCACTTTTGCATTTAGGGGGGTGCGCTCCGGCAACCCGCCCAGGGCAGTGAGGAAAGTGGCCCGTTGCCGTTCCTGCCACGCGACGACATCCGCCGGAGTTTTGATTTGCTCGTAGGCCGTCTCGCGGCGGTCCAGGGCGGCAAAGGCGAGCGCCTTCAACTGCTCCTCCAGCAGCGCAATCGGCGCAACGCCGTCCACCATCGCCGGCAGCACCGACAAGTCATCCGCTTCGACTACCGGTGGGGTCTGGCCGAGCAGCGAGAACGGGAGTAGCAGCGAGAGAAGGATTAGTTGTTTCATAAAAGTGTGTGATCGTTGGAGCAGGAGATTCATGGCTGTGTTTCGAGTTTCAGAGCTTCGCGGAACTTGGCGAGCGAATCCGGTTCTTTGCCTTGCGCGGCGTAAAGATGGCCATAGCAGCGCAGGAACCTGATGCGCCACGACTGCGGGAGCTGGCTGAGATCGCCGTAGGGTTTGAGGACTTCGAGCGCGGCATCAAGCTTCACTTGATCGGTATAAAGCCGCGCGAGGCCGACGGTGGCCGTGAGCGGCTGCCAGCCCCGGGTATTGGTGCCGGAAAGCGTGAGTGCCTCCTGATAGGCTGCGATGGCCCTGGTGTCGTCATTGAGATTATTGACGTAGTTTTCCGCCATCAGCAAGGCGATGTCTGGATGGCTCGGTGCCAGCATCCTGGCTGCCATCAGGTCCGCTTCAGCACGCGGACCATCTTTGGTGAATGAATAAGTCTGGCCGCGAATCTGCAAGGCCGCGCTCGCTTGTTTGGCATCCTCGGCAGGCCAGGAGGCGAAATCCTCGGGGCCAAACTTTTCGAGAAGCTCTTTCCATCTCCGATCCTGAAACATGGCCCGCATTCGAAGCACCGTGGACTCCCTATCAGCGGCGTATTCGTCGTAGCGCCGGGCAACATCACCCTGCTGCGCATCGCCGTGGTGAAAATAAAAGCGATGCCGCAGTGTGATGCTCTGCCCTGCAGCCAGCGTATAGTCGCCGGTGTGTGAGGCGCAGGCGGCGCAATTCGCACTCTTGGACGGAGCGCAGATCACGGTCTTGTGATCGCCGTAGTTCATTTTGAAGTGATCGGTGCCAAAACGATTGGCCGTCATCAGCCCGTATGTCCGCGCATGCCAGTGGGTGGGAAAACGCAGGTTCGAAGGATGATCGAAAAGCGCGATGCCTACGCCCTTGCCGCTCGCATCGGGGCCGGAGTAATCCGTCCACTCGGCCCGCTTGCCCCAGGCCTCACCATCCTTGTCGCCACGGCTGTTGAGGATGGTTCCCGCGCCCTTGTTCCCCTTTTCATCTTCGACCTTCATCGTGCCCGCCACCCGCACCAGCAGCCCGCCGTCACGCTTGTCGCCAAAGACGACCGGTGCATCCGCAGCTTCCAGGGTGATGTCGTAATCCATCAGCAACTCCCGATTTTCCAGCGGCGTAAAAACCAGCCGCACCCGCTCCCGCAGAACCAGTTTGCCATCACCGAGCCATTGGTTCCAGAGCACCAATTCACCCGTCGCGCCCGAGGTCATTTTTTCGATTCGCTCCAGCTTCACCTCTGCCGAATGACCCGCCTTTTCGCTCCCAGGTGCCCACCAGAAGTTGAACCCATTCACATCGCTGTGCGAAAACCGAATCGAGCGATGCCAGGCATGATCGGGATCTTCGCCGGGCATTCCGGGTTTCATCGGAAAGTGCCGGGTCACATTTTCCCCGTTGGGACCGATCACCGGATACATAAACGGCGCGACCCATTCCCGGTGTCGCCACTCGGTGAAAAGCTGATCGTCGATCTTCACCTGGATGCGGTCGCCGAGTTCAGCAATCGAAACGTCGGCACGGAGCGATCCCATGCAGGCGAGGATAAAAATTCCGCAGAAAAGTCTCTTTGAAATCATGAAATGGATCGAGATGGAACTCTGATCAAGTTTGAGCCGCTTACCCAGAGGGTCAAATGGCCTGTTCAAGCCCGCTCGAGCCCGACCGGTTTTTTCACTTAAACGAATCATTTGTCGAAGTGAACTTTGTGGGATATTATAAAAACAATTCACAAAGGACGATTGTTGAACTCTTCATCCGAAATGCGGAACCGTCCCCGTCAATGTTTTGGCGGCCGCACTCGGCAACTTCAAACATCGACTTCATGAAAACACAAACGTATTTGCCTTCTCCGGCTGAAATCTCCGAGACTTTTCGTTCAGAAATCAGCAATCTTGCCGGCACCGTTGCTTTTGAGCACGTTACCGGTAAATCCCTCTTCCTCCGAGCAGTCCTACCCCATTCTCGCGACGTGAAAGAGGATGATCGTATCGATCACGGGGTGGCGGTTCGCACGGAGGGACCAGAGTTGTTCGTGCATCCCTATTCTTTCCGTGAAATTTGCACCAACGGAGCCATTCATATCACCAATATCCGTTCAAAAGCCATTGAACTGGGGACTTCCTCTGGAGAGACGGCAATGGTGGATTGTCTTTTTCGCCAGGCGATTCAATCTTGTGGCTCGCTCGAAGCCTTTCAAGCAAATCTGGAAGAAATGCGCGATGCGATGAATCGGCGAGTTAATATGGCAATCGTGATGTCCTCCATGGCGCGTCGGGGTGTCTTATCGCGGACGATGAACCGAATTATAGACCGATTTAATACGCAACCCGATCGCTCGGGTTTTGGTTTGATGAATGCCATCACCGCCCAAGCCCGCGACACCACGAATCAGGAGGAAAAGTGGAAACTCGAGACCATCGGCGGCGGAATCATCGCCTGGCTCGAAAAACCGGACTCGTGGTCAACCGACTCACTGGGAATCCATTCCCATTCGAGATTTTCGGACGCTTTAGCTGCGCATGAAGCGGCAACCTCGGGCAACTGTAAGGTACCGGAAGAAAGGTATTCTTCCGCCTGCTAGTGAATTTCGTGTCAAAAATAATTCGTGGAATGGAAGTCAGTTCTCGCTAGACTCGTTCCCATGGATCAGGATTTCGACAAACGCTTG
>JBGSJM010000241.1:0-14266 GCA_041742015.1 Verrucomicrobiales bacterium | reverse complement strand
GTCTTTGTCGATGGGGCTGGCCTCGACGAAAGTGAGGAAGGCGCGCTCCTCCGGCATGTCCGGCACACGGCCGATCTTCACGCGCATCACATAGTCGCCATTCGCGATGTCGGCGGGTAGGTCGATGGCGTATTCGCTGGTTTCCTGGACGGTATTGTCAAAATAGAGCCCGGTGTGGGAAAGGGGCCGATCGAGATATTGCTGAAACCAGCGGTTGTTCTGGTCCCACACCGTTTTGGCAAACTCGGCGTGCGATTTATCGGTGAAGTCGAACTCCTTCACCCGGGCCTCCTCGCCGCCGGCGGCCTTCCACTTGGCGTATTGCTCGTTGAGATACTTGTAGCGCAAGTGACCGCGCTCGACCTCGGCGCGGCGTTTCTCCGGCTCGATGCGCTCGATTTTGGTGAGGGGTGCTTGTTGCATGATCGGCCCTTCCCACTCCACCCAGTCGATCCAGAGCGCGGACGGCGGGCCGACCTTGGTGTCCTTCACGGCGGTGGTGAAGAGTTCGTGATCGAGCTTCACGTCCCGTTTTTCGCGAAGAACAAAGGTGCGCGGGCCGTTCGCGCTGATGCTCACGGGCACTTCAATGACCTGTGGCGCATCCGTGGTGCCACTGATCTGGAAAGTTTGCATCAAGGTGAAGTCTTCCTTTTCCTCCGGCTTCATGCGGCTGCCGAGCGCAACGAAATGCCGCTCCTTCGGCGTGCCCTTCACCGCGCCAATTCGAAAGCGCAGCATGTATTCGCCTGGCTCGGCCTTTTCGACCTCGTGCTTTGTCTTTAACCAACCGGAGGGCTGATCCGGCGGCAGCGTGATGGCTTCCTCCGGGTGGACGTTGTAGATGGTCAGATAGGCCCCGGTCTTCGTCAGCGGATCGTTCAGATAACGCTCAAAGGTCGGCCCCTGCTGTTCAAAGCCCCGGATTCGAAACTTGGCCTCTTGTTCATCGGGAATGCCTTTTTGTGGCTGCCTGGTCTCCATGAACTTCTTCGCCGCCTCGTAGCCGCCTTTGAAGTAGCCATTGTAAGTGCCGCCGACCATCGCGTTCGCATGAAGTTCGACCTCGCGGCGCTGTTTGATCGTCTTTGCGGCGATGGGAGTCGTGCTCACCGGTCCTTCCAGCTCGACAAAGTCCACCCAGATGCACGGCTTCGGGCCGGTGCCGGTTTTGTCCCAGGCCTCGCGGAACATCGCATACTCGGCTTCGCGGGTGTTGGGGCGTTTGTCGCGGATGGCGAAGTTGCGGTCACCGCTGGCATTGATCTCGACGGGGATCTCCAGCGTCTGCGGATTCGCCAAGGTGCCGGTGACTTGATGCGAGCTGAGCACATTGAAATCTGCCGCGTCGGCCTTGCCGGTGCCGATCTCGATGAAGCGGCGTTCCTTTGGCGACTCATCGCTGGCGGCAAGGCGGATGCGCAACGTGTATTTGCCAGCAGGCCATTTTTCGGAGCCGGTGATGCCGGTGTAGCGGCCAAGGCTGTAAAGCATGAGCCAGGTGCCGGTGTCGCGGGCGGGGAGCTTCTGGTAGTCTTCGTAGTAGCGAAAATGGTAGGTGTATTCGCTGCGGGCGAACTGCGCGTCATCCACATCGCGGAAACCGAACTGCGAGGGCTGCGGCGAGTCCTTGAGCTTCGCAAAGTCGCTGTAAAAGAGATGCGGCTGTGTTTTGAGCCGTGGATCAGCGCGGAGCTTTGCCACGGCCGCAGCGTGTTCCGGCTTCTTCGCGGCTTCATCAATCGCAGCGCACCATTTCTTGAAGCGCTCGTATTTCTCCACATAACCCTGCGCGTAGATGGGCATGTATTTGTTCGCCCATTGCTCGGGGTCTTTGCGGAGTTTTTGCAGAGCTGAGGAAGGTTTCGCCGCTGGAGTCATCCGCGCAAAGTGTTCATCCAGCGCCTGCCGCCCGAGCGTGAGATATTGCTCAAACTGGTCACTCGACATGAAAAGCGACGATCCCACCGTGTCGAACGTCCCCGCGCCGACATCGGCAGGCAGTTCGCGTACATTGATGTCCACGCCGAGTAGATCGCGGAGGGTGTTTTTGTACTCGCGACGGTTCAGACGGCGCATGGTGATCTTGCCGCCGGAATCGCTTAGAACCGACCGCGCGGTGACGAGTGTGCGGGAGAGGTCATCGAGGAAATCGGTCTTCACGGCGGCATCCGGCTGCTTTTCATCCTCCGGCGGCATCTCGCCGGAGTTGATGGAATTCAGCACCTTTTGCCACAGATCCGCCTTTTCGACTGAATCGAGCGTGAAGGCAATGTCATCCAGGCGGACTTTGCCCTTTTGTTTCTCGGCGTTGTGGCAGGAGAGGCAGTTGTCTTTGAGAAAAGCGCGGTGTTTGGCATCGAGCGCGGCGTGGGTAGGATCAGCGGCGTTAAGTCCGGCAAGAGTGAGCGCAACAAAAACAGAGAGCCGGGTAAAAGTTGACATGATTTTCATGGTTATGTGGGCGGCAGGCGTTGGTGGTTCACCGGGGCAGTCCTTCAATGACGATGTCGTCCAGCAGCAAGGGGCCGGTTCCGATGAAGTTGACGGATTCCTTTTCGACATCCGAGCGTTTGAGATCGAGTGAGATGGTTTCTTTACTGTCCACCCAGAGGGTCCACTTTGTGCCGATGTTCTCGACGACGAACTGATACCACTGGTCAGTGTTGAGGCCGATCTTTTGGTGGGTGGAGGCACCGGGGATGCCGTAGGCGCTGCGAAAGGTGCCCTCCGGCAACTCCAGCACGGCGGGATCGAGCGTCTTGCCATTTAGCGCGGGGTGGTTCACGTCACGGGTAAAATCGCGCTCGCCGATGGAGACATCATCGCGCGCGCCGGACTTGGTGATGCGAGTGACCACGTCACCGATGTGCCAGAGGACACTGCCAGGCTTGCCGGGCCGGAGCGGAGCATTGATGAGCATGTCCATTCTCGCGCCCTCGCCCTCGAACTTGATGCGGTAGCTCACGCGCACGTTACGCGCCTGGAACTTCGGGTCGATCGATTTGCCGTGCGCCTTGCCGGGGTGTGCCTTGCTGTCATAGATGCAGGCGATCACTCCATCGCGAACTTCCCAGGTCTCCGGGATGTTCCAAGTGAGCCCGCCGCCCCACTGTTTGGGGGCTGCGCGTTTTTCGCCGCCACTGAAGTCTTCTCTGATCAAGACGCTGCCCTTGGCGCTGCTCTGAGCGTGGACCGTTCCGAGGAAACAGCCACAGACCAACAGGGTGAGAAAAAGTGTCGGTTTCATTTGGCTGACAAAGTAAGTCGGTGTTTCATAATGAGTGTTTTTCAACGTGGTGAAAGGCGCACCGGTAGCGTGGGCTGGGTTTTTAGGGTGAGGCGCACATCGTCAGCAAAGTGCTCGCCGAAGGTGGCGATGGTGCTGGGAGGGTTCTTCGGTTGGTGCAACACGAGATGAACCACGGCAAAATCAGCCTGCGGTGGCATCAACACACGGGTCGAGACGCTGTGCCAGGTGCCCACTGATCCACCGTTGCTGTCCCTGGTGCCAGAGCCGGAAGCCAGCGCATCCTTTTGCGACAACGGCCACTCCGCAGGCAAGGCATTCGGCGAACCCGTGAACACATAGAGCCGACAGATGAACTTCACCTTCTCCCCCGTGACAGGGCGGGCATCGCAAAACTGGGCCGATAGCTCCAGTGTGGCCTCACCGAGCCCCGCATCCGCCTTTAGCGATCTCAAATCGACAAGCTGATACACATCACAGGACGCCGCGCCGTAGTCTGGCAGCGCAGGTTCGCGCTCTGCCTGCAAAAAGCGCAGGGCTTGTTTCTGATCCCGTGCCATTCCACCCGTCATCTCCGCATGATCGCCGCTCCAGATGCCGAATTCCGAAGGGAAGCCGGTATGGACTCTGCCGCTCTTTTCTTCAAAACTGCCATCCACCAGCGAAAACAGTCGAGAGGTTGTCGCCTCCATTTTCGGTACCACATAAGCAAAAACCATTGACGTACAAAACATCCCGAACATAACCCCTGACGCAGCGGTGATGAGCGGGAAGTCACGAATGGACACGAATAATTTATCACGAATGGACACGAATGATTCTGCCCTTTCACTACCCCGGGGCATATGTTGATAGCTTTCGTGCAGGGTCACGTGGATTTCAGACATTTCCCAAAAGCGGGCCCGGTCCGTGGCGGAGTGGAGCAGACGTGCCTCCAACTCGCAGCGCTCGGCAGCAGTCATGACACCGTTGAAGTGGGCGTCGATCAAATCATCAAGTCTTTCGTCGTTCATGGGGTTGTCGGATTAAGTTGTTGTTCAATACACTGTCGCAAAGTCCGCCGGGCTCTGGAAAGAGCCACGCTCACGGCTGAGGGCGTCCAGCTTAACAATTGCGCGATTTCCTGCGGCTTATGCTCGTGTGAATAAAAAAGATCCACAATGCGCCGGGCCTGCGGGGCCAATTTGGCGAGACAGGCGGGCAGCGCGGCGAGGCGGACATCTTCGAAGGGAGTCTCTGGTGCGCTGGCGGCCAGAGCTTCCAGCACTTCGTCTGAAAATCGATCCGCCGCCCGTTTCTGTTGCCCCCGGGTCTTCATGACCTGAAACCGCGCGATTTGAAATGCCCAGGCGATAAAATTTGATCCGGGAACAAACTCCGGGGCCTTCCTCTGGACCACCAGAAAGGTTTCCTGAAGCACATCCTCCGCTGTCACAAAATCCCCCAACAACGAAAGAATAAACCCCTTGATCCGCGCCTGATGGCGGACAAAAAGTTGGAGCACCTGTTGTTGATGATCGTCTGGCATACCGGGATATAATAAGCTGAGAGATCCAAAATCTTAGCAATGGATGGAGATTTTCTCCAAATTTAGGAACTCCTGCTGACAGGCACCTTCATGGCAGCTCGGGCGGATCCTTTTTCCGGTTCATGTTTTTCTTTCCATCCCCTCCAAATCCTGCTTTATTTTGGGCCGAAATCAGGGGGGATTTGCCCTCCCTTTATGTTTTTATGAAAAGAATCGTCATCACCGGATGTTCCCGCGGGCTGGGCAAAGCCATGGTCCTTGGGTTTCAAAAATTGGGTCATGAAGTCTTCGGTTGTTCCAGCAACTCCGAATCCATCGCCGCGCTGGGTGACTCATTACATTTTTTTACCTGCGACGTGTCTGATGAAGCCGCAGTCAAGGCAATGGCCACTGCGATTCTCAAACAGGGTGGTCCACCAGACATCCTGATTAACAATGCGGCCATCATCAATCGGAATGCACCTCTCTGGGAAGTATCAGATGCGGATTTTTCCCGCCTTTTTGATGTCAATATCAGAGGGATCGCCAATACGATCCGTCACTTTGTCCCGGACATGATGGAGGCGGGGAGGGGCGTGATCGTTAATTTTTCCAGTTATTGGGGGAGGTCCACAGCCTCCGATGTTGCTCCCTATTGTGCCAGCAAATGGGCAGTCGAGGGGCTCACCCGTGCTTTGGCCCAGGATTTGCCAAAGGGCCTGGCCGCAGTGGCGCTAAATCCCGGCGTCATCCACACCGACATGTTGCTCAGCACCTTTGGCCCGGGTGCCGCCTCTTATCTGTCACCTGGGGAATGGGCCAAATCTGCGGTTCCCTTTATTGATCAATTTGATACCTCCGATAACGGTGCTGCCCTGACGGTTCCAGGGCAATAATTCTAAGAAATTTTTCAAAATGTGAGTTAGGATAGGTCAGGTTTAAAAAAAATTGTTTTGCGTCTTTTTAATCCCATCTCATCAGCCCGCTTTGCTGGAATGTTCGTCTGGTTGGTCGCCGGATTGGTAATTCATGACGGTGCGGCGCAGTTTCATTTTGAAGGTCAGCGAATTAACCTTCCAAACCACATCAGCAATCAATCAACCCGGAGTTATCAGCTTGATGCACTCCCGCCTGATTTATCATACGGAAAAGAGGCTGTTTCTTTGGTGGCGGATTTTGACAAAGCCGAAAACAACCGGATTCAGGTCTACCTGATCAACCCCAAAAAGACAATATTCGAACTCAGCTCAGTGGCGATGGAAATCCCGATTGTCCTGGAGGCCTATCTCGGTAACGGTCACTGGGAGAGGGCCGAGTCGGAGAACACCTACGGTTTTCTCTCCACCCGAAAAAAGGAACAACTTTCCCCAATGCATTACCGGGTCAAAAACGTGCGCCACTGGAGTGAAGGTCAAAGCGCAAAACTCCGCTACGCCCTTTACCAAAATGGAAGCGCGACTCTCGTCACTGAACCTTTCGAGGGCTTTCTCCCCATAGGTGAAATCGAAAAAGCCCGGAATGATTTTATGGCTGCAGCTCTTGTGCCCGAACCTCTTCGAATCCGTTATCTTCCCGAGCAAACCACCCGTGAGGAAATCTCCACTGAGTGGTTCAATAAACTTTCGCTGCTTCGCCAATTTGGCCCCTGCTACATTGATCTGGGTGAAGCTCAAAAGTGGGCGGCAGAAGTCCATGAAAACCCTGTTTCATCGCGGGAAGACCGTGATTTGGCCATTCAACTGCAAATTGCACTCCTTCAAACCTGGCCCAATCAATACGACTTAAAAAGATTGTTGGAATACGGTCGATCAGTCCTCAAAAAACCGGTCGACGACACCGCCGGTTTGCGCCCCCTGTGCTGGAAAATTCTCGCGGATAACGCCGAAGAAAATGGTGAGCCCGATGGGGCTGCCCTGGCTCAAGTCGCATGGAAAACGATCCAGATTCCATCAACATCCCCTGAATTGGAGGCTGCCAGCGACTTTCTGTGCATCAAAGAAATCGCCGCCAAACACAGCCCCATTCTGTCGTATGAACATCGCGAATCCCTTTTAAACAGCGACAATGTCCACCTGCGTATTGCGGCTGCCAACTATTTGATTTCAAATAAGAACCGCCAGCAAGCCCTAAATCATTACTCCGCCAATCAGAGTAGTTATGGAGTCTATGAACTGGTCCGAGTTTTGTATTTAGACCGACTCCACAACCCTTATGAAACCCCGAACTGGAATCTCTGGACCAGAGCGCTGGACAAGGATATCACCGTCGCCTTCCCCCAGCTTTCCAGGATGTTTGAGTCGGACGAGACCAATAGCAAACTATCCAAATTCAGCCAAAGCTCGGACCTCCCCGAGGGGATTCGCGAACGGCTCACCAACCTGTCAAATACCTCGCCCGAAGGTCCCCTAAAAAGGTCGGTCGACCGGCTCCTCGATGATGTGAACGTGAATCAGCGGCGTTCAAGTGGACTCAAACGGATGCCGATCCTGAAAAAAACCTTTTTCTAACTCCCGGGCGATCCAATGACGAGTGAATCCACATCACCACTTCCCGGTGCAGGGCTGGAACTGTTCAGTCCCGATATCCAATACCTCGTGGGCGTATCCGGCGGTAGGGATTCAATCGTCCTGCTGCACTGGCTCTGGTTGCAGGGATTTCGCAAGCTATTAGTCTGCCATTTTAACCACTGCCTGCGGAGTTCAGATTCTGATGAAGACGAACTTTTTGTCCAAAAACAGGCCGATTCCCTCGAACTAAAGTATTTCTCCGAGAGGAACGATTCCAAGATTTTTGCCGCCCATAGCCGCCAGTCACTTGAAACTGCCGCCCGGGAAAGTCGCTATCGTTTTTTTGCTAGGGTTGCCAGGGAACACTCCTGCCAGAGACTTATTCTGGCCCACCACGCTGACGATCAAGTTGAGACGGTCTTGATGAATCTGTTTCGCGGCACCGGGCTAAAGGGACTCGGCGGAATGGAACCCGTCTCCCACCGCGAGATCGATGGGATGCCGCTGGAAATCATTCGCCCCTTTTTGAAATTAACCCGCAACGACCTGGAGCATTACAGGGCCGCCCAAAACCTGGCCTTTCGCGAAGATTCCACCAACAACGAACGGTTTGCGACCCGCAACCGGGTCCGGCATGAACTGCTGCCCCTTGCCAGCGAGATTTTTTCACGGTCCCCGTCCCCGGCAATACTGAGGCTCTCGGAAATTGCCACCATGGAGTACTCCGCCAGCCAGCTCCGGGCAAGGCGCTGGCTGGATGCGAATCAGCTTCCTGTAGCAGTTGAGAGTTTGGAGTTGAGAGTTGAAAGTCAGAAGCCTCAACTTATTGACTCACAAATCACAACTCACAACTCTCAGCTACCGAAAGGGTTGCTCCTGAAAAATCTTCGCCAACTTCCTCCGGCAGATCTTCACCACGTCATCCATCTCTGGCTCCAGAATGGAAAAGTGGCTAATTCCGGCTTTCAGGAAGTGAAACAGATCATCGCGATGGTCCGCAGCGATGACAAACCGGCCAAAGTCAATTTGCCCGGCGGCCGCTTCGCCCGGCGCCGCTCTGGAGTCGTCTTTTTAGTTGAGAGTTTGTAGTTGAGAGTTTTTAGTTGAGAGTTTGTAGTTTAGGGTTGAAATTCGCAAACTATTAACTCTCAACACTCAACCAAAAACACTCAACCACCAATGATTTCCGCTATTATTGTCGCCGCTGGCAGCAGCAAACGGATGGGATTCGACAAACTCTCCGTCGATCTCAGCGGCCTGCCAGTGATCGCCCACAGTATCGCAGCCTTTGAAAACTGCGCGATGGTTTCAGAAATCATCGTCGTCACTTCCCCTGATCGCTTTGATTTTATCAACCAATATAAAACTCCCAAGGTCACCCAAATCATTGCCGGCGGGGCGGAGCGTCATTTTTCCGTCTGGCAGGGACTGGAAATGGCCTCTCCGAAACTACCCCTGATCGCAGTTCACGATGGTGCCCGCCCTTTGATCACGCCCGATGCCATTTCCCAATGCGCCGAAATAGCCCGCGAAAAAGGTGCTGCCACTCTGGCCCACCGGGTGGTCGAGACGTTGAAAAGAGCGGCTCCCGGCGGCACCATTGCCGCAGAATCGGTTTCCCGCACCGATCTTTGGGCCATGGAAACGCCGCAAATCTTTCAGCGTGAAATCCTTTTGGCCGCTTATCAGCGCATCCTTGCTGCTGGAGAGTTAGTGACCGATGAAGTCTCCGCCGTCCAGGCCATCACCACCGAGGTCCGCTTCGTCGAAAATCACCAGCCGAACCTAAAAATCACCGTGGCCGCAGACCTGGATGTGGCCAGAGCACTGCTCGCGGCCCGATAATTTCACCCAAAGCTTTCGACCAAACCCTGTTTGATCGGCGATTGTACCCTGTTTATTTTTACGCGTAGACTCGGATTGGGAATTGCTGCAAGCCTGCCAGGGTTTTACTGCGCGCTTGGAAGTGTCTTAAACGACACATTTAAAAGGCATGGAAATTGCTGCGTGTTGATTTGCGGAGGCAGACGACCTCCTTACGGAATTGTAACCGTAAAAAACTCGCCACTAGGCCAACTTGCCATTTAGTGCAAATTAAATATGAAACCATGCAATAGCCATGAATGCCGCTTTTGGGCATTCACTCTACTTGAAGTGCTCTCAACCTTGGGAGTCATTTCAGTGTTGATGGCTATTGCTATACCGAGTTTTATCAATTTGGTTCCAACTCGTAAAGCAAAAATTGGAGAAGTTTATACTTTTTTGGAAATGGCCCGCGCTCAGGCCATGGCAACCCGGCAGGATGTGTTTGTGTGTTTCGCCACCCAGGACTTCCCGTTGAAAGATTACCGCTATCGTGCGGCAACCCTTTTTAAAGCAGCCAATCCTGCCGAAGAATCCAAACCTCTGGACACTAGAGAATTAAGGCAAACAGAAGTCTGGTTGATGCTGCCTGCTGATTTGATGTTCGGAATCGGGGCCGATTTTAAACCTGTCCGCGAAACGATTTCAGACTCTCTGACTAAGCGGAAGTTTTCCTTTTCCATTGAAGGGCAATCGTATCAAGTGGATCTCCCCTACCTGCTCTTTAACAAGGCCGGGCGAATTGAGGTACCTGTTTCGCCTGATTCTGAGATCCTTTTGGCACTGGTTGATGGCTACCTCGCGGAATCGGGGCAGCGAGTCCTCAAGAGTGATGGAAAAGCTCAAGTTGGCGAATTCTTGGTATTAAATCCGCAGAGCGGAAAAATTTCACACCTTAGCGAATGATATTCAAGCTCCAATTCCAATGAAGAATCCGGCACCCGTCCAAGCATCTCCTCAATCAGCCTTTTCACTGGTTGAAACTGCTATTTCGGCCAGCATCGTATCGTTTACTCTACTTCCCCTGGTGGGGTTGATGGGAATCATCACCAGTAACGGCCGAAACATTCGTGACGAAGCCAGTGGAATGGTTTTTGTCGAGGCGATCAGCCATACTTTGCAACGCGACAATCAATTCACCAAACAGTTAACCTGGCATTTTCCAACCAGCAAAGAATCTGCGGTTATTAACTACCCTACGGAATCCAACCCGGAACCAACGACTTATTTGATTGGTGACGAAACGGGATTGATCGTTCGCCCAGCCACTGAAGCTGAATATATCAAGGGACTCTCTGCCTCACCTCTCAGCGAGGTTTATATCATCAAAGTCACTATGCGCAAGCTGGCCGCCGGGGCGTCTCAAAAGATTGGTGCCGACGCTGGCATTAATCTGGAGATCTCGATTGAGACGCCGGTAAATATTCCTCAGGCAAACCGCAAGAAGGATCAATTTCAAGCCAGATTACTATAGGGTCACAGATGGTTTGCCCCGAATCACACATGAAAGTTTACCAGTCTGGTTCAAAAGCAGCGAAAAAGCGGGGTTTCTCTCTGGTGGAGTTGCTGGCGGCAGTATCGATTTTTTCCATCGTCATGCTGGCCTTGTCTTACGCGCTGGAGGCTTCGCTGGGCATGTTAAATCATCGCTCCGCCGCATTGTCAACCGATGGAGATTTCCGCGCAGTTTCCGATATCTTCAGACAGGATCTTCAGGAGGTAGTCGTGGACA
Organism: Verrucomicrobiales bacterium; assembly: GCA_041742015.1. Classification (GTDB taxonomy): domain Bacteria; phylum Verrucomicrobiota; class Verrucomicrobiia; order Verrucomicrobiales; family DEV007; genus Arctic95D-9. The sequence continues at coordinate 3,407 of JBGSJM010000241.1, read as the reverse complement.
AGCCCGACACCCATGTATTTGGCAAGCAAGTCAGTGATTCTTTGGCCCAGTTTGTTGACCACCGAAACTTTATTCCCATTGAGATTGACCGAATCGAAGGCACTGGGATGGCCAAATCATTTGTCAATGGGGAGGTTGGTTTCTCTGCGCTTCTCTTTGCCGCAGTTAGTTCCCCGGCGCGATACGCCCACCCGATTCGGGAACAAATCCGCCTGAGTTCAGCCTCATCGGGCACAGCAACCATTAAAAACCAAAGTCCGGACGCACTGAGTGAAGTGTGCCTGATTGGGTATTATGTTGCCTACACTCGCGATTCGAGTCGGGCGGATAGCTCTCCATCCATGAAGTTATATCGCCATTTCAGATCAGGCGGCATTAATTTCGGCGACGGCCATGCCAATGGAATACTTGCCTATCTGGCAGATGTGTATAACCCATCATCCGAGCGGACCGCTTTTGGCTTCGATTTTTCCAACAAATCTTTTCCGTTTATGCTGAGTCAAAGGTATAAAGTGCCCAATGAGTGGACTCCCGAAAAAGTGACGCAACCGTGGCCCATGAACTATATAGCCTCGGAAGTGACCTCTCCACCAGCGATCACCACGCCCCCTAAATACTCAAGCGCTTCCTGGCTGGAAAATGATCATCCAATCCATGATTTTGTCTTTGGTGATGAGGAAATTGCGAGAAATGTAGTGGAATTCAGGTGTGCTCCATACAAGCGAATTGAAACAGCCCCCGGTGAAATCGAATTGTTCGATACTCCCAGATTGAACCAAAGACTTGGACTGCAAAATACCGGCTGGCCCGTATTGGTGAAGCCGGATTTCATCGACATCACCCTTGGGGTGGTGGGAGTGGATGCGGCGCTCCAAATGAGACAAAAATCCGACTGGGTACTTCCTCCCATGGACAAAGACCTTTCAGCCTTGAGTGCGCTCGAACGAATCAAACGACAGGAACTAAAGCGATACTCGATACGAATACCGATACACTGAAAATATAGCAGGCACCCAAAATGAATTTCCAACCCAATCGATCCAAAAAAACAGAGTCTTCCGGTGCCGCACTGATCACAGTGCTTATCTTAATCAGCGTTATCTCTTTCATTGTGGTCAGTTTGATTTCGGTGGGGCGAAGTGAACTCCGAACCACGAACTACCAATCAAAGTCGGTAGAGGCGCGCCTGGCGGCAAATGCCGGCTTTCGAGATGCCTGCAACCTTTTAACCCACCTGTTAAAAGAAGTACCAATTATCGAAGAAGAAGAAGTTGCTCCGCCTCAAACTCTCGTCACCTCGGTAACGGAACGGAAAGATAATATTCCAACCCGCTATACCTTTGTTTCCAAGATCGAAAACGGTTCGGTAACTCACTACCCTCTTTTTACCGGAGGGAAAATCCAAACCCTAAAGGCACCAAATGTTTCAAAATTGGTGTGTGGAGATGGTAGCGCAACTGATCTGCTTCTCACATCACCCATCAAACCAAAGGTGGAGTTTACCTCGGAAGTGTCCAGCTATGTGAAAACTTTCGGTATCTCCCACCTCGACGCTAACGGAAAATTGCTCGCTGAAACGACGGCCCCCCGGGTCGGTGTGGAGGTCTTGGCCGACAATACCAATTCCAAATTCGAGCAACGTTATTCCTTTTGGATTGAGGACCTGGAGGGGTATCCCAATCTCGATGCAGTGGGTGGAAATCTCAATGAACAGGGAGATTTTGAGTACACCATGGCAACCAATTCCCCGAGTGATAAAAGAGTAGGGCTTTTTTCACCGCTGCCAGCAAATGAGAATATCGGTATCCTTTTCTCGGATAAACTGAGAGGACAAAGTCGATCTGGTCTGGTCGCCCCGGGACTCTCGCCCCAGGAGATTTTCCTCCATCCCTGGAATCTACCGACCGGAGACCCTCACCCCTATTTGAATCTCGACAAACTACTCGCCGCTCGGGGAAATTCGTTGGTGGCGGGAAGTCATCTTTCCCTCGCACCAGATCTGGAAAACCGTTTTGTCAAGGGGCTGCGGCCCTACTACCAAATACCCCTGGTTCCCTATAATCACGGCTATCACCCAACCCAGGAAGGACGGCCCAAACGACAGATCAACCGGTTTTTGGAGGAGTATGAGGATGCCACCGACCAGAAGGATGCTACCTACCAAAAGGTTAAAATCCAGGAATTAAAAATATATCTCACTGACAATCTACCAGCTTTTGAAAACCGAAAGGGTGGATTTCCCGAAGACTACGTCGGCACCCTGATCGCCAATCTGATTGACTATGCCGATGTCGATAGCAAACCGACCGTGAGGAAGGACAACCCTCTGAGTCTTCAAAGGTTGAACTCAAAAGATGAGAACCTCGAAAGTCCCCCGAAACCCCGCTACCTGGGCGTAATTGAGGACCAGAGTTCCGACTATAGGGGCGTTGATTCCTATTTGCCGGTCAATGAATTCTTCTATGGAATCGAACTCGTGAATCTAGATGAAAAATCAGCGACCATTTCGATCAGGCTCTTTGTTGAGTTTTGGAATCCATTTCAGAGTGAGGTGGAGTTAAAGAATGTTACCGCAAATTTCTGGTTCGTGGAATATTTCGGATTCACAGCACAAGGTCCTTATAGCCTTAATTCCCCCAACCATTCGTGGAAACGGCCTCCTCCATACGATGAAGATGATATGCCCATCCTTAACGAGCCCCTGGACAATCCGAAATCGTTTAAAGTGTTACCAAATTCATACTACGTGCATAATTTTGGTGAAATAAAGTGGGAGTTTGAGTTTCAAATAAAATCCACCATTTCCTCGATAGCAAGTGAAACAGAAAGCGGACCAAAGGATGGTAAAGCCCAGCTCCAAATCCTGATTGACGGGGTGCCCGTCGATCAAAGTGGACGTCCCTCTTTCGTGAATACGGAGAAACAGGAAATCGTTGGATATAACATTCCCAGGTTCCGGGACGATGTCATTAAAAACAGTAGTCCGCCAAGGCCCGTTTCTCCCTACATTAGAAAGATGAGTACCCCGGGGAAAGGACTCAAAACCGGCGATTTCATGATCGTCCACTATCGGCCATGTAATGAAAGGCAGATTCGTCAATACGGAACCTTCTTTGGTGACCCGTTTATGACTTACTATGGGGCGGGTCACGCCCAGGATATCGTCTATAGTAAATCTTCACCCGGAGGCCGCAACCAGTATGATCACTCGAGACCCGATCTGTATAAAGCCGAGACCCGCGTCAGGGACTGGCCGGATCGGGGGTATGATGAGGAAAGCGGAATCAAACCGAAGAATAACCAGGACCAACCTCCCGATCACAAACAGTACGAAAACAAAAAAGCTTCGAATCGACCAGGGATCGCCCCATTCCGAATCTCAAATAAAGGGAAGTATTTCTCCATCG
>JBGSJM010000240.1:0-3226 GCA_041742015.1 Verrucomicrobiales bacterium | reverse complement strand
ATTAGAAATCTCAAATCAGGACTCCATTTTAAAGGGGTTGTGAAGGATTTAAAAACGGCACTCAACGGAGAAAAAAACAAGGCAGCGGACTTGTTTGAGATTGCGTTACAATTGGCGAGGATCGATGATCCAGAACTTGATCAGGAACATTACCGAAGCGTGTTTGCACAGTTGGTTGCTGATGCCCGCCAATATCTGGGGAGTGCGAAAGAAAAAGATGCGGTATTGAAGCTAAGGGACTTTTTGTTTACGGAAAATGGCTTTCATGGGAGTCGGAACGAATATTATCACAATGCCAACAGCTACATTAACAACGTTATCGATGATCGGGAAGGCCTGCCCATCACCTTGAGTGTCGTTTTTATTTAAATGGCGAGAAGGTTGGAAATAAGGGGGGTATTTGGGGTTCCATTTCCGGGACAAATTTTTGTAGGGTACCGAAAAACAAGCAGCGATCCGATTTTGTTAATTAATGTTTTTGAAAATGGGAAGGAAATGACCCGGAGTGATGCTGATGAACAGGCTGTGGAATATGGGGTTTTGGTCAATGACTCGGTCTTTCAGCCAGCTCCGCCCCAGGAAATTGTGATTCGAATGCTCCGCAATTTGATTGGTTTGGAAATTGATCAAAAAAAGAATCCACTGGGAGCTTTGAGTTATTTGAATCTCCTTTTGGAGATTGACCCCAATGAAACGGAGGCTCGATTTCAGCGTGCCTTGGTTCAAGCAAAGGCAGAGGATTTTAAAGGTGCAAAAAGGGATCTCGACTGGCTAATTGAGAAGCGCCCTCCTGGACTGGATTATCCGCGGTTGTTACAGTTTCGCGAGGCATTACCCTAAGGGTTTGATGTGCCTAAATTCCAATCGTTAAGATTTACGAAAGAAAGCTGAAAAAATTCGATCCGGCCACTTGCGGTTCCTTGCCTGAAGGCTATAATCGACCTAACCTCGTGGTGTAACGGTAGCACAACAGATTTTGGTTCTGTTTGTCAAGGTTCGAATCCTTGCGGGGTTGCTCCTTTCTGAAGCTCTTGAATGAAAAGTCTCTGGTAGAGTAAACTTTCGGATTTTTACCCACTGTTTCAGCGGCGATTTTGATAGTTAGTTACGGTTTGCCATTGGATGCCCTGTTGACTTGTACAGTGTCCCCTGTTAAATCTACCGTTGTACCCTGTTAGGTCATCGACTATACCCTGTTCAATGACCGTTCTTTGGTGCGTTAACGAACTTTTTCATGTCCGATTCCAGTGCAAACCCAGCCACCATTTTGCGATCACATTGGCGTATAGCCATTGTGGGCAGGCCAAACGTCGGCAAGTCGGCTATCTTTAACCGTTTGGCGAGACGACGTATTGCAATTGTTCACGACCAACCTGGTGTTACCAGGGACCGCATCGCTGCTGAGATCGATATTGAAGGCATTTCGATTGAATTGACGGATACGGGGGGCATTGGTGCCTCACTTGATGATGGCTTTTCGCAACAGGTGCGAATGGAAGCGGAAATCGCAATTGCAGCGTCGGACTTGATTCTATTTGTGGTTGATGCCAGGACTGGAATTCACCCGATTGATCGGGACCTCGCAAGTGTTTTGCGGAAATCAGGAAAAGATATCATGTTGATCGTCAATAAGGTTGATACTGAAAAGACTGATCCAGACACGGCAGAATTCGTGGCTCTTGGTTTTCGGGCTCAGGTAAATGTTTCAGCTGAGCACGGTCGGAATTTCGGTGTTCTTACCTCCGATATTGCCTCTTTTTTAAGCAAAAAAGGAGCGGAGAGGTGTGATGGGAAGAGAAAGAAAGCCAGTTCCAGGGCTGACTCAATCAAGATTGCCATCGTCGGGCGCCCCAATGTCGGTAAGTCTTCGTTGATCAATGCGATAATGAACGATGAACGTTCCATTGTTTCGGACGTGGCGGGCACGACTCGTGATGCCGTAGACGTTCCTTACAGACGCGATAACCGCGACTTTACTCTTATCGACACAGCTGGAATTCGCCAGCGCAACAGCCGCGACACGTCTGTCGAAGTCTTTTCGGTGATGCGATCGGAAAGATCGATTCGGCGAGCTGACATTTGTTTGCTGGTGATTGATGCATCCTGCGGGGTGGTTTCCCAGGACCGAAGAATTGCAAAACTTGTGATTGATGCTGAGAAACCGTGCATTGTTTTACTTAACAAGTTTGATTTGTATCATCCTGGCACTAATTTTAAGGAAAGGATTGAACAATTTCGGGAAGAATTAGGGGAGGATTTGTTTTTTCTTCCTTACGCGCCTAAGGTGGCAATTTCAGCGAAGAATCGGCAATTCATTGGTAAGATTTTTAATGCCATAGAGGAAGTCCTCCTCTCTGCTTCGGTTCCCATTCCGACGGCACAGCTTAATCGCTTGCTGCATGATTCAATTGAATCGAGTCCACCTCCGATGAAAAATGGTAAGCGACTCAAATTGTTTTATTCAACCCAGAAAAGGGAAGACTCACCTTCGCCTGTTCAGGTTCCTGAATATGTCCTTTTTGTCAACTACTCCAATCTACTAACCCGAACCTATGAGCGATTCTTGGAGAATCAAATTAGGAAGGAATACCCAATGGAGGGACTTCCATTTAAGTTTCGTGTGAAGTCAAGAATTCCATCCAAAAAAAATGAATAGAAATCGATAAAGAATGGTTCAAACATTCAGGATTCTTGTTGAAATTATCAGAAAAATGTGACCATTAAAGCGCAAGTATCTATCCTGTTTTAGACATGATGGGTTCCGGTCTCAAACACGCCCAGAAAAACACAAAATAATGAAAGGTTGTTTCACCACACTGCTTCTCGCCTTTATAGCGGCTCTTTTTGCCGCTTTTTTCGGCAGGTCTTGCCACCGTGAAGGCATCGAGACTGCTCTCAACGAGAGGGTTTCCTCTAAACTAAAAGAGTCATATCCTGGATTGGAAGTCAAATATGACCACCTTACGGCTATGGTGGTTGGGAAAGCGGATCCCAGTGAGGCTGATGCGATCAAAGCTAAAGTAAAAGAGCTGGCTTTGGGTAATGGACGCGTCCATTTGGACCTAGGGACTGATCCCCGTATCGTTCCCGGCAAAGGCAGTGTAACCCCAAATATCCCTAATTTCACGATTTTCCGCGAAGGCAATAAGTTGACCCTTAATGGTGAAGTGGACAGTATCCAAACCAAGGAGATTCTGGGTAGAATAGCTAAGGGAGAACTGCTCGA
>JBGSJM010000239.1:0-8741 GCA_041742015.1 Verrucomicrobiales bacterium | reverse complement strand
CGTTCTTCGAAACGTTACATTTGGCGATTTTGCTCACAAATTCTTCAGCCGCTTACGTGTTCTCGCAGGTTTACATGTCAATCAGATGTGTCCAGTGTTACCCCATATTATGATCCGAATCATCATCACCTTCACCCTCCTCGCTTCCACTGCCCTTGGTCAAGCTGAAGTGATCTGTTCACAATTTCGGGGCTCAAATGGAGATGGGATCAGTCAGGCCCGGCACGTTCCCGTTGAGTTTGGGCCAGCAAAATCTTTGAAATGGCGGACTCAGCTTCCGGGAAAAGGCTGGTCGTCGCCAGTGATTGAGGGCGAATCCATCTGGCTGACCACCGCGATCGAAGTGAAAACTTCCGAAGAGGAGATGGCGAAGATCCTCGTCGCTGCCGGGGAAGATCCCAAAACCTTGAAAGCCCGCCAACTGGCCAAAAGCATTCAGCTCCTCGCTTTGGAACTCGATCTGGTTTCTGGTGCACTAAAAAGAAAAATCGAATTAACCACCGTAAATGAGCCTGATGCCATCCATGCACTCAACAGCTACGCCTCTCCCACCCCTTTTCTGGAAACTGGACGGCTTTACGCCCATTTCGGAACCTTTGGCACGTTTTGTATCGATACCAAAGATGGCAAAATTCTCTGGCAATCCCGCCTCCCTCTGGAACATGGAGTTGGCCCCGGCAGTTCCCCCCTGGTTTACGATAAATACTTGATCCTGATCTGCGATGGGGTTGACAAGCAATACGTTACTGCACTGGACAAACAGACCGGAGCAGAAATCTGGAAGGTTGATCGTCCCGAAATGCGCGCCACCATCGGCGATCAGCGCAAAGCCTACTGTACCCCGATCATGATTACTCCGAAAGAAGGTATTCCCCAGGTTGTTTGCCTGGGTGCCCAGTGGCTCATCAGCTACGAGCCTGCCACGGGAAAGGAAATCTGGAGGCTCGACCATGGCGATGGTTTTTCAGTCGTCCCACGGCCCGTCTTCAGCGAGCGGGAACAACTTATTTACTTTTCCACCGGCTTCGGAAAGCCGCAGTTGTGGGCGGTCCGCCCGGATGGCAAGGGAGACATCACGGCTGCTGAAAAAGTAGTTTGGAAAGATCCCAAGCGCATTCCCGCAAAACCTTCACCTCTTCTCGTCGGCACCGAACTTTATGTCATTACCGATGGCGGGGTCGCTTCCTGCTTTGATGCGGCAAGTGGAACCCTCCACTGGACAGAACGGATCGATGGAAACTATTCCTCATCACCACTGCTCGCTGACGGGAACATTTACCTGTGTAATCAGGAAGGCCGAATCACCGTCATCAAACCCGGGAAAACACTCACCATTGTCGCCTGCAATGATTTGGGTGAGCAACTCATGGCATCACCCGTGGCCCTCGACCACACTCTATTGGTCCGCAGTGCTGATGCCATGTATCGCTTCGGGCAATAAACAATGGGTTCGGGGGGATAATCGACCGTTGTACAGTGTTTAATCGACCGTTGAACAGTGTTTAATCGACCGTTGAACAGGGTACAATCGACCGTTGAACAGCGTACAATCGCCAAAAAATTCCTAATACCCTACCTCTGGTTTTCCCGCATTCCCGCATAATTATGGCGAAAAGAAAGGGATGTAATGTCTCAACTTCAGACTTGATTTTGAAGTGGCACTTCCTAGTGTTCGGACTATGACCGAATTGGAACGAAAATTCAAAGGGCAAAACCTCAAAGCGATTCATTATGCTCTCGTTATGATGGGCCTCGCCATTGCCATAAATATTTTTCCGCTGGCCATGGCACTTTATGAATATTCGGCGGACGGCTATCCCACTCTAACCGGAAATATGAAAGAGAAGTTAAACACCCTGGTTGAGTTTCTCATTGACCCTTCTCAAAAAGATAATGCAATCTGGTTGAAGATCTTCCTGGTCACTATTCCTCTGGGTTTGCTGTTGATGGCCAGGGGTTTTGCGGACGGCCCGCTTGGGTATTTGGTTCCGTTTGTCTTAAGCCTGGCTTTTGCCACGGGTTTGAATCACGCCCTGGTTTTGGTCAAATGGCAGGTGCCCGGCGTTTTTTCCGGTCCATGGTTCGCCATCGCTCTGGGTGTGGGCCTGGTTCTGGGGATTATTGCGCTGGTGGTCGGCACCTTATCAACCATCCGAAAAAGCATCCTGCTCAAGACCGCCTTCCATCTCGCGCTGGGCACTTTTTTTGCACTGCTGATAACCTTGCTCTTTCCATTTATTCTTATTGGGATGGCTATTTTCTTGAAGAAGAAAAGAGGGATCCCCTGCACGCAATTTTTAAGCGAGTCTGGTAATTTTTATAATTTCCTTATTCTTAATGTATTCCCTATCTGTTTTCAGATCATTCCCTGTATCCGCATGGTTATGGGGAAAGGCAGGCAGGAAACGATCCAAAATAAGAAAAAATACCGGAAAACCGAAGCACCCCGTTACGCTTCCAAATTGGACTTCGGCAAGCTCAGGGTAGGGGACGTGATTCTCTCCGGAAAACCCTCCTGGGGCAACTCTGCAGCCATCCAGGCATCGAATTTGTTGTCCTGTGGCGAAGACTTTCGCTTCTGGAGCCACGCCATGGTTTACGCGGGGTCGCACCCTCTGGAAAAGGATAATCCGGCGGCTCCAAGGCGCAATATAGTCGAAGCACAAAGTGAAGGCAAAGGTGTCCAGGAAATTGATTTATTGACTGGTGAAAAGGTTCTCTACGAAAAGTCTGGTAACAATGAACCGGTCATCAAGAGATTCAGCGAGCAGGAGAGAATAGAGTTCAACTATGACGAGTCGGGGAATCGGAAAAATTATCCTGAGGAAGCCCGGAAGAAATTCTCCGAACGCGACAAACAACTTTGTTATGAAAAGAGTTACTTTGACGAGGGTTACTTCCTGATGGTCCTGAGACACAAGCATATCACTGATACAAAGACACTTGAGAAAGTTGTCGAGTTTTGCCGGAAGAAAGATGGTGACGGTTTTGGTTATGACACTTGGGGGGTATCCTTTTATTCGCTCTGTGCCCTGGTTCCCCCAATGCTGAGTGGTTGGCTGGAGGACTCGATAGCGGAGAAGATCTTTAATGTGGGCGACGCTTATTTCTGTTCCGAATTGGTGGCGGACGCATTTCTGTCCGTCGGCGAAAAGTCGTTTGACCGGTCGCCATGGCGGGTCAAACCCTTGGATTTCCGGACCAATCCCTTGTTCAGGGAAGTGGATTGCGGTTATCAACGGACCCCGCTCAACGATTCAGCCAGGGCCGAGGTCGCTGCCAGCATCGAAGATTTCCGAAACAAGGAAAAGGAAGCCAGGAAATTTGCCGAAATCGCCGGGGAAGATCGGAAAAAAGAATGGGAAACGATGGCGAATGACTTCGCGAAGGCAGCTTTCTGTCTTGAAAAGGGTTACTACCCTGCCTGGTCTGCGGTTGATGGAGTGATAGCGTGATTGAGTTTTAAAAAATAGTTAATCACTCCCCGATCGCGGTTTGGGCGGCGGTCGCTATTTTTTCGATTTGGCCTTCGATGTAGACTGGGTCCTGGCCCTCAATGAGTATTCGCAGGAGTGGCTCGGTGCCTGAATAACGCATTAAAACCCGCCCCCCATCCCCGAGGGTCGTTTCCGTCTCTAAAACCAGTTGATGCACGGATGTAACGGTGCGCAGATCCGGCTTTTCCTTGACCCTTACGTTTTTCTGGACTTGGGGAAAATGTTTCATCATTTTGCGGAGTTCACTGAGCGGTTTGCCACTCTGCTGCATGATGCTCAATAGCTGCACTGCCGAGACAATGCCATCACCAGTGGTGTTAAAATCGCGAAAGATAAAGTGCCCACTCTGTTCCCCGCCTAAATTGTAACCACCTTTTTTCATCATCTCCACCACATAGCGGTCGCCTACGTTGGTCCGAAGGACGTGGCCACCAGCGTCTTTAATCGCCTTGTCTAATCCGGCGTTGCTCATCACCGTAGTCACCAGCGTGTTTTGGTTCAGGGTTCCTTCGCTCAGCATTGATATGGCTGCGATGGCCATGATCTCGTCCCCATCCAGAACTGATCCCGTTTCATCAACGAGGAGGACCCGGTCAGCATCACCATCGTGGGAAACTCCGGCATGAGCCCCCGTTTCCCGGACGATTTTTTCGATCGATGCGGGGTGAGTACAACCGCAGTCTCGATTGATGTTTAATCCATTGGGGTGATTGTGAAAAGTCAACACTTTCGCCCCGAGGGCACTGAGAATGGCCGGACTGGTCTGCCAGGCAGCGCCATTGGCGACATCCAAAGCGATGGTGAGCCCACCAAGCAGGCTAGTTTCATTGCCATGAGTCACAAAATGAACATAACGGTCCACGGCATCCTCCAAAGGAGCGGTGCGACCGATTGCGCTGGAGAAATCCTCACGGATTCCTCTAATGGAATTGTCCGCCAACAAAGCGGTCTCGATCATCAGCTCGATAGAATCATCCAGTTTGTAACCATCCGGCCCGAAAAATTTGATCCCATTGTCATCAAAAGGATTGTGAGAGGCGGAAATGACGATGCCAAAAGCAGCTTTTAACTCTCTAGTCAACTGGGCGATGGCGGGCGTTGGAATCACCCCGGCGAGCCGCACATCAACGCCCCGGGAATTTAGCCCGGCGGCGATGGCGGCCTCCAGCATATCGCCCGATTGTCTGGTGTCTTTGCCAATCACAACGACGGGCCAGACACCGCCCACGTGCTCACCTGGGCGACTGGCCAGGAGGACATCCGCCGCCACCTGGCCTAGCTTTAGTATAGTTGGTGCAGTTAAGGGATAGTTTCCTGCCTTGCCGCGGATACCGTCGGTGCCGAATAGGACTCGTTCTTTTTTGCTCATCATTCCATTGCTCCGGGACTCCACAAATCCATACCCCTTATCGGTTACCGGGAATCGCTGTTGGCGGCGTTAACAATGGACTGGAGGGGATGGATGGCACCGGCGGAGCCTTTGGAATCGGAATTGTTCCCGGGACAGGTGGTGAGGTCTTGGCATTTTGCTTTTGAAGGTAGGTGAAAATAGTTAACCAGACACCCATCGCAATTACCAGTGAGGCAAGTTTACTTAACCAGTTCGACACGAAAAGAGACTTAATCCGTTCACCTTTAGTTTTCTTTTTTTTCGACGTTAACGCCGGTGTCGTCAATTGTTTCATTGGCTTCGTTGAGTAACAGTTCACAGAGTCGTTCTCGGAGTTTTGCCTCGTCTAAATTTCGTTCAAGTTGTCCCTGCAAACCAATGGAAATTGCTCCGGTTTCTTCGGAAACCACCAGGGCAATGGCATCTGACTCCTCGGTAATACCCATCGACGCCCGGTGGCGCAACCCAATCCCGCGACCAAGCTGCTGCTCCCTCTGGTTTAACGGGAAAACGCATCCCGCACCTACAATTCTCTCGTCGCTCATCCGCACAATCACACCTCCATCATGCAGAGTCGAACCGTTGTGGAAAATCGTCCCTATCAATTCGGCACTCATCCGGGCGTCAATATCTACTCCTGTCTCCAGGTATGGTTTCAGATCGATGCTGCGCTCAATGGCGATCAGTGCTCCGACCCGCTTCCGGGAGAGTTCCATAAGAATATCCACCATCTGGTCGATAAACTTGTGGCGACTCTGCTCGCTTAACGAGGAGAAAAATCGGTGACTGCCCAGCTCTGCCAGCGCTCTCCTCAATTCCGGCTGGAAAATGACCACCAAGGCGATGGCAAGAATCACTGAGATATATCGAAGCAACCAACCGATAATCCTCAAATCCAAAATGTCGGAAATGATCGCCATTAAAAGATAAATGATGATCAATGCCGTAAAGATTCGAGCGCCGCGAGTGGCCCTAAAATATCGATAAGTTTGATAAATGATGATCCAGAGGATCATCACTTCAATGATCACGAGGTACCACTTCTCAATCAAAAACTGTGCTGCGGATTCCATCTTTAGAAGACCAAGCTTACCGGCTCAATTCATCCTGCGAGAGAGTTTTGTATCCAGCTTTATTGAGAACGACAAGGGCGAAGTCGTTGTCCTCCATACAAATAGCTACTGCGGTATGTCCATTGGGGCGAGTCAGGATTGGGTAGATAAAATGAATATTGGTTTCCGCATTCAAAATCGCACGGAGACAATCGGCCATCTGACTGGCACCTTCGGATAGTTCCACGACGATGACATCAGTGGAGTTAAATGGGATGCCTTTTTCGATGAAAAGAGTCTCCACAGAGTCTGGATCACTCACGATCAACCGCACCACGGTGGCATCAACCGCGTCTTTTACGCTGAGTCCCAACACTTCGAAATGATTTACCTTTAATAAGTCGACGATGGAAAGGAGGGCGCCCATTCGATTCGCGAGGAAGACGGTGAGTTGCCGTACTTGGGAGCTTTTAATGGTCGATGTTGACACATCTTCAGAAGGATCAGATTCCATATTCCAAAAAACGAAAATTAATTATTCCACGGTTACACTTTTGGCCAAATTGCGAGGTTTGTCGATGTCGCACCCCCTGGCTACTGCAAAGTGATAGCTAAGGAGTTGCATGGTGACAACTGCAAGGATGGGGCTGAGGCACTCCGTCACTGGCGGAATGTAAATCACATCATCCGCAATCCGCTCAAGAGATTCATTGCCTTCAGTGGTAACTGCAATGCAGGGGCCCTTGCGGGCTTTGACCTCTTCCAGGCTGCTGACATTTTTGTCGTACACGGAATCTTTGGGCATGATAAAAACGCTGGGAAGTTTTTCCGTGACCAAAGCGATAACTCCGTGCTTCAGCTCAGCACTGGCGTGGCCGCTGGCGAAGATATAGGAAATCTCCTTCATTTTCAGAGCTGCTTCCAGGGCCGTCGGGTAGTTGAACTGGCGCCCGAGGAACAGCATGCCATCAGCATGGTTGTATTTGAGGGCAATTTCCTTGATGCGATCACTTTGACCCAAGATTCTCTCTACTTTTCCGGGAAGCGCCCTGATTTCCTCCAGCATTTTTTTACCATGTTCTACCGAAAGATGGCGCATCCGGCCAAAAAGTAATCCCAGCAGTGCCAGCATGGTGACCTGTGAAGTGAATGATTTGGTAGCGGCGACGCCGATTTCTGGGCCAGAGTAGAGGTAGCTTCCCCCGTCTGATTCGCGGGCGATGGTTGAACCCACCGAGTTCACGATACCCAAAACGCGGTGACCTTTGCGCTGCCCCTCTCTCATCGCGGCGAGGGTGTCGAGTGTTTCCCCGCTTTGGCTGACGACAAAAACGAGAGTGTTTTTATCGAGAGGAGGGTTTCGGTATCGGAATTCACTGGCTATCTCTACCTCGGTTGGAATCCGGGCAAGGTGTTCAATGATATATTCCCCAGCCATGGCGGCATGGGAGGCCGTGCCGCAGCCGCAAAGCACGATCCGCTCAACGTCCCGTAACTCCTTGGGTGACATATTGAGTCCACCGAGAATAGCCGAGGACTCTTCATCCAGCAGTCTTCCCCGGAACACGTTCTGGATCGATTCGGGTTGTTCATGGATCTCTTTGAGCATGTAATGGTCAAACTCGCCCTTTTCAGCCTGCTCAGGTGTAAAATCCACTTCGCTAACTTCGTAGTCGGAAGCTCCACCCTCCATGGTTTCAATTTTGAAACTCTCGTCAGTCAAAAAGACGATGTCCCGGTCATTCAAATAAATTGCCTGGGTGGTGTGTGAAACCACGGCCGAAACATCGGAGGCGATGAAATTTTCACCATTACCGAGACCAACGATAAGGGGACTGCCGAGACGGGCACCAACGATGAATTTCGGCGAATCAGAATGCATCATCGCGATTCCATAAGTTCCTGAAACCTGCTTAAGAGCCTTGCGCAGAGAGGTCACCAAGCGTTTGTGAAGGTTCTTCTCCTTGCTTGCATCATATATTTTACCAACGAGGTGGGCGAGCACTTCAGTATCGGTCTGAGAACTGAACTCATGACCTTCAGCTAGCAGCCCATCGCGCAGTGACTGGTAATTTTCGATCACCCCATTGTGCACCAAGGCGAGTTTTCCGCTCTGGTCGGTGTGGGGGTGGGCGTTTTCATCAGTGGGCTCGCCGTGGGTCGCCCAACGGGTGTGGCTGATCCCACAATCCCCTTTGGCGGGCCGGTCAGCTACCAGGTTTCTTAGATTCTGAAGTCGGCCACTCTTCTTTCGCATTTGAATGGTCTTGGAAGACGAATTCATTACGGCGATACCAGAAGAATCATATCCTCTGTACTCAAGACGCCTCAACCCCTCGAGGAGAATCGGGGTTGCATCTTCTTTTCCAACATATCCAATAATTCCGCACATAGCCAGATTTCTAGAAAGTAAAATTAACACAGAGATTATGGTTATTCCACAATATTATATTATCAAAAAGAGTGTAATTTTCCCGGGCAAGTTTAGAATGGATTTCCAAGCATGCCACCTGTAATTACCACTACTGAAGCTGCACGCAATACTCTTGCCATAATTATGGGAGGTGGACGCGGGAGCAGACTCCATCCGCTGACTCATTTGCGATCAAAACCTGCGGTTCCCTTGGCGGGAAAATATCGTCTTGTCGACATTCCGATTAGTAATTGCTTGAATTCTGAGATCCGGCAAATGTACGTTTTGACCCAGTTCAACAGTGAATCGTTGAACCGGCATGTAACAGGTGCTTATAAATTCGACCATTTCGGCCAAAACTTCGTCCACATCCTGGCGGCCCAGCAGAC
>JBGSJM010000238.1:0-11169 GCA_041742015.1 Verrucomicrobiales bacterium | reverse complement strand
CAGCATAATGCGCCGCCAAATTGGAATTAGCCGAAGCGACTATCTCATCCGGATTGGCAATCCCACTATCACCCTCGGTCCTAGTCCCCTTGAGCAGGCTCTTTTCCCATTTAGCCTGATACACACACTTCTCAAGATCTTCCCCATCACTTTGCTCAACCCGATCAGCACGGAACCCTAAAATCTCGGCAACCAGTTTTCCATCATCATCAAACACATCGATATCCGCTATGATGTATTCCCGATCATTATCCGAATTAACCCTGGCATTACCCCAAAGTCGCAGCGGTGGCTTGTCAGTGTAGAGACGAATACTCCGAATCGCCGCAGGTAGATAGAAATAATCGGTTCCTTTGGCTCCATCAGGAATCACTTGACCTCCCTTTACGGTATGAAAACAGGCATCCAAAACCGCAGGATGAAAAAAGAATTTAGGAACCGAATCATGAAGTACCTGGGGAACTACGATCTCGGCCAACGACTCGCCGTCACGACGCCAAACGTTTTCCAAGTGTTGGAAAAGGGGCCGGAATTGATACCCAGCATCCTCATAGTCTTTGTAGTAATGCTCATGAGTGAAGTGCTCACTCATTCGAGCCTTTACCACCTCAAAATCAACGGTCTTGGCCAACGGTACAGGCTGCTTCCTCAATACCCCTTGAGAGTTCAGATCCCAGTCTCTGCGATCTCCATTTGAACTGAAGATTTGAAAAATTCGCGTCCTTGGATCAAACACGACTTCGACTGTGGGAACTTTGGTTTCTGAAACAAAGAGCGCTTTCTTCATTTCAAGATCCTCCACCACATAGTTCTCGTTCGGAAATATCTTCCTCGCAATCGCAAGACCGATCTCCCCGTAACCTGCTGCCGGGAACACTACGCTATCCCAAAAGCGGTGGTCATCGAGCCAGGTAAAATACCTGGGATCCAACTCAAATCGCCAAGTCGGATTCGGGGCCGATTGTTTCAAGCCCAACAAGGGATGCTCAAGATCAGCACAACGAAAATATGCACCCTCCTCAGACTCAAGCCAGAAACGTTCCTTCTGCCAAGCATAATTCGGGAGGCTAACTCCATTACTTTCCCCCTGGTTGACACTGTCCCAATTGATCTCGTATCCTAAAACATGGAATCGTGCCAAACTGCACAACATCTCCTTCGATTCATCAGTCTTGCGCTTTAAGCTAGAGAAATAGAAACCTTTCCTACCCTGTTCAGACAGACACTCCATGATTGGATTCTGCAATGCAGGATGTGGCCCAATCTCAAGGAATGAATCTTCTCCGGCACGAATCAAGCCATTCAGGGCCGGAGCGAAGAGAACGGACTCCCGAACATTTCGCCACCAATACATCGCATCCAATTCTTCGCCGTGATGAATGCCACCGGTTACCGTTGAGATATAGGAAACCGTGGTCGGACGAGGCTTAATATTAGCCAGAACACTAAGAAGCTCATCCTTAATAGGTTCCATCTGGTGAGTATGGAATGCATAATCAATCCGCAACCAACGTACAAATTTTTGCTGACTTTCCAATTCCGCCACAATTTCTTCAAGAGGACCAGTGTCTCCCGCCAACGTCAACATATTAGGGCTGTTCACCACCGCGACTTGAACCTTGTCTTCCCGTCCGGCAAGAATCTTCCGGGCTTCCTGTTCATTGATTCCCACGGCGACCATCCGACCATGCCCGCCCGTCGAGTCCTGTAACCGCGACCGATGATAAATCACCTTCACCGCATCCGCCATGGTGTAGGCACCAGCCACATAAGCAGCCGCAACTTCTCCCACAGAATGACCCACAACTTTCGAAGGCTTAATCCCCCAAGATTTCCAGAGTTCTGCCAAAGCAACTTGCAAACCGAAAATAGCTGGTTGGGCAATATTCGTCCGGTCAATTTGAGAAGAAGCCTCATCGCGGCACATCTCTTCGATCAAAGACCAGCCAGCCAGCGGTATAAGATGCCTGTCAATTTCCTCAAGAACTCCCCGGAAAACAGGTTCCCGCTTGATTAAATCCTGTCCCATGCGCCACCACTGGGCACCTTGGCCAGTAAAAACAAAAACTAATGGATTTGCATCCCCCGGTTTCCCCGAAATCACCCGGTCACTATCGTTCCCTGCCAGCCACTCGGTCAACTGATTGGAAAGATCAACATGACTGGTCCCCAGCACGCAGAGACGATTGTCATGATGCTCGCGCTTGGTGCCAGCCGCAGCCGCTATTTTTCGGACATCAATATCTTCATGACTGCGCAAATAACGACGCCAATTGACCACGGTATCTCGCAAAGCATCATCGCCTCGAGCCGAAATCGGAAGAAGCACCGGGCGCTCTGCCAGTAGCTTTTTCGCCGGCTTTCTCTTCGATTTTACCGAGGCTGGATCAGCCTCCAATACAATGTGGGAATTAGTCCCGCCGAAGCCGAAACTGTTTACCGCAGTTACCGGCAGATACCCTTCAAGGTGTGGCAGCGGCTGCAATTTATCAGCCACGACAAGCTTAAATTCATCAAATGGAATATTGGGATTCGGCGTTTTAAAGTTCAAGTTTGCCGGAACGGTATCATGATATAACACCAGCGCCGCCTTCATCAGACCCGCCACCCCGGAACCAGACTCCAGATGTCCAACATTGGTTTTAACCGAACCGATTAGGCATGTATCCCCTTCTGCACGGCCGCGAGAAAGAACCATCCCCAGAGCGCGTGTTTCAATCGGATCACCCACAGGTGTTCCGGTTCCGTGCGCTTCCATATATCGCACCTGCTTGGGTTCCATGCCCGCCTGCCGATAGGCTACGGTCAGCATCGCCGCCTGAGTTTCCACACCCGGCACTGTCATTGACGAGGTGGTTCCGTCCTGATTAATCACCGCCGCACGAATCGTACAATAAATGCGGTCCCCATCTTGTTGTGCTTTGGAAAGCGGCTTGATCACCAACATTCCGGCACCCTCGCCCCGAACATAGCCATTGGCCCTGGCATCAAACGCAAAACACTGGCCACTTGGCGAAAGCATGGACGCTTTGGAGAATCCAATTGACGCATCGGGCGTCAAAAGGGCATTCACCCCACCAGCCAGCGCCATTATGGATTGCCCTCCCCAGATGCTTTCACAAGCCAGATTTACCGCCACGAGGGCTGATGAACAAGCAGTGTCGACTGAAACCGAAGGTCCCTTGAAGTCGAATAGATAAGAAATCCGGTTCGAAGCAATGGAAAGGGTCGATCCTGAATTCGTATGAACATCGACATTCTTGGGATCGCTCTGCGCAACGTTCGCATAGTCATTTGAAGCGATTCCAACAAATACTGCTGTTTCTGATCCACGAATGCTCTTGGGCGAAATGCCCGCATCCTCAAGTGCCTCCCATGCGGTCTCCAGCAACCATCTCTGTTGGGGATCCATTCGCAGAGCTTCGCGCGGAGAAATTCCAAAAAACTGAGCATCAAACTTGTCAAAGTCATGAATAAAACCACCCCACTTGGTGATCATCTTTCCCGGTATATCCACGTTATAATGATACCAGCGTTCGCGGTTCCATCGATCTTCAGGCACTGGAATAATCCCGGAGCGACCCTCAACTAACATTTCCCAGTAAGACTCTGGCCCCGAGACGCCTCCCGGAAAGCGGCAGCCCATACCGACAATAGCCAAAGGCTCACGCGTATTTGATTCTGTTCGTGACATGATTATCCAAGTTTTTCAACCAAAGGAAATAACACACAAAACTTCTACGAGGCAAAATTTCGCCAAGAAGTCCCTTATATTATCCCAAAATTACAAAAAATATAAAAACACCCGCTACCTATAATCTATTTGCTGATTTTTTGATAGATGCGAAGCTATTTAGACTAAAGAGAGAGTGAACGGTTCGTCAAGTTGAGATAATTTAATACTTCCTTATTTTCTTGAACTTTACACAACCCAGAATAGGCCCCAAAAGTGACACCCGACTCACCTTATTCTGGGAGCAAGTCTGCAACCGCTTCCCGCTCTTCCCGCAGCTCGGTCAACGTCGCATTGATCTTAGCCTGACTGAATGAATTCAACGGCAAATTCTTAACCATTGACAGTTTGCTGCCATTACTCACCATCGGAAACGAAAAGATCAAACCGGGGTCGATTCCGTAACTTCCGTCCGAACAGACACAGAGACTGTTCCAATCACCTGCAGGTGTCGGAGTCACGATACTGCGAACCGAATCGACAATTGCATTGGCCGCAGAAGCCGCAGAAGATAAGCCGCGCGCCTCAATAATCGCAGCCCCACGTTTTTGAACCTTTTCAATAAACGCACCTTCTAGCCAGACATTGTCGGAGATTTTTTCAACAGCGGGAACCCCTTCTATTTTGGCATTATAAAAATCCGGGTACTGAGTGGCGGAATGATTTCCCCAGATAGTCAGATTGGAAACCTGGCTCACATGAGTCCCCGCTTTTTGGGCCAGTTGCGATTTGGCGCGGTTTTCATCGAGGCGAGTCATCGCATACCACCGATCAGAAGGAACATCACGTCCACTATTCATGGCGATCAGACAGTTGGTGTTACAGGGATTACCAACCACCAACGTGCGAACATCAGCCGCTGCATTTCGGGCAATGGCCTGTCCCTGCCCGGTGAAAATTTTACCATTGATCCCAAGGAGATCTTTCCGCTCCATCCCCTGTTTTCTGGGAACACTGCCCACCAGAAGCGCCCAGTTTGTTCCCGAAAATCCGGCATTCAAATCAGAAGTGGCGCGGATGTCCTCCAGCAGAGGGAATGCACAGTCGTCCAGTTCCATCACCACCCCTTCCAGCGCCTTCATCGCTGGCTCAATCTCGATCAGATTTAAACACACTTTTTGATTGGGACCAAACATCGCTCCGCTGGCAATGCGAAACAATAGGGAATAGCCGATCTGACCGGCAGCACCAGTTACTGAAACTCGAATAGGATTACTCATCTGTTGAAAAAATCTTTGCTTTATATGCCAGGCACCTTCATCGCCCGCCCGGTTTCATTCAAGATATTTTTCGACATATCACGCATCCATCCCCACTCTTCGTTTTCTCGGAGAGCTTTCACCGTGACCGGGAGGCGATAAGTCCAATTTCGATCACTTATCACCCCGGGAACATTGATTCGGTCGCTGGAATAAATCAAATCAGTAATCATCATTGCCACCCGGCGGGAGTTGGATAACGACAAGGTCCAAAATAATGCATCCAGAAAATTCCGGTCATACCTCGGAAATTCATCAAACTGGGTCACTCCAATGCTGCAATAATCCATCAAAGTTGAAATAAAGTGCCTCGCCTCATTCCACTCGTGACTACCTGGCGGGGCTGTGAGAATTATCTCTCTCTGTTCATCCCACTGAACCTTGAGCGCCGCATGATCGTGAGTCGTGTACGTAGCAAAAGAGATTTCAGGATAATCCCCCCCTCTCGCCACACTACCATCAGCAAACTCCCATTGAGGAACTTTCATGCCGGCAATCCCCATCGACTCCAGACTCGGCCTCACGTAATCGGGAACCATGCCCAGATCCTCGGCAATAATTTCCGAACCGCCTGCTGCTTCGATCATCACCCGAAAATACACTTCCCCTTCCCTGCGGTTCGCGGCTTTATTCTCCTCACTGTCATCATCTCGGGGGAGAAAGCCAGGAAGCCGACCCTGGCAGCGTGCCGCAGCCTCTTCCCTACTTAATGGCAGGAATTCGCTATTTCGCACAGGATTCCACGGAAAAGAAAAAATTCGATAAAATCCCAGAGCGTGATCCACCCGGAACATCCCGCAGATTTCAGCCGTCTTGTGCACCCGCTGCCGCCACCAATCGTATTGGCGTTCCTTCAAAACATCCCAACGATAAAGGGGAATACCCCAGTTCTGCCCCCATTTCTGAACAAATTCATCATCCTTAAAATGTACCTCTGGGGGAGCACCCCCATACCAATCAAGATTGAAAATTTCCCGATACGCAAACACATCGGCACTGGCCACACTGATACCGATCGGGATATCTCCCATGAGTTGCACCCCGCGCTGTCGCCCATATTCGGCCACCGCTTTCCACTGGGAACGGGCCACCCACTGCACATAGGCAAAAAACAACATCCAATACCCAGCTCGTTCTTTATCACCACTTTTCATGGCAGCTTCAATAAACGACTGCGCCCCGTGTAAAGTCTGGCACTGGGGGGCCCATGATTGCCAGTTGGGATTCTGACCCTCCAATTCCATCAAAAAGCGATACACACAATAATCGTCCAGCCAGACATCCTCTTCGCGGCAAAAAGCCAGAAAACCCTTATCACGGGGCCCGCCCTTTCCAAAGACACTGGCTTTGAATTGAGCAAAAGCCTGCTCCAGCAGAGATCTCTTCAACGCACGGACTGCCTGATAATTCACCGGTCCATCATCAAAACTGGAAAAATCATGAGCACGCAAGATCGTGTCGTAAGTCTCTTTTCCCAAATCCACCAAACCAATCCCGGGGCGGCAATCAATCGTAATCGGCTCCAATGCCACCGAACTGATCGCATTGTACGGGCTGTTGTCAGGCCCGATTTCATTGATTGGAAGCAACTGCAAAAAACCAAATTTTTGCTCCGCTGCAAAATCGATCATTTGCCTGACCCCCTCTGTATCTCCGATCCCAAGAGCTTCTCCCGTGCGAATCGAAAACGACGGCACCAAAATACCCGCCGACCTGTCAGCCCCTTCAGGAGACCCGTGATACATCTCTCTCATCAACTATTATCCCCTCTCAAATTGTGTCCAACCTTAGATGCAAACCCTTCCACGGAGAAGATGAAATTCAAAAGACGAGTCCTGAAAGTTTCACTATCCTAACAATTCTCAGAACTTTCCGTAACAATCAAACGTTTAGACAGCCAATTCGAAACCTTCATAAAGCGTTCCGATAAAGACTGTCAAGAATCTCCCGCCCCTCGTTTTTCGACGACACCAGGACTTTTTCCTTGATGGCACGCCCCACTTTGTAAAAGACTTTCAAGTATGTGCTCGGGAAAAACCAATATTTGAGCCGCCCATTCCCCATCTCCTGCAACGCCTCTTCGCAATGCCCACTCAAATCGGGGCTGAGCACTTTTTCACCGTCCCGTTTCTGAAAAATACCAAAGAGATTCCCCCCCTGCTTCTCAAGCCTCACCGTGTGGAGACCAGCGCTGTTAACCACGCCCTCAAGGGTTTTTATATCAAAGCCAAAGAGATGCCCATCGTGCCATTTGTGGTCGAAGCGCATCGCAGCATAAAGAATATCCGGTACCTCGATGGCAAAATAACCTCCATCCTTCAAAAAAGCACTCATATTGCGGACGTCATCCACCGGATCTTTGAGATGTTCCAACACATGGAACAGAGTGGCCACTTCAAACGATCCCCGCTCCACATTCGCTTCCTGATACATCCCCAGAAAAAGATTCAGATCATAACTTTCCCTGGCAAACCCGCCATAACCCTGATTCGGCTCAATTCCGAAAATGTCCACCCCCCGGCTTTTCAACAGATAGGCCCATTCCCCCCCACCCGCCCCAAAATCGACCGCCCTGGTCCCTTTGGGAAGATAGCTCTTTAATCGTTTCCAGCGGTCCAGGGCCACACCACCAGCCCGATAAATGTGTTTTTTCTTCGGTGTCACCACATTTTTGTAGGCCTTCCGATAATCCTCCTTATAAAACTGCGACAGATCCTCAATTGGAAGTGGATCGACATAAATCAGACCGCTGTCTTTTGAAATCACATTTCGCAAGGCATGCCCCTCCCGAGCGCGAGTCGCCACCACCTGACATTCACGCCCCCCGGTGATTGGACAGGGTCTCTCCGCTACAACACTTCCAGTTTCCATGGTTTAAACACTTCGGCAAACGCGACCTAACACAAAAGCCCCCATATTTCACAGAAAAAAACTTCGCATTTGAAGACAAATGCGAAGTTTTTGTTGGCTCTTAATCCTCCAGAACCTTAATTCCGCAAGGCCGAACCTATTTGTCAGGAAACACTGATGTTAAAACGAACGCGAACCCCATCACTTGTGACCGGTGCCGGGGCAAACAATTTTCCCAGACTGAAGTTTTTTCCGTCTATGGCAACATTTCCCCCATGCAGGTTCCCTTCACTGCTCATAAAGGCTTCCACAGTGGCAACACCCGGAAAACCAAGTTTCCCAGCCAGCGCGGCCTTGATTGCTTCGATGTATTTTGATAATTCCATAATAATATGATTACGATCAATTAAATCCTTAGCAAAGGTTAGATATTTATCAAATGCAAATTTCAATTTTTGTAGTTTCGCCCGGATTGTACCCTGTTGCATCGCCGATTGTACCCTGTTAAATCGCATCTTCCCCCTTAGAGGCACGCATGCGACCACGTAATTCGCTGGTAATAACCTGCGTTCCCGAGGGATAAAAAACCCTTTCCAAGCGTCGATCCCCCCTTTGGAGCGCCGAATTTCGATTGACCCGTTCCGAACGTCGATTGAACCGTTCTGAACGTCGATTGACCGTAAGCGCCAAAAGCAGCACATCTAGTCATAAGCACTATCCGTCGTAGGATATGGGCTATGGCATATAGTAACTACGAATCAGCCCCGGATTCCCAGTACCATGAGAGAATCCTGCGAACAGACGTTCTGGGCCGTGTGATGACTCCTGCGGATCTGCGCGACGCGATCCTCGATGAATTTGAGAAAAGCGGTTTGTCTGGAACCAAATTCGCCAAAGCGCGTGGCCTCAAATACTCGACGCTTATCACCTGGAGACAAGCACGAAGAAAAGTGCGCGGCGAATACCGATTGCTTACTCAGATTGCACCGGAAACCAACTCCACATTAGACTCGCTTCGGGACGGAGAGGGCGGCGAAAAGTCTTTTACCTTCGTCGAATTGAAAGCTTGAATGGAGATTACACTGCCTTAAATGGCGATTACACGAAATAATCAGGGATTAGCCGGATTCTGCGGGGCGAGTGGCGTTTCTTTCATTTCCCACATCTTGTCGAAGACCCGGTCGTTCCTCTGGTAGCCGCCGGTGTGGGCGCGTCCCGGATCGCAGACGCGGAAGTCGTGATCGCCGAGCCGGTAGCCGCCTCGTTTTCCGCCGTTGTCAACGTAGATATTCTTCACCGGAATGGCTACACCACCCCTTTTGGAGCGCGAGGGCAGTGGATAGCCGAGCAAATCGTTCGGATCGTAAAAGGAGACGATCTGCAGCGAGTCCACATCGAACTGGCTGCGTTTGTTTTTGTCTTGCTCGTCCAGCTTGCCGACCTGGTTGTAGTACGGCGGGGTCAGGTGGACGATGTGTTTTCTCAGTTTCGCCATTGCGATTGCTTCGCCCTTTTCCTCAACCAACTGGGCGAAATTCTGGAAAGCTTCGAGAACACCACTGTATTCTGAATGACTCGTGGGTGACGGGGGAAACTCAATCGAGTTGTCCCGGGACATGACCCGGGAAAGATCGCGGAAGGACTGGCTGAAGTCCTCAATCCGCCACTGTGTCTCCCTGCCGGAACCGGCCTCGATGAGGCCAAACTGATTGGCGAACATAAAGAAGAGCACCTTGTCCCTGGCCTCTTTGCCCTCGATATAGTTGCCTAGCTTGAGAAGCGCCTGCTTCTGCCACGCGCCCTTGGCTTCGAGGTTTTTTACAAAATTCGGGATGCCCTGCTCAATCCGCAGCTTGTCGAATTCGCTGCTTTTGTCGTTCACTTTCACTTCGCGAAGTTTGGCTGTGTAGCTGGCTAAGTCATCGTCGACCAATGGAAAACGGGTGTGGCGGAGCCGGAAGCTACCGTCGCCCGAATTAGAGGGGGTGCTACCGACTGGCCCGTGGGCCACTTTGTCGGCCAGCATCTGATTGACGGTGTTGAGGGTGATGGTGCTGCCGAGGCTTTCGGTAACGACAACGATGCGGTCCTTTTTGCTCGCGTCAAGGTGCCCGCCCATGACGGTCAGGGCCTCGGCGATAGCCCACTCAAAGGCGAAGCCTTCCCGTTGCAGGTAAATGGTAGCATCGGTGAAGCCCCAGTTAAGCATGTCGCGCTTCAGCCAGCGGCTGACTTCCATCCGATGGCGGTCGACGATCCAATCGTAGTCGCCGGTTAATCCGCGATTGAAGGGCGGGTTGAGGCGATCCCGGTTGTAATCGAAGTTATCCCACGATCCGTAAACATTTTCTTTGATCACCGAACTGTGAATATTCCAGACGACAACGTAAAAATGGATATGTCCCGTGGAGTTGACCTGCGGCCGGGCGGTGAGCCGATAAAGAAATCCGAGAACTTCGCCACGGTGTTTGAGTTCGAGGAATGGAACCTCATTGACGGCAATACTATCGGGATTGGGAAAGAAAGTTTGGCCGGGCTCACCCCATTCGAGATCGAGGGGCTGCAAATCATTGATGTTTTGATCCGTGAGCTGGGGCGGAAGCTCATGCCGGGATTTGTCACAATACTTGGTAATGAGATTTTTGAAGTTCCAGGCGACCGCTTTCTGGACGATGCGATTGCGGGTCGTTACGTAGTCGGGGTACGGGTCTTTATCATCTTTGGGCCATTTGTTGAACAGTTCGAACTTTTTATCCCAGGCCCAGGGATCGCGCCAGTAGCCGAGGGCGTTTTTGAGGTGCTCATAGCTTTTTAGTCCCGCCAGTTCAGGCCGGAGATCATCGAATCCATCGTTGGTTCCGAGTGGGTGCTGCTTCATGCCATGGATGAGGACCACGTGAACATCCTGATCAGTCTCGCTGAGTGACTTGATGCCTTCGGCCATGGCAGGGGCGGCCGCAGGTTGATCCAACGGTGGGGCGTCCTCGTAGATGCCGGGTTCAGGAAAACTCCCATTGAGCAGTTTGCCTGCGAGGAAATTGTCCACGAGTTTGAAGGGTTCGGTTTTTTCCAGTTTCTCGCTTTCCGGGTAGGACTTTAGCAGAGCCTGTGCATCATCTCTGTAATGAAAGGCAAAAATGGCGATCACCGCGAGCGTAATCCGGTTCAGCCCTACAGAAAGAATGATCGCCATGCCTGACAGGATTTTCCGGCTGCCGTTGCCACTCTTAGTCTTATCGGGTTTACGGCTTTCCTCTGTGGTGATCTCAGTCATAGCTATCTTTTGAATAACACCTTTTTCCGCAATGACAACCGGTCGATTACTTT
>JBGSJM010000237.1:0-15913 GCA_041742015.1 Verrucomicrobiales bacterium | reverse complement strand
ATCTGCATCCCGCTCTACTTTTACTTCGTCAACCTTTCAGTTTACCTCACCGAGTTGAAATGGGAGAACATGTTGGCAAAGACCTCACTTGCACAATTGTCAGATATCTTCTTCTTTCTGTTACTCCCCTTCTTTCTAAAGCGCTTCGGCTATAAGCTCACCATATTTATCGGCATATCCTGTTGGGTGGTTCGCTATTTTCTCCTTTCCAGCAGTGCCGGGACGGACGGTGCCCAGGCTGCACTCATTTTTGCGGCAATCCTGCTCCATGGTGCCTGTTACGATTTCCTCTTCATTGCCGGGCAGCTCTACGTCGATGATGAAGCCCCTGAACGTACCCGCGGTGCTGCGCAGGGCTTCATCGCCTTCATCTTGTGGGGCGTCGGTGCGCTCGTCGGCACATTCCTGGCCGGCAAGGTAATGTCTGCCCACACCCTGGCGACCCCGGTTAATGGACTCTCTCACGATTGGGAGGCCATCTGGCGGATCCCCGCCTGGGGGGCGTTTGGAGTACTGATCATCTTCATCATCTTTTTCCGCAATCCGGAGACAAAACAGACTAAGGGACAATAAATTAAACAGGGTACAGCCTCCGATTAAACAGGGTAAAGTCGGCTGCATCCGCAGCGATCAACAAAAAAGAGTTAAGCGAGCCGCTTAACTCTTTTTTTTGCAAAATGAAGTGGGTAGAGAAGGATTCGAACCTTCGAAGGCATAGCCCACAGATTTACAGTCTGCCCCCTTTGACCGCTCAGGAATCTACCCAAAAAAATTTGCGCTGGATGGTTACAGCCCGCACCGGGGGCGGCTAAGGTGAAGCTTATCCGCCAGTTTGCAAGAAAAATTCTCCAGTTGAGGGAATCTTTCTCGCTGGTTTACAGAAGATCTTCTGCCACAACCGAATTTTGCTCACGGGTCGACAAAGCTTTGGCCTGGGCAATCACAAAGTCTTCGTCACTTTTGAAGCGATAAGCATGACAGTTTGGACAAATATTAACTTTAGTCGCCACAATTGAATCACACCCCATACACACCTTATAAAGGGAGGGATTGCGCACAATACGACGCGCTTTCTTTGCTCTGTCTGCTAATACTGTTTCGTTTGCCATGTTTCCAAGAATTTAGGTCCTGCTCCTTGTTTTTGCAAGAGTGAATCTCAAAATTAGAAACTTTATCATATATTCTATAAAGTTAAGAACTCTTTCTATTGTTCAAGTTATAATTCTGTTTACACGGCGTTGGTGTTAAAATCTTTACGTGGCAACCAATCAATATTTCACCTTCTTCTTTTTGGAATTCTGAGGAAATGTACCCGAACTTTTTAACTGAGGTTGCCCAATTTTTTGCCGCAGCGAATTGATTTGATCACGGATTAGAGCGGCTCGCTCGAATTCCAACTTTCCGGCGGCTTCCTGCATTTCCTCTTCGAGTTCTTTGAGCACAGCAAGGTCGTCCAGATTGTTTTCACCGACCATGGAAGTTTCCACCTCTTTGCCCGCGACATACATTCTCAGACTGTCCTGGTCACCACGCTTGGTGCTCCGGGGAGTGATGCCGTGTTTTTCATTGTACTCCAATTGTTTGGCCCGGCGATAGTCACTGATATTGATGAGTGCCTGGATCGATTTGGTGATTTTGTCGCAAAAAAGAACGACCTCTCCATTGACATGGCGGGCTGCGCGTCCGGCGGTTTGGATCAGGCTGGTTTCGCTTCGCAGGTAGCCTTCCTTGTCGGCATCAAGAATGCAGACCAGGCTAACTTCTGGGAGATCAAGTCCTTCACGAAGGAGGTTGATACCCACGAGGATGTCAAATTCCGCCGCCCGGAGACTGCGGAGAATTTCGACCCGCTCGATGGCATCCACATCGGCGTGAATGTAGCGGACTTTTAGGCCGACTTTCCGCAGGTAGTCGGTCAAGTCTTCTGCGGTCCGCTTGGTCAGGGTGGTCACCAGAATCCGCTCATTGATTTCGACCCGCTGGCGACAAAGCTCGATGGTCTCGTCGATTTGCCCTTTGAGCGGTTTCAGGGTGATGACTGGATCGATCAGGCCCGTGGGCCGGATGATTTGCTCCACGATGAGATCAACGCCCTTTTTGCACGGATCAAACCGCTCCACGGGTTGTTCGCTGCCGGAGACTCTTGGCAACCGCTCGGGGACCAATTCGGAATCACCAATGTTTTTCTTAACGTGGGGGATAAAATCGGTGACACCGACCACGGAATTTTTGATCTCAAAGGAGGCGGGCGTTGCACTGACGTAAATCAACTGATCGGTATCACCCATAAATTCGGGAAACTTTAGGGGCCGGTTATCCAACGCACTGGGGAGACGAAAGCCAAACTCCACCAGCGTTTTTTTACGGGAATGGTCCCCTTCATACATCCCGCCGATCTGGGGAACGGTGGCGTGGGACTCATCAATCACCACGAGGTGTTTTTTTGGGAAAAAATCGATCAACGTTCCGGGTTTGCTGCCCACATCCCGCTGGGTGAGGTGGCGGGAATAGTTCTCGATGCCCTGACAGAATCCCATTTCCTTCATCATTTCCAGATCGTATTCGGTCCGTTGTTTGATTCGCTGGGCTTCGAGATATTTTTCCTCGGCTTCGAATTTCGCGACTTGCTCGGTCATCTCAGCACGAATCAGTTTCATTGCTTTGGCCATCTTATCCGCCGGGGTCACAAACTGTTTCGCGGGGTAAAAAGTGAAGCGAGGCAACTGCATCCGGACATTTCCGGTGAGAGGATCAATCGTGGAGATTCGGTCGATTTCGTCCCCGAAAAACTCCACCCGGATCGCCTCGTTGTCGAGATAGGCGGGGTAGATCTCCACCACATCACCGCGGACCCGGAAGTTCCCGCGCGAGAATGCGATATCGTTGCGTTCGTAAAGCACCCCGACCAGTTCGCGGAGAAAGTCATCACGATCCTTTTCCATGCCGACATGGAGCGGGATCATCATCCCGGCGTAATCGTCCGGCGATCCCAAACCGTAAATGCAGGAGACGCTGGCTACCACGATGACATCCTCCCGGGTGAGCAGCGAACTCATCGCTGAGAGGCGGTGTCGCTCAATTTCCTCGTTAATGGAGGAATCTTTTTCGATGTAGGTGTCAGTGCGCGGGATATAGGCTTCGGGCTGATAATAATCGAAATAAGAAACAAAATACTCCACTGCATTGTCCGGGAAAAACGCCTTGAACTCGCTATAAAGCTGGGCAGCCAGCGTTTTATTATGGGAAATGACCAGGGTAGGTTTCCCAAGATTGGCGATAACATTGGCCACGGTAAAAGTCTTCCCCGATCCCGTCACTCCAAGTAGGGTCTGGTGCCGATTCCCGGCGAGAAGTGATTTGGTGAGCTTGGCGATGGCCTGAGCCTGATCGCCCTGCGGCGAAAACGGAGACATTAAGCGAAAATCCGGCATAACAAGTCAACATGGCGTCAGGCCCGGCTCGTGGCAAGGGCATTGATGGTTTGTTGCCGTCGCCGCCTACTTCCGCTTTAACATCACCCAGCGCACATCAGCCACACTTTTGCCTGGTATCTCAGTGGCTCGCAGGGTCAGGGGTCCGCGCCCTTTGGCCAGGCGAATTTTGCCGATGGAAAGTGGTTTAAAATCTTTGACATACGACTCGGGACCACGATTCGGGGTGCGGTCAGCTTCCATGCCGTAAAGCGTCGGATCGTGTGGCTCGCCGATCTTGGTGGCTAGCTTTTCACCCTGGAAACTCAACTCGATGGTGGAACCCTGATCACCTGCGGCACAGGTGTAGTGGATGATGGCTTCAAAATCTCCGGCCTCAGCGACTTCGATGTCCCAGGTCATGGCACCCTCCCGTGTGGTCCAGTTGGTGAAGTAGGAACAATTGGGTGCCTTGGCGCTGCGGACAACTCCACCCTGTGGCTTGCCATCTCTGGCGGAGAGTTGAGTGGTCGCTGCATAACCCACCGGATAAGGGCGGTCATCGGGACCGACAAAAATGGGCTCAACCTCGGTGGAAAAAGCCTCTGTGGCTGAGGTCAATTCCGTTACCACCCGGGGATGCTTCGCCGCGACATCGATCTCCTGCCCGGGATCGGTGGCCAGCTCGTAGAGTTTCCCCGCAGTGTCGAGACGGAAACGCTGGTTTCTGGCGCTGATTTGGAGCTTACCTTTTTTGCCCGGTGTGCCCATAGAGAAAAGGACCCGGTCCGGCCAGGAATCCTCGGTTTCTTCGCTGAGAAGCAGGGGTTTCAGGCTGGTACCATCAAGTGGTTTGGTGCTCAGGATTTTAACTTCCGCCAAATCTGCCAGCGTGGGGAGCAGATCGATGGCCCCTGCGATTTTTGGGATTTTTCGGCCCGGAGCAATCTGGCCCGGCCAGCGGATCAGGAAGGGAACCCGTACCCCGCCCTCATCAATCGCGCCCTTGCGGCCTTTCATGCCGCCGTTCCAACGCCAGCCATTGGGGCCGTTGTCGCTGAAATAGATCACGATGGTGTTTTCGGCGAGTTTTAGCTTATCAAGCCGGGCGAGGAGACGACCCACATTCCAATCAATGTTCTCACACATCGCCAGGGCGGCCCGCAGATGGGGCATCTCTTCCTGCTCCGGATTTTGGTGATGCATGGTGATGGGCTTTTCCGCAAAGCGGTTCCAATATTCGTCTGGCACCTGCATGGGGGAATGGGGCGTGTTGAAGGGTAGATAACAGAAAAAAGGCTTTTCCTTGTTCGATTCGATAAAGCCGATCGCCTTGTCCGTAAACAGGTCCGCGATATACCCCTTGTCCCGGATCAACTCATTGTTGTGTTCCAGAATAGGATCAAAATAATGTCCCCAGTGCCCCGAGGTGATCCCGTAAAACTCATCAAACCCACGGGCGTTCGGGTGGTAGGGGTGCTGGGAGCCGTTGTGCCATTTGCCGAAAATTCCCGTGGCGTAGCCGGCAGCTTTGAAGCTCTCAGCGATGGTTTTTTCGTCGAGATTCATCCGCTCCTCCCCGATGGAAGTTCCCCGGACTCCGCTGCGGGCATAGTAGCGACCAGTCATAAACTCCGCCCGGGTCGGCGAGCAAACCGGACAGACGAAAAATCGCTCCAAAATAGCTCCATCCCTCGCCAGGGAGTCGATGTTCGGGGTCGAGAGATTTTTGTTCCCATTAACGCTCAGGTCGCCCCAGCCCTGATCATCCGCGAGAATGATAACAATGTTGGGAGCCGCGCCCCGGGCAGACCATGCCATCGCCAGTGGCCAAATCAGAAAAAGGATGAAGAACTGTGGTTTCACGGCCTACCACTATGGCTTCTCGACGATCCAGATATTACGATACTGCAGCGGGTTACCGTGGCCCTGTAGTTTGATGGGACCGGGTGTGCCTTCGGGTTCGCCCCGCGCACCTCCCGTTTTTCCGTTGATTTCCAGTTTGTCATGAATGACCACCCCATTGTGTCTGACCGTCAAAAAAGCGTTCTTAATTTTGTTGCCCTTTTCATCAGCGACTGAGTTGGTGAATTCCACATCATAGGTCTGCCAGCTCAACGGAGGGGCGCACATGTTAATCAGCGGCTCGGCTTTCGTGTAAACGCCGCCACATTCGTTGTTTTTGCCCTCCAGCCCGAAAGAATCAAGCACCTGCACTTCGTAATGATCTACCTGGTAAAAACCACTGTTGCCCCGGCCCTGGCTTCGGCCTTCTGGCTTGAAAGGCAACATAAACTCGATATGCATGGTGTAATTATTAAATTTGTCCTTGGTCACGACGTCGCTTCCATCGGTGTTGAGGAGTTTGGTGGCGGCGTCCAGTCGACCACCTTTAAAAGCATCAATGTTGGTGCCATCAAAGAGCACTTTGGCTCCCGCCGGAGCTGCGGCCCCCATCGTTTCGCTGGTCCGCTCAACTTTGCTGAGGCTGAAATCGGTGCCATCAGCGGTTTTTCCGGTGAACTTGCCATCAGCGATGGTTCCGGTGCAGGCTTGGTGCCCCTGGGGTGGGAATGGGTCGGTGGCGGAAAATTCATCCGCCGACCCAGCCAGGTATTTCCGTTTTCCCTCTGCCGGGCTGAAAACGGCCTTTTCCCCGTCGAGCGATCCGGTCAGCAAGCTACGATTTTTCTGGTCCCAACCCGCCCCGGGGAGCCCACCTGGGTAGAGGACCGCTTGAAATTTCCCTTTTCCAAGGGCAATGACCTGGGCACCGCCCATTTCCCCTTTGTATTCACCCTGAATTTTGAAATCCACGGGCAGGGAAGGATCCGACGAATCAGTCCAAACGCCCGGAGCAGCCTTTACAACCGAGATCGCGGCGATCGCGCAACCAGCCAAAAATGTGATTGATTTGAGTTTCATACCTACCCGTAGCTGAAACACGCCCAATATCAAACTCCGTACATCCGTAGCCGCAAAAAAAATAACCAAAGGTAACTGTCGGCAACTCCCCACGGACGCCAACGCTACGTCCGTCTGGACTCTACCATACCTGTTATCAGTAGTTTACGGTCACTTTGGGGCCGCACCCCTGGCCAGCGGGACCAATCCCGCCGCAAACGGGGACGATCCCGCCGCAAATGGGACCAATCCCGCCGCAAATGGGGACGATCCCGCTCCAAATGGGGACGATCCCGCTCCAAATGGGACCAATCCCGCCACAAATGGGGATGATCCCGCCCCAAATGGGACCGATCCCGCCCCAAATGGGGACGACCCCGGTGACGATTTTAGAAGTGGTCAGCACTGGAACAGGGTCACCAAAAACCCGAGTGGATTGTACCCTGTTTAGTCACCGATTGAACCCTGTTTAATTTGTCATTGTACCCTGTTGAATCGGAGGGAAAACCGACCTATAAGGAAAAAGGAATTTTTTAGACTTTGAAAATTTCTGAAACCTTAGATAATTTGTCCACTGCTAGAAATGGAGAATCGCTTAAGAGAAATCGTGGATCTGCTGATAGATTCCTACCGTGAGGTGGGAGGAATCAATCGGATCGACAGTTCGAACCTGCCATCCAATCGGAAGGTCAGGGCAGCTTGTGACAGTCTGCTGCAGGTGTTGTTCCCAGGGTATCACGACAAGGAACCGGTTTCGGCTGAAGAATTGGAGGTGATTTCCAGCGAGCGAATCGCCCATTTGATGGTGGTTTTAACCGGCGAAATCGCAAAGGTGATGCGTTTTCGGGACGGACAAGATGAGCACAATGTCAAATCCGCAGACCATTCCACAACCGCCCATAACGTGGCCTGCGAATTTCTCGGTCAACTCCCCAAGCTGCGTCAGATTCTGAAAACCGATGTGGATGCGGCTTATGAGGGTGATCCGGCAGCCCGGAATCGCGACGAGATTATTTTGGCGTATCCCTGCATCACTGCGATCGCCATCCAGCGCTGCGCCCATGCGCTTGATAAACTGAAAGTGCCTCTAATCCCGAGGATTATGACCGAATATGCCCACGGTCTCACCGGTATCGACATTCACCCGGGAGCGACAATTGGCACCCATTTTTTCATCGATCATGGAACCGGTGTGGTCATCGGCGAAACCTGTGTGATTGGCAATAACGTGAAGCTTTATCACGGGGTCACCCTGGGGGCTCGAAATTTCCCAAAAGACGGGGAAGGCCACATCATCAAAGGAAACAAGCGCCACCCAAATGTGGAGGACGAGGTCATTATCTACCCGCATGCCACGATTTTGGGGGGAGAGACAACCATTGGCAAAGGCACTACGATTGCGGCAAACGTATCTCTTCGGGAAAGCGTTCCACCAAATTCCTTCGTCAGCACCAAAGGTGAAGAACTCATCGTGATTGATAAGGGAACCAAAGAGAGGCTTGTGAACGGAAAATAATTTTAAGCAGCGTATTTCTTCGATGACCGATCCGGCAAATTCCAGAAAAATCATGATTCGCATCGGTTACGATGAGGGTTTGACCCAGCAGGCGATTCGTCTGTTGCGAGGGCTCGATCTCAATGCGGTGGCGGACAAAGTCATGGTCATTTGGAACAAACGACTCCGGACCACGGCCGGACGAGCTTATTCCAACAGTGGCAAAATCGAAATCAATCCGCGGCTCCAGACTCTGGGAGATGCGACCAGGGACGTGGAGATCGAGCAGACTTTTTTACATGAATTAGCTCACGTGGTGGCCCATGCCCGCCACCCCGGCAAGCGAATCTCGCCCCATGGTGATGAATGGAAACAGGCTTGTGCTGATCTGGGAATCCCCGGTGAAGAGCGCTGTCACACCCTAAATCTGGGGCGCACGACGAAGCGGAAAAACTACGCCTATATTTGCCCGGTTTGTGAAACGGTGATTTACCGAGTTCAGCGGATGAAGCGCTCGGTGGCCTGTTATTGCTGCTGCAAGGATCATAATGAGGGCAAATATGATCATCGCTATAAATTGATCGAAAAGCGGCTCGTCTGAAGCACGGGACGCGATGTCGGAGGTGACGGAGAATATTTTCCACCCTAACTTACCAATCATGGGGTGCGCCAGATCCATTTTTGCCTTGTTGCTGCTTTTCTCAAACTCCACGAGTCGGGCGGAAACCAGTGCCGAAAATGCCGGGATCGATTTTTTTGAAAAAGAGATTCGCCCGGTGCTGGTGGAGCATTGTTACCAGTGCCACTCGGCCTCGGGCAAGACCAAGGGTGGACTTCGTCTGGACAGCCGGGAGAATCTCGCCAGGGGCGGCGACAGCGGTGCAGCGATCATCAAAGGGGATACCGGGGCTAGTCTCTTGATCCAGGCGATTCGCTATCACGACAAAAAACTGCAGATGCCACCCAAAAATCGTCTTGATGACCGGGAGATTCAGGCTCTGGAAAAATGGGTAACCATGGGCGCGCCCGATCCCCGCGAAAGTGATCCGGAAACATCTCCTGAGCCAAGTGGGATGTCTCTCGAAGAAGGGAAAAAATTCTGGTCATTCCAG
Organism: Verrucomicrobiales bacterium; assembly: GCA_041742015.1. Lineage (GTDB taxonomy): Bacteria > Verrucomicrobiota > Verrucomicrobiia > Verrucomicrobiales > DEV007 > Arctic95D-9. The sequence goes on along the minus strand of JBGSJM010000237.1, from coordinate 6,992 downwards.
CCGGTAGAGGTGGCCACAGTGCCTAAAAATGGAGCCACTTCACCAATCGACGCCTTTATTCAGGCCCGACTACAATCCCAAAACTTAAGCCCGGCCCCGCCTGCTGACCGGCGAACCTTGATCCGTCGAGTGACTCAAAACCTAATCGGCCTTCCACCAACGCCAGAAGAAATCGATCAGTTTCTGGAGGATAAATCTGCAGATGCCTACCACAAACTGGTGGAGAGACTCCTCGCCTCCCCTCACTACGGAGTGCGCTGGGGGCGGCATTGGCTGGATGTCGCGAGGTATGCTGATTCGAATGGTCTCGATGAAAATCTAGGCTTCGGGCAAGCTTGGCGGTATCGGGACTATGTGGTGGATTCCTTTAACCGCGACAAACCCTTTGATCAATTTTTGATCGAGCAAATCGCAGGGGATCTTGTCACCGGGGCCACGCAGGAAAGCGTCACTGGGACAGGATTTCTTCAACTCGGCCCCAAAATCCTGGCTGAGCCAGATCTTGCCAAACTCAGCATGGATATCATTGATGAGCAGATGGATACGTTCGGAAAAGTTTTCCTCGGGATGACGTTCGGCTGTGTGCGGTGTCACGACCATAAATTTGATCCGGTTTCACAGGCGGATTACTACTCGCTGGCAGCCATTTTTAAGAGCACCCTGACTTTTCATCCCGCAGACGCGGGCATCAAAAAATGGCACGAACACTCCCTGGCTACGGAGGCGGAACTGGTGAAATATAAAGAGGTCGAAAAACAAATCGCGGCGAAAAACAAAATCGCCACCGATTTCAAAAATCAGGAAATAGCCAAACTCCGCAACAACGCCCGGGCCAAGGCAGTGGAATATCTGGTCGCTGCGAAACAAATCGATGTGATGACTCCGCTTCCGATCATCGAGCAGGCCGCCGCACCGAATGGTCTGCATGCCCGGATGCTGCACCACTGTCGCACCCATCTTGCCTTTCACCGGGATGATCCAGTGTTCGAGCCCTGGCACCGCTTCAATGACGGTGACTCGATCCGAAACCACTACGCCCCAATTTTTGAGAAAGTACGCCAGGCTCTGAAAAAAGATCCGAAAGCCAAAATCCCCGATGACCCTATGGCGGAGTCCGCCCGCCTGGCCCTTCTGGATGACTCCGGGTTTCTCTCCGTGCCAAGTGTGGAATCTCTCGCCTTTGATGAAAAAACCCTGGCCCAATACCATCGTCTCCTGGAAGAAGCCCGCTCTTTTGAAATCAACTCCCCGGATGAACCCAGCGTCATGAGTGTCTGTGATGGCAAAGTGGAGCCGGAACTGGCGATCCATATCCGCGGCAGCCACCTTAACCTCGGGGAAAAAGTATCGCGAAACTTCCCAGCTGTGATGCGGTGGGATCAAAACAATCCGAACTTTCCCAAAGAAAAAAGCGGGCGTCTCGAGCTGGCAACTTGGCTGGCAAATCCCCACCACAGTCTGACCGCCCGGGTGATTGTAAATCGGATCTGGGCCTGGCACTTTGGTGCCGGACTGGTCACCACGACTGAAAACTTCGGGGTCACCGGTGCCCGGCCCTCGCACCCTGCGCTGCTGGATTGGCTGGCCAATTATTTTGTCGAAAGTGGCTGGTCAATCAAGGCTCTGCATCGGCTGATTCTAAATTCCAAAACCTACCAACAGGCCTCGCTCCATCCCAATGAGTCTGCCCAGCAACTCATCGATCCAGAAAACCGCTTGTTGTGGAAGGCCAATTTGCGACGTCTCGAGGTCGAGCAGATTAGGGATGGTATCCTTGCCGTTTCTGGTCGACTAGACAAGTCCCTGGGCGGCAAAACCCTGCCGCTTCGCAATCGGCAGTTTGTCTTTAATCATACTTCGGAAGATCACACCACCTACCACAGTCTCCGCCGGGCCATTTATCTACCGGTGATCCGGAATCACCTCTACCCCATGTTTGAGCAATTTGACTACCCGGATCCCACCATGCCGACGGGACAAAGGAACGAAACCGTGATCGCTCCCCAGGCCCTCGTGATGATGAATGATGATTTGGTGATGGATTCGTCCACTGCCCTCGCCCACCGGATCATGGCTGTCGCACCCGGCGTGCCGGGCCAAATCGACCAGGCCTATCACCAGATTCTCGGGCGCGCCCCAACCGAGCACGAATCACAAAGGATCCAGCATTTTTTTGCGGACTTAACAGGGTACAATGACTCATCCAACAGGGTACAGTCCGAGGAAAATGCCTGGGCGTTGATTTGCCAAAGCCTGTTGGCCGGGAATGAATTTATCTATCTGCGATGAAACCTCTTTCCAACATCAGCCGCCGCCGCCTCCTCCAGCAGACCGCCGTTGGCTTCGGCAGTGTAGCTTTGAATGCCATACTTGGCCAGGAGGCACTGGCCGCGCAGAATCCCCTCGCCGCCAAACCAACCCACCACCCCGCCCGGGCCAAACGAATTGTGTTTTTGTTTATGAAGGGCGGCCCATCACATGTAGACACCTTTGATCCCAAGCCGCTTCTGGATCGCGACCATGGCAAGCCGCTCCCGTTTGATCTGCCCAAAGTGACCTTTGCCAAACAGGGTAATTTGCTGAAATCTCCCTGGAAATTCCATCAGCACGGAGAAAGTGGTCTCCCGGTCAGTGAGCTTTTCCCGAATGTAGCCCGTCACATTGATGATCTCTGCATTCTCCGCTCGGTCCATGGCACCAATCCCGCCCACGGCGGAGCCCTGCTCAAGCTGCACACCGGCACCGACCAGTTTGTGCGCCCCAGCCTCGGTTCCTGGCTGACCTACGGACTCGGCACGGAAAATGAAAATTTGCCCGCTTTTGTCACGATCTGCCCGACCCTTGCTCACGGTGGAGTGAACAACTGGGGATCGGCGTTTTTACCGGCTCATTGCCAGGGAACCCCCATCGGGAATGCCAGTTTGCCTGCCACCCAGGCCACTGTAAAACACATCAAAAACGCCCGGCTCACTCCCGACCAACAGCGCCGCCAACTGGATCTGATTGGGGCGCTGAACCAGGATTTTATCGATGTCGCCGGTCGAAACTCCGCCCTCGAAGGGCGACTAAACTCGTTTGAACTCGCCTACCGCATGCAAACAGCCATGCCCGAGGTCCAGGAACTTTCCGGGGAAACCCGCGCCACCCGGCAACTCTACGGCATCGACGATCCCGTTACCGAGGATTTTGGCCGACAGTGTCTCATGGCCCGGCGTTTTCTGGAGCGGGGCGTCCGCTTTGTCCAGGTGACCCATAGCGACAGCCATGTCCAGTGGGATCAGCACGGCAATCTCTACCAGGGGCATACCAAAAACGCCGCCGAAGTGGACCGCCCCATTGCTGGTTTCCTGACTGATTTAAAAGCTCGTGGCCTCCTCGAAGACACCCTCGTTCTCTGGGGCGGCGAATTTGGCCGGACCCCGACCGCGCAAGGAAATGACGGGCGGGACCACAATCCCCACGGCTTCACCATGTGGATGGCGGGAGGCGGAGTAAAAGGGGGGTATGCATACGGAGCCACTGATGACTATGGCTACTACGCCGCCGAGAACAAAATGCACGTTCACGATCTTCATGCCACCATCCTCCATCTTCTTGGCCTCGATCACGAACGTTTGACCTACCGATACGCAGGTAGAGATTTTCGCCTGACTGACGTTGATGGTGTCGTCGCCAAAGATATATTTGCCATTTAATTTTCCTGTTTACGATATGAAATTTTGCCTGTTTTTTTCGATCACCTCATGCCTGTGGCTGCCGCACACTTTCGCCCAGAATTTTCGCGCCGGGACCGGGGTGGCGGATATCTCGCCCACCGTGGTGCCCTTTCAACTTCGCTCGGGATCATCCAGCTACGTGCATGATCCGCTCCATGTCCGCTCGATCGCATTTGAAAATGGAGAAGGGCGTGCCCTCATCACTCTGGTGGATGCGATTGGCGTTGGTCGGGACTTTACGGACGAGGCCAAACGAATCGTCGCAGAAAAAACTGGCTGGCGTCCGGACCAAATGTTGATCTCCGGCACCCACACGCATACCGCACCGAAAGGCGGCGACACCTCTCCAGGCCGCATCGCCTACGAAAAGACCAGAAATGAAGGGCTGGTAAAAGCGATGCTCGCCGCCATCGAATCTCTCGAACCAGCCCGGGTCGCCTCGTCGTCCGACGAAGAACCCACCGAAGTGCGCAACCGCCGCTGGTATTACAAAGAGGGGTCCGACGCGACGATCAATCCACTCGGAGAACACGACCTGGTTCGCACCAATGGCGGCGGACCAGATATGATTAAACCCGCCGGGCCGGTTGATCCAGAAATATGCGTAATTGATGTCCGCACTCCAAAAGGGAAACCCCTCGGTGTCATTGCCAACTATGCCCTTCACTATGTGGGCGGTATTCCAAATGTCACCGAGCCCAACGGCAAGGTCGTGGGGATGGCTTCCGCCGACTATTTTGGTGAATTTGCCAGGATCATGCCATACCGGGTTGGCGGTTCCAATCCCCCTGCAAATTTCGTGGCCATGATGACCAACGGATCGAGTGGCGATATCAACAATCTGCCCTTTACTTTGCAGCGCCCACCCCGCGCTCCATTCGAGCAGGTCAGAATCGTCGCTGCCAAAGCGGCTGATACCGCCTGGCGGGCGATTAAGAAAATCGAAAAATACGACGAATCCCCCATCATCGCCACCCGGCAGCGGGAAATCACCCTCACATACCGGAAGCCCTCCGCCGAGGAAGTAGAGAAAGCAATGAACCTGCTGAAGCTCACCAGCAAAGAACGCGACGCGATTCACAGCCGAACCGGTTCTGTCTCCAACCACATCGTCAAATTCGCCGAGCCGGAAACTCCAAAAACAGAAAACGTCATCATCCAGGCGATTCGGATCGGCGACCAAGCCATTGTTACGATGCCGTTTGAGGTTTTAGTAGAAATCGGCCTGGAGATAAAAGAAAAGAGTCCATTCGCAAAAACCTTTATGATTGAGCTGGCCAACGGAGGCTACGGCTACCTGCCCCCACCCAATCAGCACGCCCTGGGAGGATATGAAACCTGGCCCGGAACCTCAAATTTTGAAGAGAATTCATCAGACATTCTGACCCGGGAGTTGCTCGAAATGCTGGCGGAACTGAAGGCAATCAAAAAGTAAATAACTGCTGTTCCAGTTGGCGATAATCCAAAGAGAGATAAACGCAGGGGTTCACAATAACCGCCCCCAGCGATAACCTGCCAGGTGAAATCGGAATCAGTGCCACCGTAATCACCAAATACCCTAAGGAAGGCTTTGTCAGAAAGACAATAGCGAGCTTCCCCCGCGAATACAGCATCCCATAGTTCAACTTCCGACGCTCTCACCAAACCCACTTTTCCAGCAACAACCCTAAGTGTCGAATCCATGCCCAAATAGTGAACTCCTCCACCGACCAGGAAGCACCAAGCGATGGGTCTGCCAAAAACGGGGAAATCAAAGTACAGCGCTCAAAAGGCCCATGTGATGTATCCCCCTGCCGCTATCCATAACAACGCGAGCAAAAGGAAGTCCGTTGGCTGGCGGATAAATGTCGGGATCAGAATCATTACCTTTTCTTGACCCGCCATCGGATGACGGCGGGTGCGGAGCATTCGTGACACCGCAACTTTTTAGTTATTTGACGATTTCGACATCCGGGAGCGGCCAGCTTCGATCAAAGTAAGGCTGCTGCGGGCCGTAGAGGCGGAAAAGCGGGAACCACGCGCGACCGGACACAGTGATGAGGGTGTTGGCCTCCTGACCTTTGGCAGCCTTTGTGCCAAAGTAGAGGTCCACGGAGCCGTCGGCGTTCTTCACTAGGTCAGGCTGGCGCGAGGAACGATCCACCATTTGCGTGGAGTTCTCCACCGGGCGGCGGGTCTCAAGATCGTAGATCGTGACGGACCAGAATTGGCCAGCGGGCGGATTTGGTGGGACGTGGAGGCGGTAGCGTTTCGCGCCATCAAAGGGATTTCCGTTCTTGTCGCGATGGACGCCGATGTAGGCCTGACCAACGCCGTAAGCCTGGCACGCGCGTTGGAAGTCCATCTCGTCAAAAAGTTTCCCAACCGATTTCTCCGTGGGCAGGCCCATTTGAAATTCGAGTTTCCCGATACGGGTGTCCTCCGTCTTGATCCGCTGTGCGCTGACCGATGTGGCACAAGTCAGTGCCGCGAATGTGATGAGTTGGCTTGTCTTCATGATTGTGTTGATGCCAGGTTCTATTCTGCGCGCTTGAGAGGTGGTTGCGTCCACGTGCCGTCAAAGACTGCGGGCTTTGGCATGTAAATTCGCAGGATGGCGTAGAAGGGACCATTTGGAGCTGGCAGCCAGTTTGCCTCCAAGTCTGCGCCCGGTGAATCCTTCTGCACATAAAAGGTCAGTGAGCCGTCTTCACCGAACTTGAAGGTGTCAAGTGTCGTGGAGTTCACCAGGTAGCGATTCAGGGGATTGGCCACGAGGAACTGGGTCTTTCCATCATACATGGTCAGCGACCAGAAAGCGATGGCTGGAGGGAGTTGACCTTTCTCAAAGCGCAGTGTGTAGCGATGCTTCGAAGCGTCCGGGTTTTGCTTCTCCGAGTCCACAAAGTAAGAGGGGTAGAGTGCCTCCTCGCGCGAGTTGCCGTAGAGCCCGAGCTTCGCACCAGCGAAGCGGTAGAGATAATTATTCTTCAAAAACTCCCGCGTGCCGAAGACATCGCCGCTGCTGACCTCTCCCGCATTTAGCTGGGTCATCAGTTCGGCGAAGTCCTGCTTCCAAACCGCCTCAATTCCGTCCGCCATTGCCTGCTTGGTTTCAGCCGGGAGCGTCTCCTCATCGAAGGTTTTGCCAGCGCCGATGTTCAGTTTGGCAAAGCGTTGCATCAGCTCCTTCTCGGAAGGCACTGTGGGGCAGAATTGCAGGAGGAAATTGAGATAGCTGAAGGCTTGCGGCGATTCACTCATATCTTTCGTCAGCTCGGGCCACTTGATGGCTGG
>JBGSJM010000236.1:0-14252 GCA_041742015.1 Verrucomicrobiales bacterium | reverse complement strand
GGGAAGATGGAAAACCCGAAATGGCCATCCTCGTCGCGGTGATGAGAAAGCTGGTCCACTGCATTTTCGGCATCCTCAAAAATAATCAGCCTTTTAACCCAAATATTCCTTGCCAAATTTAACACCACATCTGTTGTGTCGACAGGCAAGAATGTAACCTCCAGGAAGGGATCGCCTAATCCGAAGGCAACGCATCCAGCCTCTCCCGGGCCATCTCCACCCAGAAAAACTGGGAGTAGTAGAGCTTGGTGTAATCGTAGTGGGTGATGGTGCTTTCGACAGCGGGGGCGAGTTGATTCAACTGAGCCGGGTCAGCCGTGAGCGTGACGATCCATGCAGCCGCAGTTGGTTCACGGATGAAGGCGGTTTCTTTGCCACGACGGGGTGCCAGTTTGCTAAAGTTTCGGATCTGCTCCATGGCCAGATCCTGCGCCTCGGTTTCCGTCTTTTGCGGCTTCCAGGCGGCGTTCATTACCCGCCAGTCCATTTCAAAAAAGCTCGTGTCGGCGTTGTCGAACTGCTGCGCCAGTGAAAGACTCTCGGCCGCCAGTTTCGCGCTGGCGGACAGGCCCCTGGCAAAGTCGTCTTTGATCGCCGGATCGGTTTCCAGCTCCCACAAACCTCGCAAGCCGCCCACCGCTGCGCAGGAGGTCCAGTTGTGCCGTTTCGCATACCAGAAGACCATCCCCCCGGCACAGATCTCACGCTTTGAGAGCTGCTTCTCACCGCCGTGTTTCTCCAACTCCGTCAGATACATCGTACGCCATTTTTCATCGCCACTGACGCGATGGAGCATTTTCATGGTAAAGAGCATCCGCGAGGCTTCCTCAAAGTGGAAGCCGTTGAAGCTGCCGCGCACTTTGAATGGCTCCTCCGCTGGCATTTGCCATCCGAGACGAACAATCTCCTCGCCTGTTTCGATGAGGTGTTTGGCGATGCGCGTTTTCTCCGCTTCGGTCGCGAACAGCGATTCCCAGTAGCGCCACAGGCCTAGAAACCAGGGCATCGTCTGGTCGTTAGAGCCCATCGGGTAATGTGACTTCCCATCTGTGCTCACCCCGCGACCAACAAAGCCTTTCACCTCGCTGATTGAGTTCAGCAAAAGCAGGCCTTCCATGAGCTGGCGGGCTTTGCCGGCATCTCCCGGGGACTTGGTGCGCCGCCAGCGGTTCACCGCTGCGTCCATGTAGAGCCCGTTGAACATCGCCCCATTTTCGATCGGCGACCACCAGCCCAGCGCGTTGGGTTTGCCTGCCTGGCACTCCTCCGGTGTGGGCAGTGAAACTTTCCCGTCCATGTCGGCGAAGTCGATCATGATCCCATACTGGTCGATGAAGCGACGCCAGATTTCCGTGTGGGCTTGTTCGGCAGCTTTGGCGGTTTTCGAAACTTGATTTTGAGCCAAAAGTGGGTGAGCAAAAGAAATCGCCAAAGCGGCGGCAAAAAAGGCACATCGATTCATCATGGCACAAGGTCTCATTGACCCACAGGTCCGGCAAGTCTTTGCTGGTTGGATTTGACTGGAGGATCCCGGACTGACTCAGAAAAAAGCCTTCCCTTTATCGTGGTGATAGCTTGTCTCTCGTCACAGGCTGTCCAGTTCCAGATGGAACGCCAAAACGGGTAGAACCACAGTTTTGACGTGCCCCTCTTTCGGGACTGGCGGGCCAGGTCTCCCTGGTTTGCAGCTCAATGTCTTTGCTGCCCCGCAATACCGGCGCTATTTACTCTCTGTGCTGGCAAGCTTGATCACCAACTGGTTGTCAACCTCCTCTTTACCGACGTTTCGGTCGGCGATTTCGCTGATGACGCGCTTCTCATCGGCGTTGTCGACGCGGCCACTCAAGGTGGTGACGTTCACATTGCGGGCATTTACCGATATATCCTTGAGTTCACGGATCTCGTTGCGGATCGCACTTGTGGTAGCCATGTCCTTTTTGCTGTCTCCCTGGGTGGTTAAACTAGACTTACTGTCTACACGGCCATGGATGCCAACAAGGCTCGCATTGCTTGACTGAGCATCCGCAGAAACCTTATAAAGCTCAACCGAGTGGGCATCGAAGATGGATTTGACCGTGGCTACATTGGAGAAGTCGGGCCAATTATTATCTTTGAAATGGGGAGCAGCTGTAAGCTTTTCCCTAGTGGTGTCAAGCTGCAGCGCAGACCGATCCTCATTGAATCGGAATGCAGTTGCAGGCACCGCGCTGAGTTCATCATCTATGCCGATGAACTCACCTGTGGAGACCGCGAGTGCAGTCAATCGCCCTGAATGCAAGTCCGCGAGAACTGCTTCGACATCACCGAGCGTTTCGTCTTTCAGGTTCTTCACCTGCATTCCGACAACCTCACTGCAACGCTGGATTTTATCGAGTTGCGGTTTGGATTGATCGACGAAGTCCGCGTCCGACTCGCGGCCGAATTGATTGTAGATAGTGGAGATCTGGTCAGAGGAGAAGGAATTCGCCCATTTCGCCGAGTCGAATGACGGAGCATTTTCCAGCTCTTCCTTCCCGATATTGAGATGGAGGCGCTTTTTCTCAGTATCCAGAGTGAAGACACCCTTTTTTTATGTTGTATTTTGTTTGTGTTATATTGCAATGCGGAATTACTTCCACATGAGGGCCACCATAGGAGGTCTAAATTTTAAAAAACCATGGGGTGTCGCCCTACTTTTTGAACAAAGTGACCAAACACTCCAATTCGGAGGCTTCCATTATCCCGGGAAGCCACCCAGCCAGGCATTTGATATCACAACGGTAGGGCAACACCCCATTGAGAGGGCAAAGGTTTCCATTAGAGTGAAGGTTCAAGAAACAAACTAAATTGAACCATAAACAAACTGTAATATAATGATCGGAACATCTATCACATTTTTTATCATCGGACTCATCGCCTTGGCTGTGGGATTTGGTGGAGTCGGAAGCGTCGCCATGAACGTTGGATGGGTCTTACTCACCATCGGAGTCGTGATGTTTATTATTAACTCACTGGGCGGTCGCCGAAACGTATAGGTATCTGGGCGGCGAGTCGGCGGTGCTCCCACGAAAATGTTGCCAATGGAGCGATCCATTGATTACAATGGGCTCCGCCCACACTCATGCGCAAGGCTAGTCTGGCGAGAGTGATGGTTTGGGGTGGAAGGCAACGACCACGTGACATTCACTCCGCCATCAGCGAAGCCATGTCGATGGAGAAGCGATATTTCACGTCGGATTTGGCCAGTCGGTCGTAGGCTTCGTTGACCTGCTGGATGGCGATGATTTCCACGTCGGAGGTGATGTTGTTGGTGCCGCAGAAATCAAGCATCTCCTGTGTCTCGGCGATGCCGCCGATGAGCGAGCCAGCGAGGCGCTTGCGACCAAACAGCAGACCAAAGGCAGAGACAGGCAGCGGCTTGTCGGGAGCGCCGACGAGCGTGAGCGTGCCGTCGATCTTCAGTAAGTTAAGGTAAGCGTTGATGTCGTGGTCGGCGGAAACGGTGTCGAGAATGAAGTCGAAGCTGAAGGCGTGCTTCTGCATCTCGTTCGCGTCGCGGGTGGTGATAACTTCATCGGCACCAAGGCGCAGTGCATCTTCCTTTTTTCTCGCGGAAGTGGTGAGAACGACGGTGTGTGCGCCGAACGCATGGGCAAATTTTACGCCCATGTGCCCGAGGCCGCCGAGACCGACCACGCCAACTTTCTTGCCGTTGATGTCGCCCCAGCGGCGGATTGGCGAATAGCTAGTGATGCCTGCGCAAAGCAACGGCGCGACTCCGGCAAGATCGAGATTCGTGGGTGCCTTAAGCGTGAAGTGTTCGTCCACAACGATGCTGCTGGAGTAGCCGCCGTAGGTCACGGGTGCCGTGCCGTGCTTGTCAGGCGAATTGTAAGTGAAGGCAGCATGTGGGCAGAACTGCTCCAGGTTAGCCTCGCAGGCGGGGCACTTTTGATCCGAGTCCACCAGACAGCCAACGCCGACAAGGTCACCCACCTGATGCTTCGTGACCGCTGAGCCGATCTGCGTCACGCGGCCAACAATCTCATGACCAGGCACACATGGATATATGGTAGGCAGGGCACTCCATTCATTGCGCACTTGATGGAGGTCTGAATGACACACGCCGCAGTAGAGAATTTCGATTTCCACATCGCGGTCCGTGGGAGCACGGCGCGGGATTGTAGAGAAGGCAAGTGGCGAGGTTGCACTGGAGGCGGCGTAGGCTTTGGTTTGTTTCATGGAATTGGATGGGATATGGTTGGTGATTGGCAAGGAGGTCACTAGTTTAAGCAGTTTCGTCGTCAGCAAATCGGGACTTGAACTCTGATTTTTGCAGCACTCCCTAGCGTACTTCTCTCCGCCAAACCTTCACTTCAGGTGAAGCGGTGGCGGTATGAAAGATAAGAAGATCTTCCAGCTTCATCAACAGGAAAGGGCTTCTCAGCGACCGCCCGTTTTTGGTGTAAACGATGTTGTCTGCAATATAAACACAGGAATGAATCGGACGGTCCGTTCCCGGTTCTAAAAAAACGAGCAGATCTCCAAAGGCATATGGCTCTGCCACAGGCTTATAGTTGTTTTGGATGTATTGCGCCGCCTTGTCGGGATCAGTTAGTTCATCATCGGGCCAATAGTTGAAGAAATTAAGAGAGGCCCAAAAACTATCGGGATAGGCACCTTCCACGCCCATTGAGAATGTTGGAAAGGTGTAGAGATATTTCCGGGCTGTCGGAGGTAAAAGATGAGCAACATCGATGATTCGATTGTTCGTATTAAGTGTTGCTGATTCGAAAAATGGAACAATATCTTTACCTTTATAACCTTTTGACCAGTATGATTTCAAGCCTTCAAAGTCGGTTTTTGAGTCGATTTGTAGCATGAGAATGAGACTGCGGGTTCGGGTCATGGCTTTCAGGAAAGCCCGCTCAGCCACATCGTCGTTAAATTGACCAATCACCAACTGCGGATCGGAAAAGGCATTACCGGAACCAATCCGGTATGACAATTTTTCCACTAGATCGATTATTGCAGGATGGAAGGTGGTCCCCTCAAATCGCTCTTTCACACTGCCTGATTCGATCATAAAAGGAGTGTAATAAAACCTGTTTGCGGGCCACCTTCGCAATTCTCGATACACCATTTCACGACTTTTCGGGGAAAGCGCCATTACCTGATCCGCCGGGGGATAAAGAATACTTTCCTTGTCTTCATGAAAGGGAAGGGAGTTCTTGAAAATGATCTCAACATCCTCCGTTGAAACCCCGGCATCGCTCAAAAATGCCCGCAGTTCTTCGATGCTTTTCCCAGGGAAATGCCATTTGGTTTCCCGGCTGGGTGTATTTATCAAGTCCATGATGCGGGAAGGTGCCTCAAGGTAGGTGTAGAAATACTGTAGATTCCCCCAGGGGCCGGGGCTACCTTTATAAAGCCCAAACTGTCCGGTCCCGCTCCCGTTCGAGTTTCGATGAAGTTCCTGTGTTTGCCCTGATGCAAACAGGAGGACCAGGAGTGCCAAAAAAATAATCGGAAACTTCATTTTTGGTATTCCGGCTTCAAACGATGGTAGGATATCTTGATATCCCCCCGTCTCTGATATCTTGCTGTCACCTCTTCCAGTGTTGAAATGATCCAGGGGCGAGCCAAACTGATTCCGTTTTTGGTGAAGACCAGATTCCCAGCGATATGATTACAGACGTGAATCGTGCGCTCATCTCTTTGCAATTTTATTTCGATCAAATCGCCAAACTGCAGCGGGTAACTCGCCTCCTCATAGCGTTCTGCAAAGACATACGACACAGAATCAAACAACCGGTCCGGCGGATCATCGCCAAAAAAACTAAACGCAGTAGAGAAACAATCAGGTGTTTCACTGTGGCGCATAAATTCGGATGGGGAAGGAAAGGTGCTGAGTTGCTTTCTGGGATTTGGTGGCAACAGATGAACGATATCCAAAGTTTCTACACCTGGAGTTCCAACCACCGACTCCAAAATCGGCAGAATTTCCCTATTCCGTCCACCCGCTCCCCAGTACGAAGCCAACGCCTTCAGGTCATGGCTTTCCAGAACCTTCAATCCGACACCCAGTGATCGTTGCCGGGCAAGCGTCTTTAGAGTTCTTGCCCTCTCGGCATCATTCTTTGATCGACTCAATACCAATCGGATATCAGAAAACGCCATGGCGTCGTTCATTGGATAACTGAGAGCATTGATGAGGTCGATTTGCTCAACCGGAATGCCTGGAGCAATTGACAAGTTGCTACCTACTCCCTCCACCGGAAGATAAAAAGGCGTAAAGAATGGATTTGCAGTTGTTTGCGGTAAAAGTTGCGGATAGAGTCTGGCCCGCTGCTCTGTTACCATGTTGAGAATTGCGTGATCTGGGGGGCGTATCTCATAGCGGCCGGAAACCGGATCTTTGGAAAGATATTTATCCCCGGTTAATTCAGCGACAAGTTTGGAATCCAGACCGGCTTGTGCCAATTTTTCCAACACATCCTCCACCTGGTCGCTGTCAAATTGCCAAACAGTGGGTTCGTTCCTCGTTGCATAGTCCGACGATTTCGAAATATAGTAATCTGAAGGCTCCAATAAAATGGGGTAGTACTGCAGGGTTCCCCATTCACCGGAAATGACGCTATCCGTGTTAGTTTCGGTTTGAGGCGCGGGACTGGAAGGTTCGTCAACAATGATAAGCTGCGCCACCCCCTTTTCAGAGAGGGTCGATAGGGTAAAGACGACCACCCCAAAAGCGGCATTAATCAAATTTTTCATCCAATTTCGACACAGTAGCGAAGCTGGGACAATGTCCTGACAAAGCCATTTTTCAAGCAAAAGTCATGCCATAAAGCAGTCAAAAACTTCGCTTGGCAAACCCAACACTCCATGATTTCAACTTGATGGGCGGTTTTTCGTTGAAAACACGGCTTGAATCCGGTTTTACGGCTTCAGTAGTTTGACACTTTCAAGATTTGATGATCAAATTGACAAATGAAACGATTTTCGACCCTTTACTCCCCTGCACATCCTCAATCCCTGCGGATCAACGGATCAAGCAAATCTACGGTGAAATACTCAATGTAATCATCACGTAGCCTGGACTGCCGAATACGATGTTTTCGCTTCAACATTTTTCTCGTTTCTCCCGCTATATCTCCCTTAGTTTTGGTCTGGCTGGTGCCGTCCATGCAGCGGAAACTTATGACACCTTCCTGGAGACGCATTGCATCAGGTGTCACGGCCCGGACAAGGAGAAGGGGGATTTGCGGATCGACCAGCTCTCTCGCGATTTCAAGTTGGGGGCGGACACGCATCATTGGGCGGAGGTGATCGAGCAGGTTAATTCAGGCGAGATGCCGCCGAAGAAGGAAAAGAGACCGACTCAGGAGGAGATCGCGGCGTTTGTCACCAGTCTCGATGCGCGGATCAAAGAAGGCCGGGCGGCGCGGATGGCGGCGCGGCCAGCAGTGGCGCACTATCGGCTGAGCCGGAAGGAGTATCAAAACACCGTTTATGACCTGCTGGGCGTGCGCTACGATCCGGCCAAGCCCGGGGAGCTGAATGAGGACACGCTGTGGCATGGGTTTGAGCGCATCGGCTCGGAGCTTTCGCTGTCGCCATCTCATGTGGACCGTTATTACCGTGCGGCGGAGCTGGTGCTCGACCGCGCCTTCCCTGCAGCCGCATCAGGTGAGACTCGCAAAGTCCGCAAGACTGCGGCGGAGATCCGCTACGGCGGAGGAAAGGACCAGCAGGCTGCGTTGGACCGCTTCGGCATCAAGCGGCCGCTGCGTTATCTTCTTTTTCCTGGCAATGTCCAAAACGCGCTCTCACCAAACTGGCTCGGAAAGACCGGCCCGGAACACAGCGGGCTCTACAAACTCCGCATCCAGGCCAGCGGCATCCGCCCGCCAGGCGGGCAGCCAGCGCACCTGAGCATCGGCAAACGGACGGGCGAGGAAACGGTGGATGGACTTATCGAGTTTGACCTTACGGCACCGGAGGACAAGCCCCAGGTGTTTGAGTTTGAGGTGTTTCTGGAAATGCCCATATCTTTGGATTTCTGCGTGGTGGCTACGGATGTGGTGGACCGAAGGGCTGGCGCGGCCTTCCGCAATGCGCTCGGCAGCAGGGGTGGCTACATTTTTACGCACAGCAGCGAGACTTTGCTCCTCAATCCGAACGCGCCACAGATGTTTGATGGCCAGGGGAACGGCATCTTTTCCACGGTGCTTTTGGATTGGATCGAATGGGAGGGACCGCTGGTTTCGGAGGCGGAAAAAGCCCGACGCAATGGCTTGGTGCCACCCGATGACGCCACGCCCGAGGTGGTGGCAGAGAATCTGCAACGCTTTGCTGAACGCGCCTGGCGTAGGTCTGTGAAGAAAGAGGAGATAGCGGAGTATTTGCAATCTTATGGCGAGGAGCGCGCGGCAGGCGAAAAGATGGTTGACGCCTATCGCCTGGCGATGCAGGGCGTGCTGACCTCCCGGCATTTTATCTACCTCGTCGAGGGTGACGCGGTGGCTCGGGAACGGCTCACTGACACGGAACTGGCCTCGCGGCTCTCGTATTTCTTGTGGAGTTCGATGCCGGACGACAGCCTCCTCACTGCAGCCAAAGGCGGCACGTTAAATGGCGATGGCCTCAAAAAGGAAGTGGACCGGATGTTGACAGACAGCAAAGCCAGCCGATTTATCGATGACTTTGCTAGGCAGTGGCTACAACTGCACCGCGTGGGCATGTTCCCGCCGGACAAAAAGCTCTACCCCGCCTACGATGCATGGTTGGAGGAAAGCATGCGCTCCGAACCGGTGGAATTCTTCCGCGAGATGTTCAGCAAAAACCTGCCCATCGACAGCTTCATTCATTCTGACTGGACCGTGGCCAACGCCCGGCTTTGCGATTTCTACGGACTGGTGGAGCCAAAGTCAGGCGGTTTCCAACGCGTCTCGCTGAAGCCCGAAGATCGTCGTGGCGGCCTGCTGACGATGGGAGCGGTGCTAGGCCTGACCTCGGACGGCACGCGGCAACGCCCGGTGCATCGTGGTGTCTGGCTCAGCGAAGCCATCCTCGGCAAGACCCCTCCGCCTCCGCCAGCCAACGTGCCTGCCATCGAACCCAACCCGCCGCAAAATCCCAAGGCCACCCTCCGCGATAAAATCGAAGCGCACCGTAACGACGCAAACTGCGCCTCCTGCCACGCGAAACTCGACCCGCTGGGCCTCGCCTGGGACAATTACGATGCCATCGGCCAGTGGCGCACCCACGAGAAGGTGGCCGCAGGCCTCGGTGCGGACCCCATGGTAAACCCCGCCGGGGAAATGCCCGATGGACGACCCTTCAAAGATGCCAACGAGTTTAAACAACGACTGCTCGAAGACCGCGACCAAGTCGCCCGAGCCTTCATCGATCACCTCTGCACCTACGCCCTCCGCCGCGTGCTCGCCTTCGACGACCAGGACGACCTCAAAGCCATCCAGGCCGAAGCGAAGAAGAACGAATACCGCATCAAGGACATCATCCGCGCCGTCGCCCTTTCCGACCTCATCAGCAAGCGATAACAAAAACCAACACTCTAACACTCCATTCTATGAGCAACTACCTATCCCAATCCTGGTTGATCGACCGCCGTCATGCCCTTCGTGCCATGGGCAGCTTCATCTCGCTGCCGATGCTCGAATGCATGGTCCCGCTCCGTGCGTCGGAAAAAGTCACTGCCACGCCAAAACGCAGCGCCTTCATCTACCTCGCCAATGGTGTCCACTCACTGAACTACCAGATCACCAAACCGGGCAGGGATTACGAGTTTTCTCGTTCGCTGAAACCGCTGGAGAAGCATCGAGATGTCATCACGCCGATCAGCGGGCTGCATCATCCGGGAAGCCTCAGCCACCACCACAACTGCATCAGTATCTTCCTAACTGGCGGGAAGCTAGGCCCCTCGGATCGAAATACCATCTCCGTGGACCAGAAAATGGCGGAAATCACCGCGCAACACACCCGAATCGCTTCGATGGAAGTCGCTCTCACCCAGGGTTCCCTCGCCTGGACGGCGGACGGGGTGCAATTGCCCGCGCTACGCCGTTGCAGCGAGATTTTCGCGTCCATGTTCGAAGAGCCGAAAGGTGGTATTGCCGCCCAGCGGAGGGCCTTGCGCCGCAAAGCCAGCGTTCTCGATGACAACCTCGCAGAAGTGCGCCAGCTTGAGAAAAAGATGGGCTCGGAGGACAAGGGACGCCTCAATCAATACCTCACCTCCGTGCGGGAGGCGGAGATCCGCACGCGGCGGGCTGATGCGTGGCTTGACACCCCGCTGCCTGTCGTCTCCGAAGCTGATCGCAAGCGTACCAACCGTGACATCGCCGCCACCATGGCGGGCGATTATTTCCGCACCGTGTATGACCTCATGGTGCTCGCCTTCCAGACGGATGTGACCCGCGTGGCCACCTTCAGCCTGGGCGGAGAAGGGGATGCCTTTGCCATTCCTGAAATCGGCATCACCGAGTCGCGCCATCAGCTCAGCCACCATGGCGGCGATGCCGGTTACATGGAGAAGCTCACCAACTACGACACTTTTGCCATCGAGCAGTTCAGCTACTTCCTCACCCGGCTGGCGGAGACCAAGGATCTCAATGGAAAGCCGCTCCTGGGCTCCACGATGGCGCTCTTCGGCAGTGGCATGTCCTACGGCCACAGCCATGGCAACGCCAACCTTCCGCTCGTGCTCGCCGGCGGGGCCGACCTCGGCCTGAAGCACGGCAGCCATCTCGATTTCAACAAGGATGCCGCCGGATTCCAAGGCTACGCGCTCGGCGCGGACGGAGCGCTCACCACGGCCCATTACCAGCTCTGCAGTCGCCCCGCGAACACCGACGCCCACATGAGTAACCTCCTCCTCCTCATGGCTCAACGCATGGGAGTGGAAGCCGACCAGTTCGGCGACAGCAACAAGGTGGTCACGCAGTGACGTGGGAGAATGGAGTGGTGGAGAAATGCCTTATCGCTCCGGCACGGCAAGAACGATGAACAAAACCGCAGCAACCAATTTCCTCACAGCCCTGTGTTTCGGCTGCTTGCTGCTCACGAACGCCGCAATTGCCGCTGATGAGCCTTTCCGTCCTGAAGTGGGAAAGTTTCCACCTTTGGAAAAAGCACACTCTTATCGTGGTGAACTCGTTTTCGTGGATCACGCCAATCGCCGGGGTAGCCTTCGCGTGCAGTCGATGGGCATATTCCGCTTCAGCGCCCCGCACCCTTTCGCCATGCTGCCCTACGGTATGGTGCGTTATCAGGGCGCTCCGGCGGATCTGCGGGACATTCCGCTCGGCACCATGATGCATGTTCGGGCATTCCTCCCGCCTGACCCGCAGACTTCCGCCGTGCCAGTGCTGCCGGTCAACAACCGGGAAAAGACAGGCGCAGGAGGACCCGGCACTGTACCCGCCGAGAACCATGTCCTCCTCCTCGAAGACGAACCCAGCCATTGCCAGCGCGAGGGCCTGGTCTGGAAGCTCAAAGAGGTGGAGATCAAAAACAACGAGGGAACCATCATCGCCAGCCGTGTACCGAAGGCTGGCGGAGGAGGCAAGGCCAGCGACGAAACGCTGACCTTTGATGCCGCCACCCGCGTCTGGCGTGGCCGCGAATACCTTCGGATTGAAGATCTGATCGCCGATGACGCGTGGCCTGCAAGCGGCAAGAAAACACTCGGTGGACAGGCCGTCCAGCTCGGCATCACCTGGAATCCCACGCCAGGCGGTGTTTTCACTCGGTTCCACATCTCGGACATCTGGCTGGATGACGCCGCGATGCAAAACGCGACGCAGCTTCAGACCGAGAAGCACAAGGTCTTTATTCGAAATCGTTGGATGCCTGCGTGGGTCGATGCCGTCGAGTATGGCAAGTTCGGTCGCGCCACCGTGACCGCGACCTTGTTCGGCGGCATGGACCCCTCTCTCTATGTCGATTTCAAAAAAGGTGCCAACGCTTTGATGAATGGTGTTGAGAACACCTTGAAGCACACGGAAGGTGGCACCGCCGGCCCCACGCAAATGGCAGCACGCGGCAAACTTCTCGACGTCACCCAGTTACCTGGCGAAGTGCCCCTGGGCAGCAGCGGCATTCAGATCCGCTTTGAGACCGATCTCATCACCGAAGGCATGCGTCCCAAGCGAAATGTCCGCGTCCGTCCTGCCAACTGGCCCGATGTTCATTTGCCACGTGAGGAGTACCTCAGCAACGGAGCCTCCAACATTGAGGAGCGCTTTCCCACCCCGGCCATCTTTCCAAAATACTGATCCTAATCACGCTCCATTTCACGCTATGACGCGCTTCTTATCTGTTTTTAGTTTATCGTTCCTAGTTCTTGGTCTGTGCGCTGCTCACGCCGAAGAGGAAGTCTTCCGCCCCGAAGCGGGAAAGTTCCCGCCTTTGGAAAAAGCACACTCCTACCGTGGTGAACTCGTTTTTGTGGACCATGCGAACCGCCGCGGGAGTATCCGCATACAGGGCTCGGGCATGTTTTTCCGCAACGACCCGCACCCCTTTGCCATGCTGCCCTACGGCATGGTTCGTTATCACGGAGCGCCTGCCGATCTTCGGGACATCCCGCTTGGCACCGTGATGCATGTCCGGGCCTTTCTCCCGCCTGACCCAAAGACTTCCGCTGTGCCGGTTTTGCCGGTTGATAGCAAGAAGATCGACGCGAACCACAACCGTGGCACCGGTATCAAACCTGCCGAGAACCACGTACTCCTGCTCGAAGACGAGCCCAGTCAATGCCAGCGCGAAGGCATGGTCTGGAAGCTCAAAGAAGTGGATATCAAAAACAACGAAGGCATGATCACCGCCAGCCGCGAACCAAAACAAGGCGGAGACGGCAAAGCCAGCGATGAAAAAATGACCTTTGATGCAGCCACCCGCATCTGGCGCGGTCGCGAACGCGTGAGCATCGAGGAACTCATCGCCGAAGGCACCTGGCCTGCGGCAGGGAAGAAATCCCTCGGCGGCCAACCCGTCCTGTTCGGCATCACCTGGAAACCCACGCCCGATGGAATCTTCACCCGCTTTCACATCTCGGACATCTGGCTGGATGACGCTTCGATGCAACGCGCCGCCCACCACCAGACCGAAACGCACAAAGCCTTCATCCGCAGTCGGTGGATGGCCGCGTGGATCGATGCCGTCGAGTATGGCAAATTCGGTCGCGCCACCGTGACGGCGACCCTGTTTGGCGGCATGGACGACTCGCTCTACGCTGATTTCAAAAAAGATGTCCCGGCCCTGATGAATGCCGTCGAGAACACCTTGAAGCACACTCACGGAGCTTATGGACCCGCGCACATGGCTTCAAAGGGACCCATCGTGGATGTTATAAAAGCACCCGGCGAAATCCCTCTCGGCAGCAGTGGCATCCAAATCCGCTTTGAGACCGACCTTATCATTGAGGGAATCCGCCCCGGAAGAGTCGTTCGCGTCCGTCCCACGAGCTGGCCCCAAGTCCAGGTGCCCCGCGAGGAATACCTCAATGACAACCTCGAAGAGCGCTTCCCGACCCCGGCCATCTTTCCGAAATACTGATGGAGTGCGAATCCGATTGCTAACCATCAGTTTGTGCAATAACGGAGCAGGATGTTGGCCCCCCTCGAACTCACCGCAGATTCTCTCGCCCGCAAAACCACCAGAGATCGCATATCCGACCGAAGATAAAATTCAATTCGACTCAGCATCGAAAGGCGGCATTGAGCGATGGCGTAAAAATCTGGATGCACGAGTAGCCACCGGACCTCTTCATGCTAGAATCTCCTTCACCACATGCCCATGCACATCGGTGAGGCGGCGGTCCACGCCGTTGGTGCGGACGGTGAGTTTCTCGTGGTCGATGCCGAGGAGATGCAGGATGGTGGCGTGGAGGTCGTAGCCGCTGGTGATGTCCTGCGCGGCCTGATAACCGATGTCGTCGCTGACGCCGTGGGTGATTCCGCCTTTGATCCCTGCGCCCCAGAGCCAGCTCACGAAGGTGCCGCAGTTGTGATCGCGCCCGAGTGATCCCTGCGAAAAAGGGGTCCGGCCAAACTCAGTGGTCCAGACAACGAGGGTGTCCTCGGCAAGGCCGCGCTGGCGCAGGTCGCGCAGCAGAGTGGCGATGGGCTGGTCGATGCTGCGGGCCATCGGCGGGAGCTGCGTGGGGATGTTGCCGTGGTTGTCCCAGTTGTTCACCGCACCCTCCGGACCGCTCCAAACCTGCACGAAGCGCACCCCGCGCTCGATGA
>JBGSJM010000235.1:0-15852 GCA_041742015.1 Verrucomicrobiales bacterium | reverse complement strand
GATAGCGGTGAGCGTTGATGTTCTCCATCCAGCGGAATCAGAATTTTGCAGGCCACCGCCCATCATGGTCAGCTTGCCTGCGATGTCGATATTGATGGTTGCGGTTTGACCTATGTCGGTGGCGCGCTGGTTGTCATCGTTTAAGCGGTCGGAGTCAATACCACCGGATCCGATCATGGCAAAAGACCGGTTCCCTTCCCCAGCAATCAAGTCAAGATTTCCACCTCCATTGATGGTGATAACTCCAGAATGATCCCCCCGGGACTCGGCCCCACCCAAACCAATCATCGCATACCCTCGCTCAGCTTGGAAATTACTTCCATTATCCTGCTCAGCATCATCGTTGATCCAGTTCGCAAGCCGGTTGGCGTTTTCATCCCCCACCAGTGCATCACGAATCGCCGGGCCAACAAAGTGTTTCCCGGTGCCACCTATGGTACCCTCGGTGGCAATTCCGTTGGCATCACCATTGGCTCGATTGTAACCAGATACTACCTGTACTTCAAGACGCTGCCCGGTGGTTACGGCGGGTTTGATATTAGAAGCCTCGATTCGTATATCTCCACCTGCATTGATTGAGATATCACCTCGATGTCCGCGTCCCTGAATGGGGTTTATGGTTGTATCAGTTGCCACGAATCCAGACCCCAGATATTCTGTGAAGGTTCCTCCATTTCCAATCTGAGCACCGCTTTGGTAGCCGAACTGGACAGGATCTGGCATTTTCCAAATTTCATGAGTCCCAGTGACGGGATCAAGCTCCCGAATAACCGTTTCGACACGACCGTTAAATGCGGCAAAATACTGCCCGCCTGGATTATTAAATCCCAGATTCACCTGAGTGACGTCTTCGCCAACCAGGGTGATGGTAGCCCCGGCTATTGGAATAAAATCCGTGGTTCCAGCCCCGTCATCAACGACGATCTGATCGAGGGGATTGGCTGCGTTCCAAGCCGCCACCACCGTAGCTATGGTTTGCGACCCGTTAAACGTCAGGGTGATCGGAGTTGCATGTGCCGTTCCAATGTGATCCTGTCCAGCATTGATATCCCGGATCCGGACATAACGTTGAGTTCCTCCCGCGTTTGTAAGTTGTCCCCGAAACCTTCCCAAGGCTTTGACATAAAAGTTTTGCGCTCCGCTCGCAATCGTTCCAGTCCCATTGCCCAACTCGGCGAGAATTGGCATAGCGAGGGTTTCCTGTTGGGCCGCAAGCATGGTGATGTCACCCCCAATATTCAGGGTGATGGTTGACAAACTGTGCACCCCGATGCCATCACCTTGTTTACCGGAATTATCCCGGTGATGATCCAGAGTACTGGAGGTGTTTTGGTGGTCGGAATCATAGCCACCATGACCGAGGTGGGCAAAGTTACGATATCCGGTTTGCGAATTATCTTCAGTTGAATCAACCAGGCGGAGGGAACCAGATCCATCATCGGAATTGTTCACTGCCCCCACATCTTCAATCCCAATGGCTTTCCAACCGCCCCGAGCCACCATTGTCAAATCTCCGGTGGCAGTCACATTGATTAACCCCGAGTGGTCTCCCCGGGCGCGTTCTCCGCCATGCCCAATCATGGTGTAGCTTTCGGCACCAGTCCGTTCCATCCAGTTCTGGGTCGATAATGTTTCGGTTTGTCCCGCATTAAAATCGATATCACCGCCGTGAGCGTTGATGGATATTGTACCGTTGTGGCCTTCATTCAGGGCATCAGCCGCACCGCCACCAAACAAGGCATAACCCGCACTGGCCTCTGTGACATCCGCAAATTGGAAATATCCGCCGTGCCCGATTTGTGAAAAGGATCTGGCTCCAGAACCGAAGCCACTGCGAAACTTGATTCCCAGTCCAGCATCCACCGTTATATTTCCGGAATGGGTTCCATTGGCCTGGTCAATTCCACGTTGGCCGGCAGAGACTGTACTGGTTTCTCCACGACCACCATGACCAATCATGGCAAAGGAATCCTGACGTCCTGCGTAAAACTCGATGCTACCTCCGGCATCCACAACGATGTCTCCGGTGGATCCGCCCTGATAAAACACTCCCCCATGACCAATTTGCACGGGAGCATTGAGCCCCCGGTTGGAGATGTCCTGACCCATCGCATTGACCTGCCACGCCTCCCGGGTGAAGAGAATGTTACCAACGGCATTGATGGAAATGTCTCCAAAATGATCGCCATGAGTGGACCGCCCGCCGTGTCCCACCCTCGCCCCGGAATCAATCCCATTGGCCGCCACCATGGTCAGATCACCGGCCGAGGTGATGGTGATGTCACCACCATGACCGAAAGAGGTGTTGGTAACGCCGCCGACTACACCATTAACCGTGGTGGCGATATCATCCGAGTACAGACCCCGGACTCGGTTGATTGAAATCCCGTCTCCTGATAGACTGGTATTGGCCAAAGCCCCCACGGTTCTGGCTGGTCGGGCATCCATAAAAATACCGTTTGGATCATCGGGGCGGGCCACCGCACCGATTGTATCATAGTCGTCCAAAGCATCAGCCGCTGCCCGGCCCACATCGGAAGGATTAAACCCGCCCAAAGTATCGAGAAACAAAAAGTCGGAATCATGTCCCCCATGACCGATTTGAACAAAAGAACGGTCACGGTTGTTATCCCAAGCTCCGTCATTGGCATTCGTCATTGAGGCACCTGTGTTGGAGTCTGGAGCAGCCCGACCACGAATCCCTCCATTGGTTGTGGTTATCTCGATGTCACCGAAATGATTACCCCTGACGTTGAATCCACCGTGCCCAATCATGACTGGAGCATCCGAAAACCGCCCACCTTCCAGATCAATCGCAGAAGCCGTCACGGTGATGTCTCCCGTCATATTACCAAAAATATGCACAGCCTGAACGGCATTGTCACCGTGCCGGTTGCGGTCCGAAACTGCAAAAATTCCGCCTCCATGGTCCGGGTCATCGGCCCCGGAGCCACCATGGCCAATATGCGCAAAGCCTTCTGGAGAGCCCGCCTGCACGATGAGAACTCCACCGGTGTTAATCGTGATATTGCCGTGATTATCCCCGTTGCCAACCGTCGCATTACCACTATCACTTCCGAAATCAGCAGTTCTTTCGACAGCGTTCAAATCACCAGCCACTGCACCAGTGAACCCCAAAGCCAAGTTGGCGACATTGTTCCGCGCTTCCACATCATTATCGTTTTGTCTTTGCCCACCGTGACCGATCATCACATAGGTACGGTCAACATCTTTAACACCCCGATCCACACTGGCATTTTGATGTTGCAACATAAATACCCCGCTGTTGGCATAAACGTTGATGTCACCCGTGACTCCGTCATCAAAATCGAGATCAAATCCGGTTCTGACCAAAACATCGTCAAGAGTTCCAATCAAACCATCCAGACCCAGGCCTGATATCGCATAGCCCCGGATATCATTTTCGCGGCGGTATCCGAACTGGGTAAATTCCCCGCCATTATCGCCCGCTGTCAAAAGAAACAGATCTCCAAAGGCATTGGTTTCACCACGGGCGCTTCCCACTTCCACCGGCTCCAAGGCTTGGTCGTTAAGAAAGATTGATCCGCCACCGGTTCCATAAGCTCCGTATTGACCACTGAGGATGTCCGCCGCATTGATGTTCGAACCAAAACCGCCCAGATTCGTGCCGTCCCATCCCGCAACCATGGTGATATGCCCGGTCCCTGTCCAGGCGGTGTCGGTGGTTCCGTGGTTTTTGACATCGCCATTAACAAAAATGTGGCGGTGGGCCAGGAAGGTCAGGGAATTGGGGCTGTCGTATTGGATGTCAGATCCAGAAAGGATCGTGATATCTCCATTGCCGCCACCTCCGGAAGTACTAATCACCAAGTTATTCTGCAATAATGCCGTCATCAAAGCAGCATCTGTCATTGTCAAGGCACCACCACTTTCTCCAATCAGCACATCGGTTGGGTCAAGCAACAAGGTTCCGGTTAATCCATTGGCCGCCGAGGTATTGGCACGCCCCATAAAAGAAAGCTGATTTTTACCGGAAACTTCCACAAAACCACCATTACCAATCCCCCCAGTGGCCTGGGCGGATACTTCACCGACAAACATGGTGTCCCCGTCGGACCAGATAATTACTTTTCCACCGTCTCCCAGATCGCCGTCCGCGATCAACAAAGCACCCGCAGAGACATTGGTGTTGGTGGAGTTTCTAATATCACTCTCGTTGCCCTGAAAACCTCCGCCAGCCCGGACTTGTCCACCGTTCAACCCGGAAGCATCCACTTTCGCCGTCGATTCCAAATTTACCTGATTCCCCGATAAATTAACGTTGCCGCCGTCACCAAAGGAACCTTTGCTCGTAACGGTGCCAGCCATATTCAGCGTTCCGGTGGCATCCAAATTGACATTGCCACCCTTGACTCCATCAGCAAGGATCACGGAATCCGAACCGACCGTGAGATCTGCGGCCTTTACGTCAACCGTTCCACCATCCCTGCCCAATTCACCGGACACATCCACTTTTCCAGAAGCCAGATTGACATTGCCACCTTCAACCACAACCTGGCCACCCACGCCGTTTTGTTGCCGGGCATAGAGATTGCCTGTATTGACAACACCTCCGCTCCGATTGCCAGCACTCAACGTTAATTTACCACCCGAAAAATTGTAGCCTTTGGCCCGAACCGCTCCGCCGTTGTTGATGGCCATGGCATACGCATTGCCATTGGCCCTCAGTTCAACCGAACCACCTACCACTGAACCCGCGTTGTTAATACCCGTGGCTCCCGAGCCACCTCCGCGAATGGATATGGTAGCGCCACTGCCAGTTTGTTCCAGAATCATGTCACCACCTGCCGCAAGAATGGCAGAGCGAGCCCCCACAATGTTACCCTGATTATCAACGTAGTTGCCCATGAAAACCGCATCCCGTGCGGAAACATTACCGTAGTTGGTCACCCCGGCTCCACCATTGCCAAAAAATCTCATCGGACCACCACCGAGAAGATCACTGTTACTCGCATCAAGTGTTGAAAGAGTTAACATCCCACCCACATCAATCGCTCCGCTGGCCCCAACCATGATACCATTCGGGTTGATTACCATGACCCCGCCGTTGGCCTGCAACTGTCCATAAATGGCAGAGGGATTCCCGCTGATGACCCGGTTGATGGCAATGGAATTGACGCTTGGCTGTATGAAGCGGGTTACCTCCCCAGCTCCAATTGAGAAACTATTCCAGTTGATGAGTGCCGCATTCGAAGCCTGATTGATCGTCAACGCTGACGTCCCCAGTCCGGTCATTGAAATGCTTCCCGCAATGACGGCTGCCCCTTCTGGATTGGCCTGGATGTTTACAGGGGCGAGAGTCATCCCCGGAATGAGCAATGCCACAAGGACACCCGATAGTCCCCGGGATTTTCTCAAATCTGTTAATAATTTCATATTGATAAAAAGTGGTTGAGTTCTTGATTCTGCCAAGAGTTCCAACACAAGTGGACGTGATGAATTCTCTTATGAATCATTTTTGTCTCTAAAAATTTATGTGTGACATGTTCTCACAAAAATAACCAGCAAAAGATGAATTTTTTTACGTTTGGGACCCAAAATTGACAAATCATCAAGGCTGGGAGGGTTTATGCCTTGATTTTTTAGGTCTCCTGATTTTCTCGATTCTTTAGAGTCTTTGGGATTAAATTTTAAATTTCCAACTAATTAAGGTTAATTAATGGTCTAATTTTGTAAACGGATGTGGGGCAGGTCTCCGCCCTGCCAGTTCCGGGAGTCTCTGACTCCCGGAACTAATTGAAACATAGACCGGCCTCCAGAGGAGGCCGCAACCGTCAGGTCAGAGACCTGACCCACAACCCTCATGGCGGAAGATTTTGCATCTTCCACGACTTGGTGACAAGGAATCCGATTGACGTCGGGCTCATCCCCTGCATCGTAGCGCAAACGTAAAGGAAGAAAAAATTGATTATGAGCACTCGTAAACCGATCATCGCCGCAAACTGGAAAATGAATCTGACTCCAACTGAAGCGAGAGCTTTCCTGGAGGATTTCCTGCCCCGTTTTCCAGAAGCCACCAAGGTGGATATCGTGATTGCCCCGGCCTTTCTCTCCATGCCGATGGCAGCGGCCCAGATTTATCCCAGCAGGGCAGTTGATCTTTCAGCCCAGAACATGTCTGCAGAGCCATCTGGCGCTTTTACCGGGGAAGTTAGTGCCGCGATGCTCAAGGAGGTGGGAACCCGCTATGTGATCCTCGGGCACAGCGAGCGCCGCTCGATTTTTGGTGAGACTGACGCGGTGATAAATGCGAAAGTTCGCGCCGCCCTCGCCAGCCATATCAAACCGATTCTTTGCATCGGGGAATCGCTTGAGGAGCGAAATGCCGGTCGCCTGGAGGAGGTGTTGCGCACCCAGGTGCAGGGAAGTCTGGCCGGAATCACTCCTGAACAAATGGCCAAAGTCATCATCGCCTACGAGCCGGTCTGGGCAATTGGAACAGGAGTCACCGCCTCCCCGGACCAAGCCCAGGACGCCCACGCATTTGTGCGCAGCCTGCTCAGAGATCAATTTAACGAAGCGGTAGCCGCAGCCACCCGTATTCAGTACGGTGGCAGTGTCAAGCCTGACAACGCCGCCGAATTAATCGCCAAGGAAGATATCGACGGATTTTTGGTTGGTGGGGCCAGCCTCGATCCAGCGAGCTTCACAAGTATCGTGAAAGCCGGAATTGCTCAGGTTTCCTAGGATTGTTGTTCGTAGCGGTGGCTTCCAGCCGCCGTGTGCGAAAAATCAGCGGTTAATTATACCCTGTTGAGTCGGTGATTGTACCCTGTTGAATCTAAACTAATCACCTTTCCTCGGGTAGCGTCCTTTGGGTTTACCGCTGCGACCTTTGATTTCTTCTTTGAAGCTGCTGCGCTTCTCTGAACGGTGCCCCTCTCTGGGCCCCTTTTTGATGGAATCATCATGTCGCTCGGGACGATCAAAGCGGGGCCGCTCGCTTTTGGGACGATCAGGCCGGGCGGGTGGTCCGCCTTCGGAGCCATTACCCCGATCCCGATCAAGCACAAATTTTTTGCCTTTGAGCTTGGCTTTGCGGCCTTCAGCAATGGCGGTTTCGACAAAATCTTCAGCCACTTCGATCAGGGAGAAATTTGGTGCCAGGGTAATTTTCCCAAGTGCCTCTTTGGGCATGCTCATTTCATTATGCATCATCCCGGCGATGTCTCCGGGGGTGATGCGCTGGTTTTTGCCCAGATTCATAAAGAGCCGAACCATCCCCACCTCGATTTCGTTGCTATCCCGGCGGGGACGACGCTCGGGGCGCTCCCGTTCAGGGCCACGGTCGCGGTCGGGACCACGCTCCCGATCGCGCCGACCAAAGCGGTCTTCATCAATTTCCTCGCTTTCCCGGCCGGTTGATTCCCGGAGCATGGCCATCATCGCATTGGCGATATCAAAAAGATCAAATCCAGCGGCTTGAAGCATTTTTACGTCAGCGGAGCTGTCTTCGAAGGATTTTGAGACCAGCTTTTCGCGAACGCTGTCAATCAACTGGCTGGCGAGCTTTCCCTCGACTTCTTCTTTTGAAGGAATCGGGGCCCGGTTCACTTTCTGGCGAATGTATCGCTCGATGGTCTGAATGCGATACATATCGCGACCAAAGATAAAGGAAACGGCTTTCCCTGATCGACCCGCGCGACCGGTCCGCCCGATTCGGTGGACATAATCTTCGGGATCCTGCGGGAGGTCGAAATTAAAGACCACGTCCACATCATCCACATCGATCCCCCGGGCGGCCACATCGGTCGCAACGAGTACCTGGACAATGCCTTCCTTGAACATCCGGAGAACGCGTTCCCTTAACATCTGGCTGATATCTCCGTGGAGGCGATCTGCGGAGTACCCACGGGCGAGGAGGGCCTCGGTACATTCATCCACACTGCGCTTGGTGTTGCAAAAGACGATTGCCAGCCGGGGCTGCTCCAAATCGAGAATGCGGGAGAGGACTTCGGTTTTGGAGCGCTGCTTGACTTCGTAACAAACCTGCTCAACGGACTCGACGGTCAAGGTTTTGCGCTCGATTTGAATGGTGCGGGGCTCTTTGCCGTATTTCCGGATCAGGCCCTCCACATTGCGATTCATGGTCGCCGAGAAAAAGAGGGTCTGGCGATTTTCGGGAACGGCGCGAAGAATCGATTCCATCTCGTCGATAAATCCCATGTCGAGCATCCGGTCCGCCTCATCAAGAATCACCATTTTGATGGTATCGAGATTCAGCGAGCCGCGCTCTACGTGGTCAATCAAGCGACCCGGCGTCCCCACCACGACGTGAACGCCCTGTTTCAAGGCCCGGAACTGCCGGTCGATCGGGGCACCGCCATAAATGGCGATTGATTTCAGCTTGGGGATTTTCGAACCGAGCCGACTAACCTCTTCACAGACCTGTACGGCCAGTTCCCGGGTGGGACAAATAATGAGGAGTTGTGGAACGGCTTCGTTAAAATCCACTTTGGCGAGGGATGGAAGTACAAAAGCGGCAGTCTTGCCCGAGCCGGTCTCCGAAAGGCCCACGATATCGTGACCCTCCAGAGCAACTGGTATGGTGGCGGCCTGAATCGCTGATGGTTCCTCAAAACCCAACTCTGCGACTGCTTCCTGAAGAGACGCTGGCAACCCCAGGTCTGAAAATGTTTTTCCCGTGTTCAAAGCGGCAAAGTAACCCGGATTCTGGATTACTAAAGGAAATATACTGATTATATTACACGAACTGAAAAGGCACGAAAAAGGGCACTGGCGCGAAGCCAGTGCCCTTCCATTACCTTACTACTCACGACCAAATGAGAATCAAAAAATGTCTCAGGCTTTAGGCTGGAGACAGTAGGCGAGAGGAGGTCTCTCCGGCCACTAAAGCCTAAGGTCTCTGGCCTAAAGCCTTCAATTGGAGCTGATATCGCTGACCGCTCCTGTCGCCGTGGCGATGAGATAGCTGATTTCCAGGTCAGTGCGGCGATATTTTCCGCGCACCTTGGCGTGGATCATTTCCAGGGAAAGATCGATCAGACTGTGGGCCTGGGGCCGGGTGCATTTCAAAGTGGCCTCCAGACTTTCACAAAGACTGTCCCGGAGATCGCTGGCAGTTTCGTCGATCGAATAACGGCGAATCAGTACCAGGGTCAGTTCGCGACAAAATTTCATGAGCGCTTTGCCACTGCTTTCTTTAAAAATTCGGCTGATCAATTGCTCTTCAGCCGAAGGTGCCGGGGCAATGCCCCGGGCTGGTAAACCCGCCACCGGCGTCTCGATGCGATTGTAAACGGGTTGATTTCTTACGGTGGCTGTGGTGATGGATGATTGTGGATATGTGGTAGTCATTTTCATTATGAAAACAAACTACCACCCAGGGTGGGACATCTGCGGGACCGTAATTAAGAAAGGTTGAAATTTTTTATTTCAAAAATCCTTCCGCCACGCCATTGGTGGTGAGGACGTGGATTTCGTGGGCTTTAACAGCCGGATTGAAGTATTCCCAGACCACTTTTTTGTCCGGGGTTATCTCAAACAAGCGGGGCATCTCAGGCTTTTTTTGGCCGTAGGAGCAGACCAGGGTATTGCCATTGACCAGTCTCTGGCCTCCGCAGGGATCAGCAAAGCGCCCGTCAACATCTTTGTTGTCAACTCTCCAGGCTACTTTGCCGTCAGCATCAAACTCCACGATTTTGTTTCCATGGGTGAGATTAACGAGAGTCCGACCGTTGGCGAGACGAATCGCAGTGAAGGGCCAGTTCTCTTCTTTGCGCCCGCCGAGTTCGTCGAGATCGGTTTTGAAAACTTTGACCACGGTTCCATCGGGCTGATATTCCTTCACCGCAAAGGCGAGCAGGTGGGGAACGAGGTAATTTCCAGAGGGCAACTTTCGAGCCATCCGGGTCTGCATGTGGGCGTTATCGGTTTCCGGTTGCAGGGCGACCTCCACAGCTACCGAGCCGTTGGGAGCGATTTCGAGAAGCCGGGGCTTCACGCCGCGCTCAACCACCAGGGTGTTGCCGTTTTCGAGGCGGACACAGGTGCCGAGTTCCTTGTTTTCGGCAGCCAGTTTGTAGCTCCAGACCACCTGCATGGTTTTGGGATCAATTTCTTGGGCGACATTGCCCATCGAGACGAGAACATTTCCACCGGGCAGAACAAAACCATCCCGGGAACTGCCTTTGAGATCCAGTTCAATGGTTGAGTTTTCGCTGACGATCACGGTCGGGCTTCCCGTAATCAGAAAGGAGTGCCGGATCCCTGATTCACTGCGTTGCTCGCCAAAAGCTGGCTTTTCCTGGGCAGAGACACCGAGCGAAGTCAGTGCGATGAAGGTTGCGATGAATTTGGTCATGTATGTTGAATCCTAAAACCCATTTAGTGTTTTGCCAAATTCGCAAATCCGCCCCTCTTACGGGCAAATCCGCCCGTCTTGACATGCGTACGGCCCGTCTTGACATGCGTACGGACGGTCTTGACATCGTCACGGAGAGATTCCTTTCAATTGTGATTTTCAAGAATAAGATTTAAAACGGGATTTTCCGGCGCTTAATCAAGGCATTGGGGCTATGTCTGGCCTTTTTCGCGATCTCCGCGTCTCCACGTGAGTCCTGATTCCGCTTGGTAAGGCCGCTTAAATCGGTAAACCAGTCAGACGATCTGGTCGCCTTACCTGGAATCGGTGAAGAAGCCTCTCATTCCCCATCCATCCAAGCGAAGCCCATGAAATGTGGAACAAGCGCAGAAGAGAATTGACCGGGTTTTAAAAAACTTGCACAGTCCCAACCATGGATTCGCCATTCCAAAAACTTTTCCGTTATTCCAAAGTCGTCTTATCAACTGACTTTCGATCATTGGCGGTGTTTCGCATGGGCATCGGGTGTTTGGTGATGATCGACGCACTTCTTCGATTGAGGGATTTGACCTTCCATTATTCTGATTTGGGCGTGATATCAATAGCGGTTGCCCGTGCCTCATTGGAGCAGAGGGTTCCTGGTGCCTGGTCTCTCGCCTTCCTTCATGGCTCTCCGTGGTGGTGTGGAATCCTTTTGGGCATTCTCGCCTTGTCCGGCATAGGTCTGGCCATCGGTTGGCGCTCAAAATGGCTAACCTTGATTTGTTGGCTCTTGATTGTGTCAATTCATTATCGAAATCCTTTTGTACTCAATGGGGGGGATACTTTGCTGAGGCTCTTGCTTTTTTGGAGTCTTTGGCTGCCGCTGGGTCGAGTCTGGTCTGTCGACGCTCACAGGAAAGGTGAGAAAACGTTTCATGGAGAGGTCAATGTCAGTCCATTGATTCTTCAAATCTGCCTGATGTATTGGTGTAGTGCGATTTTTAAGACCCACCCGGTCTGGCGGGAGCACGGAACAGCTTTGGACCATGTGGCCCATCTCGGTTCATACACTTTTTCCTGGGCCGAACATTTGTGGCGTTATCCTGGACTCACCAAATCGCTGACATTTATTACGTTGTGGCTGGAGCAGGCGGGTCCAGCTTTGCTTTTCGTTTCATTTTGGCGCGGACCGATTCGAACGTTGCTGGCAACAGCATTTATCAGCTTCCACCTGGGGATCGCCGCGCTCATGAACATCGGTTTATTTCCATTTGTCTGTGCGGTCGCTTGGTTGGGCCTCTTACCCGGGGAATTTTGGCAGTGGATCAATTCGCAATTTCGTTTTCCGCATCAAAGAAGGGTGGTTTCGAGTTATTGGAACCAACCAAGGAAAGGTGCCTGGTTGCGAATCTGGCACGGAACTCTTTACGGCACCATGGCTCTCAGCCTGCTGATCAATTTCATCTCTTTGAACCCTGAAAGGTACGCCTGGATGTTCCACCCCTCACTTCGATTTACCTCTAATGTGTTACACTTGAAACAAAAATGGCGGCTCTTCGCCAATCGGCCCACGACGAGAGATGGCTGGTTTGTCACCGAAGCAGTTTTTGAAGATGGTCGCACTGGAGACCTTTTAAACCAAGGGGATCCAGTGAGTTGGGCGCGTCCTCCCAGTATTCGCAAGACCTTTGCCAACACCCGTTGGCGGAAACTATGGCTTAATTCCTTTCACCACCGCAATCCTTCCGTGATAAACGGACTTCATCAATGGTTGCTTCGCGATTGGGAGCGTCGCAACGGGCGAAAAATAGTTTCTCTGAAAATTTTCTTTGTTCTTGAAGACTACTTACACCCTGAGGATAACGAACAAAGAATCACTATTTTTCCGATTGAAAGACTGGATTCTAGCCACAAAGCAATCTTTGCCGGGGATAATCGCCGAAATCAAGAGATCGAACGACTAAATCCATTTACCGGCATCGAATAATAAGGAAAAACTTGCTGCAAAACGACAAAAAAATCACTAACCTGTGTTGCAATCAGCTTGACGATTTGATTATCCCATTCCACGCTTCGATATGAAAATTCTTCATCGTATCGGCACTGTGGTCCTCATTATCTGGGGAGTCAATCTTCTCACCCTTCAAATCCAACCCATCGTGCATTCTGGTTCGGGGAACGGCGGTCAAACTTGCGCAGACGACGATACGGATACTGATACGGATGGCGAGTGGTAAACACATTAAAAATTGTAGCTAACTTTACAGTGTAAAACCCTTAATTAAAAAAGATGAAAAAAGAACCACTCGGTTCATCACTGGTAAGGCACATTATCACCGAAAAAATATGGCCATTTATGAAATACTTAAGGTGTAGGATGTCTGTTTTAGCTTTCGCAATGACGCTGTTTGCAATAAACACATCCACTTCCTTGGGCGGCAATGTCCTGTATGTTTCGCGTGATGGAGAGACCTTCAAAAAGTATGAACCAGTTACCGTCAGCGTGAGCGGTCCCGTGGGGGCGCAAGATCCTGAGGGACAATCTTGTTGCGGAGGCGGCACTGATGGAACCTGGGAGTTTTACGACATTTCCGACCACCGATGGAGCGGCCAAAAAGTCACGGGAACTGGTACCAGCGCAACCCTTGATACTTCAGCACCAGGGCAGATCACTGCCACCTGCACGGCTGATTATAGACTCAGGTGCAGCGGAGACTCCAGTATTAAACCAATACCCTTGTCTGGCAGTGGAACGGTCACCATTGAGGAAGGTAATGGCAGTCAGGGTTATGCGCCCACCATCGAACCAGCCGCAGAACAATTCATTTTGCCTCATGACAGCGAAAAATTCACGTTTAACCTTTCGGATGAGGGAGAGTCTGGGACGCCAACCGACGAAGACGGGTGGACTGCAAATACGTCCACAAAACGGTTCAAATGGAACTATTCCGGCCTGCAGGGCTCTCCCTCAAGCGGAACCGATGACCCAAATGGGACCTTGGAGTTGGATCGTGATCAACCGGGGACCGCTCAGATTACGGTTAAAAGACAAGACGATCACGATCATGATCATAAGGCAACGGCGGTTGGGAATTCACCAGCATCCGCGCAAGTTAAGGTAAAAGTTCAGGAGCCTTTAACAATTAATTTTGTTTCCGAGGTTATTTCCGAAAATAATCTGACAGTTACAGCTACCTTTCAAGCATTAGACCAAGATAAGGAGGCAATCAAAACCGGCGCAGAATCTTTAGTGGTAGAAGAGGGCGTCCATCGAGAAATTATAGTCTCTGTAGTGTATGATGTAATTGATGATGAAAACGCGGTTCTTCGGACTGAAGTGTTGCAACATTATGACACGCCTTTTCTGTACCAAGGCGAGGTCTTTTTGCCACCTAAGGGTGAATTTGATGCCAACGGTCAATTTAAAGACAGGATCGGATGGCAAGGTACTTTGCCATTTTTTCAAGCAGAAGTGCACGATATATATAACCTTCATGTCAAACCAAAAATCGAAGCAACTTTGAAAGCTTCCAATCATAGCCATTGGTTATTTAAGCGGAAGAAGTTGACGCACACTTTAGGTACGGGCACCCATGTTTATAGGTTTGCCGCCAATAATAAGTATTTCCCCGCAAATGCGTGGATTACCCCCAATCGACATATTAAAGTTTCTCACAACTTTGAGGCATCCGGATTAATTAGGTGGGATTTGATTAATCTAACAACCTCCGCCTTTTGATACCTCGCTGTCGAAATGGCGATACTTTGAAATTGATCCGAAATTGTCTAAAGTTTAAGTGAAAGAGATAGTATGAAATGGAGAAGGGTTTTGTTGATTATCGTCATTATGATGATATCAGTTGGTGGCCTATATGCACAAGAATGGACGATTGAGGACCTACGACAACGAGTTAAGAGGAATGACGCGAAAATTATTTGGATCAGCTACGGTTGTCCTTCAGCTTTCAATTTTAAACCAGGTTCTGATATTTGGCTCACCCCTGATCTTAACTTGCTGAATGGCTTTTGGAAAGGTGCCTATGGGAAGGCCATAAAGAATCCATTGCAAACTGAAGTAGTTATAGACGAAGATTTTGCAGGTTCAGTAAAGATTTTTTGGGAAAAACATAAAATTGCAGGAGAGGGTCTTGTATTTGAATCGGACGGTTTTCTGCCTCTTCCTACTGGGGTATTTGAAAAGATTAAAGTTGATGAAGCATTGATTAATGTTAATGTAGGCAAACATACTCTTTTATCCATTGTAAAACTAGTCGGCGATGCACTGGACTGCAGGCTCATTGAAGCTAAAATTCTACCTTTAGAATATCGAGTAAAGACCATTACCACAGAGAAAACTGCCGAAGAATTCATTGATTCTTCGGTTGGTGAGTGGAGGCAGGAAGTAAGTTCGAGCGCTGCAATCAAATTGCGATTCTGGGACCAAATAAAGTGAAGACATTGAACATTTCGAGTTCATTTAGGGGACTGTTGAACTATTAAAGAGATTGAAAAAACCATATGATGCGTAAAGGTGTTCCGGCCTTCAGGACTCTCCCAAAAGCGGAACCGAAGACACAAGTGGGATCTTGGAGCTGAATCGTAATCAACCAGGGATTGCGCAGATTTTTGGTATACTACTGAGGTGCCTTATTTATCATACATGCCTCAGAAATTCAATTTCTGGCAACTCTTCACAAAATCACTAACCTGGGTTTAACCAAGCTTGACGGTTTGATTATCCCATTCCACACTTCGATATGAAAATTCTTCATCGTATTTGCACCGTGGTCCTCATTATCTGGGGAGTGAATCTTCTCACCCTTCAAATCCAACCCATCGTGCATTCTGGTTCGGGGAACGGCGGTCAAACTTGCGCAGACGACGATACGGATACTGATGCCGACGGTGAGTATTGAACCAACCAGGATACTTCCAGTGAGAATGACATAACTAACATCACCACTGTACCCTGTCAGGTTGCTCATTGTACTCTGTCATGTCCACCGGAGAGGTGTGCTTTTGTCTATTCCTTTCTAAAATCAACCATGAATTTCCGATACACAAAAACACAACTTTTTGCCGTGCTGACTGGTTTATCTCTATACAACATGGTTAGCAGCCACGGAGAAGATCGCTCCATCACCAACGCTCTGGGCTGGGCGGATCGGTGGGGCAATTTGAGTGTCTGGTTTAATTTTGATCAAGACCTCAATCTCGACGACCAGGGAGTGAGCAAACTGCCCATACGCCTGCAATACTCCAGCAAACAGCGCTTTATTGGTGAAGGAGCCGCTGGAGCCGGTTGGTGGTTCCCGCTTCTCGAAAGCACTGTGTCGGAAATGAATGAACGCAGTGTCAAACTCCACACGGTGAATGGAAACACAGAGACGCTGATTCAGGATTCAAAGAATCCTCTGCTTTACTCAACAAAAGATCTCCAATGGACGGGTGAGCGACAGGGCAGTAAGTTTGTGGTGACAACCTATAAAAAGTGGCGCTATGAG
>JBGSJM010000234.1:0-6502 GCA_041742015.1 Verrucomicrobiales bacterium | reverse complement strand
CCCCGGGTTGTCAATTAGCATCCCCCCTTCAGGAAGAAAGATAATTTCGCGGGCTGTGGTGGTGTGGCGTCCTTTGCCTGAAACATCGTTGACCTCCCCAGTGAGCAACCATTCTTCACCTAAGAGTTGATTAACCAGGCTTGATTTTCCCACACCGCTGGAACCAACCAAGGTAATAGTGGTACCCGGTCGAAGGTACTTACGAATCGTTCTCACTCCATCCTCATGGATCGCGGAGGTTAAGTGCACCTTGGCTAGTGGATTAAGCGCTTGGATTTCGTTAACCGCAGTTTGATTCTCTTCAGGAGTAAAAAGATCTGATCGATTGACTAGGACCACCGGTTGGGCTTTACTTCTAGTGATAAGGGTAAAATACCGCTCCATTCGTCGCAAATTAAAATCCACCCCTGCGTCAGTAACCACAAAGACAAGGTCGACATTCGCCGCCAATACCTGCTCCTCGGTCGATTTTCCAGGTGCCTTTCGCGAAAAGCAAGTTTGTCGATCAAGGCGGGCTCGGATCATCGGCTCGTCTTCATTGCTTCCCAAATCGATCGCCACCCAATCGCCTACTGCGGGCAGCTCGGCATCACATTCGGCTTCGTGATAGACCTTGCCACTCATAAAAACCTCCAACTCTTCTCCGCCAGCGAGAATTGCTCCATAGGATATCTTGTTATCACGGATGAGCCTGGCCGGTTTGTAATTCTTTTTGAAATGGGGATCGAAAGCTTTTGCAAACGCGTCATTCCACCCGAGTTCCTCCAAACTTAAAGGCATATGAGATTAGAATTTCTGTGATCCATTGGTAATCATAACCTGAAAAGTAAACTCACCAAGTAGATTCAAGGGCATGCGACGTGAGTTTTCTCAAAAACCTGAGGAAATTGAATAATCACTCGTTATGATTGCGGATATGCAGCCAGCTTCATCACACACAAAACTAGTCGCTTGGGTCGACGAACTCACCGCTCTTTGTCGACCCAACTCTGTCGAATGGTGCGACGGATCGGAGGAGGAATGGTATCGTCTCTCCGAACTGCTGATAACTTGCGGCACATTTAAAAGATTAAACCCCAAGCTAAGGCCAAACTCATTCTTGGCCTGGTCAGACCCAGATGACGTGGCTCGCGTTGAGGACCGTACCTTCATCTGCAGCCGTCGCCAGTCCGATGCTGGTCCGACCAACAACTGGGCAGATCCCAGGGAGATGAGGTCCAAATTGCAAAACCTCTTTAGCGGGTGCATGCAGGGGCGCACCATGTATGTGATCCCTTTCTGTATGGGGCCACTGGCTTCTCCCGCATCGATTTTCGGAGTAGAAGTCACCGACTCTCCTTATGTCGTCGTCAACATGCGGATCATGACCCGAATGGGGGATGCGGTGCTGAAGAATCTGGGTGCTGATGGCGAGTTTGTTCCCTGTTTACACTCGGTTGGGATGCCACTTGGGAAAGGCGAAAAAGATGTTCCCTGGCCCTGCAACAAGGAGAAATACATTGTTCATTTTCCAGAAACTCGGGAGATCATGTCCTACGGCAGCGGATATGGTGGGAATGCCCTACTTGGCAAAAAGTGCCTCGCCCTGCGTATCGCAAGTGTTAAAGCCCGAGATGAAGGCTGGATGGCTGAGCATATGTTAATCAGCGGGGTACAAGATCCCTCAGGAAGAAAAACCTACCTCGCAGCCGCCTTTCCAAGTTCCTGCGGAAAGACTAATTTCGCTATGCTTATCCCTCCGGAAAACTATCGGAAAATGGGTTGGAAGGTTACCACCGTTGGTGACGACATTGCTTGGTTAAAGCCCGGAGAGGACGGTCGTCTCTACGCCATTAATCCTGAGGCGGGTTATTTTGGGGTTGCCCCCGGTACCTCCGACCAATCAAATCCAAACGCCATGTCCGTCCTTCGGGAAAATACCATTTTTACGAATGTGGCTCTGACTGAGGATGGAGATGTGTGGTGGGAAGGTCTGACTCAAGATCCTCCTGCCGGCCTCACCGATTGGCGGGGAAATCCGTGGACTCCCGATCTGAAAACACCGGCGGCCCATCCCAACTCCCGTTTTACGGCTCCTGCCTGCCAATGCCCTGCGATTGATCCTGAATGGGAGAATCCCCGTGGTGTTCCAATTGATGCCATCATTCTTGGAGGTCGGCGCGCCACCACCATGCCCCTCGTCTTTCAAGCCTTTAACTGGGTTCACGGCGTTTTCCTTGGCGCAAATCTCGGTTCCGAAACCACCGCAGCGGCAGTTGGTGCCGTTGGAAGAATCCGGCACGACCCTTTTGCCATGCTGCCTTTCTGTGGTTACAATATGGGCGATTATTTTGCCCACTGGCTGTCAATGAGAAAGCGGATTAAACATTTACCGAGAATTTTTCATGTAAACTGGTTCCGGAAAGACGAGAATGGAGCATTTCTCTGGCCGGGCTTTCAGGAAAACATGCGTGTGATTGAATGGATTGTTGATCGAGTCTGCGGTCGGGGTAAAGGTCATGAAACCCAGGTTGGCTGGATGCCGCACTTTTCAGAAATCAATTTCGAGGGACTTGATTTTCCTGAGGAGCGCTTTGAAAAACTAATGCGTATCAATCAGGCTGAATTTCGTCTGGAACTGTTATCCGAAGCGGATCTTTACCTTAATCTATACGACCATCTTCCCAAGGAATTAATTTTCCAAAGAGAACTACTCGCCGGTAGAATCTGATCGATTATACAGGGTAGAGTCCCAAACCTAACAGGGAACAATCAAATGGCTCAATATGATGTGGCAATTTTGGGTGGCGGAATAGCCGGTCTTTGGACGGCCAACGCGTTGAAATCGAGGGGTTATTCGGTGGTGCTTTTATCGAAAACGGATCTGGGTTTGGGCCAAACACTCGCGTCCCAGGGCGTGATTCACGGCGGAGCCAAATATGCGCTGGCGGGCAAACTCACCGATAGTTCCGAACAACTCGCTGCCATGCCGGAGAGGTGGCGGAATGCCCTGGATGGCACGGGAGATGTCGATCTTCGCGGTGTGGAAGTGTTAAGCAACCACCAGATTCTCTGGAGTCTGCCAAACGTAACCAGCCAGGTGGTGTCTTTTTTTGGGTCAAAACTGATGCGGGGCCGGGCAGATGCGCTACCGAGAGAGGAATGGCCCGATGTCCTAAAATCAAAAGCTTACAAAGGCCGGGTGTATCGAATTGATGAACCGGTTTTAAACCCCTTGTCGATCGTCGAGAAATTAAGCTCGAACCTTTTTGGGGTCTGTTACTTGGCTGATTGTCAGGTGGTTGGTCAAAATGGCCAAATTCAAAAACTGGTGGCAGACGGGATCGAAATCACCGCAAATTTTTACGTATTTGCTGCCGGTGCGGGCAACGGCGACCTACTCGCGGCCGCAGGTATCTGCGAACCTGGCATGCAATTGCGACCGCTCCATCAATTGGTCGTTCGTGGGGATCTTCCGGATTTTTATTCCGTCTGTATTGGCAATGGACCGAAACCCCCTGTGGTGATCACTACCCATACCGATTCCAAAGGGCGTAAAATATGGTGGATAGGTGGTGACATTGCTGAAGCAGATGGGGTGGCGAGAGATGATGCCAGCCAAATCAAAGCGGGCCGCGATTGCCTGCAAAAACTGCTTCCCTGGATGACCTGGGAGAAGTTCGAAATATTTACCGCAAGAGCGAATCGCGCTGAACCGATGACTGCAAACGGAGAACGTCCCCCTGGAGCTTTTTGCAAACTGATAGGGAATGTGTTGATAACTTGGCCCACCAAACTGGCCCTTGCTCCAGATTTGTCTGATCAGGTGATCAGCTATTTAGCAGCATCTGGTAGCAAAACCTCTTTGCCACTTGCTCTGCGGGTACCGGGAATTGGAAGCGCTCCCTGGGATTTTTGAAACTAATGCTCTCCTCGCGCAGCAATCAGCGTCGCTGCAATTTCCTCAAGACGTTCAAGTTGAGCAATGGGGATCTTATCAATTTCAACCCAGTCGCCAGAGCGCAACACAATATTAAAGGCACCCACCGACTTGTCGGACTTCAACCGCTTTAGCCCGCTAACAATCTGTTCGATCGGGAATTCTTGGAAATCGATTGTTCCGATCAATCGTGGATTCAAAATACAAAATCGGCAGTTGGTAAGAATCAACGATTTGGGTGTGGTTAGCCGAACCGCAGCCGTCAAACTAAGAGGGGGCAACGACTGAACAGCCACATAGTAAATTTCCTCACCCGGCTCGGAGCGGCTGTTAATGTAATTGAACGACTCGGCAACCACATGGGGATCCTGACCGTCATTCCCAAAATTGGTCACTTCTTGATGAAAATCAAACACTTGGTTTAACCGCTTCCATCCATCCAACTCTGGATAATAGACGTAATCATTGGCGTGGATTATGTCACTATTAAGCATGGTGACTAGCTCGTTCTGACTGTAGGGGCCGATGGGCTCCTGCTCGCCCTGTCTCAGGATGTGGAAAATTTGATGTTCGGGGAGTTCCAACGATGAGTTCATTGTTACCGTTTGATGGATGTTTGTGTTTCGAAAGACCTTCGCAGAATCAAGTGAACACTTTATCTTAAAGTGGTCAAGGTTTTTGAAATGCCCACTCCAAAATTTAATCACAATAATTTAGCGGGATTCTCCCTTTGCTCACCCGTTCTAAAACTGCTTTAGTACAGCAATTATTTATGAATAACTCGGCCCAATCCATCCCTCAGAAGGATGAAAACCTGAAAGACGATGATGTGAAGTCAATTGATCGTCTCCAGGTCACTTACAAAAACCTTCGCGAAGAACTTGCCAAAATAATTGTTGGGCAGGATTCTGTCATTGAACAGCTTTCAATTTCACTCTTTGCTCGGGGGCATTCGCTTTTGATGGGGGTTCCCGGTCTGGCCAAAACGCTACTGGTTTCCAGACTTGCAGAGACCATGTCGCTCTCCTTCAGTCGCATTCAGTTTACCCCTGACCTGATGCCGATGGATATAACCGGTACCGAGATTCTACAGGATAACGGAGCCGGGAAACGGAGCTTTGAATTTTCAAAAGGACCTGTTTTTGCAAATATCGTTTTGGCTGATGAGATTAACCGTGCTCCAGCGAAGACCCAGGCGGCCATGCTGGAGGCCATGCAGGAGCGCCGGGTTACGATTGCCGGAACTTCACATGAGTTGAGTCCTCCGTTTTTTGTTCTCGCCACTCAAAACCCGATTGAACAGGAAGGAACCTATCCGCTGCCTGAAGCTCAACTGGACAGATTTATGTTTATGATTGGGGTCACTTATCCATCACGGAACGAGGAAATCGCCATTGCGCGGACGACCACGGGCAGCGATTTTCCGAAGTTGAATCCCATTTTGGACGGCCATCAAGTTTTAGAATTTCAAAGCCTCGTGCGTCGCGTGCCTGTTCCCGAGCATATTTTTCAGTTTGCGGTTGATCTGGTTAGACGCACCCGACCGGAATCAAGCGAAGCACCAGAATGGATTAAGCCCCTCGTCGGATGGGGGGCAGGCCCCCGTGCGATTCAATTTCTAATTCTCGGTGCCCGGGCTCGTGCTGCTTTGACTGGAAACTACATGGTTCGTCAGGAAGACATCATCGCCGTGGCAGAGCCGGTCCTTCGCCACCGGGTGATTAAAACCTTTACCGCCGAATCGGAAGGAGTGACTTCCCGTGCCATTATCGCTCGATTGGTGAAAGAATTGTGCGCTGAGCTTTAAAATATACATTGTGGCAGCCAATAACAAAAAAAATAGGGATTTTCTGGACTCCAAAGTTCTCGGAAAGTTGATGGGGTTACCACTGAATGCCCGTCAGGCCATGCTCGGAAGCGTCTCGGGACGCCACCGCAGCCCGGTCCGCGGTTCCAGCCTGGAGTTTGCGGAGTATCGGGAATACGTCCCCGGAGATGATACCCGGCGTCTCGACTGGCGAACTTGGGGCCGCACTGATCGATATTACATCAAGGAATATGAAGCGGATACCAACCTGCGCCTTTGTCTGATCATCGACACCAGTGGATCAATGGGCTTTGGGGAAGAGGGGGCCACCCGTCTTGATTACGCCCGTAGAATGGCCGGCACGCTGGCTTATCTGGCCGCCCATCAAGGTGATGCCATAGGAATTTTTCCAGCCGGCAAAGACGGTCTTCATCACGAAGTCCCACCGCGCCGGGGTGCGGTTCACCTCGGGGTGGCGATGGACCGAATTGGCTTGCTTGAGGCAAAAGGGGAAACAGATTTGGTCGCCTCGATCCATGCGGCGGCTGAAAAAATCCCGCAGCGGGCTCTGGTCGTGATCATTTCGGATCTTTTTTTCCAACCCGATCCTCTCAAGGCTGCTCTTCAGCACCTCCGCTTCCGTAAACACGATGTTACCCTGTTTCATCTCCTCGATCGCGTTGAGATTGAGTTTGAGTTTGATCGACCCACCAAATTTGTCGACCTTGAAGGGGGACCGCCACTGCTGGTAGATCCGACTCTGATTGGAAAGAAAT
>JBGSJM010000233.1:0-4675 GCA_041742015.1 Verrucomicrobiales bacterium | reverse complement strand
CAGTGCAGCATCCCGGGCCATCAGCGAACTGAGTGCCATGGAACCGACACCGATGCCGCATTTTTGAAAAAAGTGA
Source organism: Verrucomicrobiales bacterium (assembly GCA_041742015.1). Lineage (GTDB taxonomy): Bacteria > Verrucomicrobiota > Verrucomicrobiia > Verrucomicrobiales > DEV007 > Arctic95D-9. Next base: position 4,599 of record JBGSJM010000233.1, on the reverse strand, counting down.
CGACGGGTTTGGAAAAGTGGATCGTTCATGACATTTTTTATTTAGCCTTGTTCGTCGAGTTGTTTGAGAGATATTCCAGTCAGGGTCTTCCAAGCTGCAAGCCCGTTTGCACTACCGCCGTGAATGACAACTGCAGCAGCCGAAGGACTGGAGAATTCAGCGTCCTTTGTGAATGCGAGAACACCGTTTTTCTGGATTAGTGTTCCGTCGGCGATAAGTTGCTTACGCTTGGTGCTGATATATGGATAACTCTCGGCGGATGGACGTTCTTCGAGGACCGCAGTGGAATCACGAAAAACTACAAAACCGTCGGGCGTCCGTTGCCCTTTGGCTTTAGCCCCCTTAACCTGGCAGAACAATACTCCTCCGGGTTGAGGTGTGGTGGTGGGTTGTGCGATAGGGATCAAGAGATCGGAACCTAGAACAGGCAATAATTGGCGAATTCGAGAAAGAAATACCTCCATATCAGCGCGATCAGACTCAGGAAGTCTGGAACCACTAGCTTGGTTCTGTTCAAGGGCAAATCGGGAAATGTTCGTGGCGTCAGAAAGAAGTCTACTTTCCAGGTATTTCACATGGGCCTTTGTGAGATTATCATCCTTGCTGACGAACACGATAGCGGAAATCCAAAACTCCTTACTCTTGTGTTGCTTAAGACGATCTCGAATCACTTCAGCCTCACCGATGTAGGCACGTGGAACTCCCGAGATTGGGTCAGTCCCGATTAAAATATATACGCCAGTTTTACCGAGTTCGTCACGCTTAAGCAATTCATCAAGTTCGGTCCGTGGGGCAGCAATAGCAAATCCTGTCCAATTGATAATTTCGGCTGTTCGCAGACTCTTCGCATCTCCGCGTGGCAGATAGAGTTTGATTGTTGCTGAGTTCTGGAAAAATGGGTCGCTATTCATGGTGCTATTCGCGGGTGACAGTTTCATCCAGGTTAAGTAAGGTCCGGGCGGCATTCAGCGGGTCCAGGGTATTGAGGACAGCAAGTTCCTCAGGCTTCGGATCGCGAGAGACGCAGCGTTTGAAGGCCGTTTCCAGACCTTCTTTTCGGATTATTTTCTCCAGGGCCGTGGCGAACTCGAAAAAACCGCTGTCATTCATGAGAGTGAGAGCCTGCAATGGGGTGTTGCTGCGAAGGCGGCGGGTGCAAGTGCTAAAGGCTTCCGGCGCATCAAAAACGGTCAGGGAAGGCGGTGCTGAGGCCCGGTAAATAAAGGTGTAGAGGCCACGGCGATACTTTTCGGCCCCTTTGCTGACGGCCCAGGTCCGCTTCACCTGACCCTGCCCCATGACGCCGTCGGGAATGGGCGGATACACCGGCGGGCCGCCAATTTTCGGTGAAAGCAGGCCGCTGGCGGTGAGGCAAACATCCCGCACCACCTCGGCATCGAGGCGCAGACGGCTCTGGCGGGCGAGTAGGTAGTTCTGCGGGTCTTTTTCGACCAGATCGGGCCGGTTATGGGAGCTTTGGCGATAGGTCTTTGAGGTGACGATGAGGCGGTGCAGTTCCCTGAGGCTCCATTTCTTCGCCATAAATTCCGTGGCGAGCCAGTCGAGCAGTTCGGGATGGCTAGGGAGAGTTCCCTGCATGCCAAAGTCATTTTCGGTCTCAACGAGCCCGCGGCCAAAATACTGCTGCCAGACCCGATTTACGATGACCCGTGCGGTGAGTGGATTTTTCGGGCTGACGATCCATTTCGCGAGATCAAGGCGGTTGGGCTGCGGGCTGGTGGTTTCGAAAGCATGGAGCACCTGCGGGGTGCCGGGCGTGACCTCATCTGCGGGGCGAGTGAAGTCGCCTTTGATAAAAACGGTGGTTTTGCGCGGTTTCGGCAACTCCTTCATCACCATAGTGGTGGTACCTTTGTTGAGCTGGCTGTCCAGATCTTTGTAGCGATCACTCAGGATGAAAAGCGGGTCGTTTCTCGGTATAAAGACGGCCAGCAGTTCGAGATTTTCAGCCAGGGAGCGCTTGTCGGCAGGCTTAGCCAGCGCCTTCTTCACCGACGCAGTCAGTTTCTCGCGGAAGTCCTTCGCCATCTCCTGTTCCCACTTGGTGACCTCGTTATAGCGCTCCTGGATCATTGTTTTCAGGCTCGACTCGACTTCTTTGAAATCGGCGGTTAGCGCCGCTACATCCACCTTGGGGTCAAAGACTTTCATCTCCGGCTCATCCTGGTTGTTCAAAAAGGCGAAGAGCCGGTAATACTCCTTCTGCTCGATGGGATCAAATTTGTGATCGTGACATTGCGCACAGCCGATGCTTAGGCCAAGCCAGACCGTACCCGTGGTGGCGACACGGTCAAAAACGCTGTCGATCCGAAACTGTTCCCGGTCGATGCCGCCCTCTTGATTGATCTGGGTGTTACGGTGGAAACCGGTGGCGATTTTTTGAGCCTCGGTGGCGTTGGGAACCAAATCGCCGGCGAGTTGATCGATCGTAAATTGATCAAAAGGCAGGTCAGCGTTTAATGCACCCACCACCCAGTCGCGGAATTTCCAGATCTGGCGGGGGGCATCGATGGAGTAGCCATTGGAGTCGGCATAACGAGCCTGATCCAGCCACCAGCGGGCCCAGCGCTCGCCATGGTGGGGACTGGCGAGAAGATGATCGACGAGTTTCGCATATTCCCGATCCATGATTCCCGAATCCGGATTTTGCGGACGAACTGCGGAGATAAAGGTCTCAATTTCCGCAGGTGTCGGCGGGAGTCCGATGAGATCGAGATAAACCCTCCGCACCAGCGTGGCGGGATCCGCCTCCGGGGAGGGCTCGATCCCGTGTTTTTTCAGCTCCGCCCGAATGAAGTAGTCAATGCCATCACCAGCAGGCCGCTGCGGCGGGATGAAGGCCCAGTGTTTTTCGTATTTGGCACCCTGTTCGATCCAGGTTTTCAAAAGTTCACGCTGCCTGGCGGTGAGCGGTGCTTTGTGGGACTTCGGGGGCGGCATGACTTCGTCCTTGTCATCGCTGGTGATCCGCTGCCAGACATCCGAGCGGCCCGGGTCACCGGGGACGATGCCGCGAGCTCCAGCGCGGTCCCCTGTCGCCCCCTCGAAGGTATCGAGCCGCAGATCGCCCTCGCGGTGTTTGGGATCAAAGCCATGGCAGGCCAGGCAGTTTTCGCTCAAGATCGGGCGAATGTCCCGGTTATAAGAGATCTCTTCTGCGGCGAAAATCGCAGTGGCGGGGAGGAGCGCGGCAACCAATAACAGAAATCTCATGGAGAAAAAATCTACGTATGATGGGTGTGTCTTTCAAGGCGCATTATCATGGCTCCATCGCGTTGGGTGAGGGATGAAAAATCAGATGCCTTGGACCTCTTTATTCATTTTCCGATTAAATAATCGTCTCCCCTGCCAAAATAAAAAAATCAAACTCACACCATAACAAAACCAGAATGGAAAAATGATCATCGAACTCCCGAATAAGTCATCAATTGACGGCATATTTGCACCGAAAAACAGCCTGCATTTTTTGTGTGGAGGATTAATACTGGTCACCTCAAGTTTTGGAGTGCTCGTGCTCCAGGGGGAAGACCAGCTACTTGAGAAAAGGATCCCCAAATTTCCCCTCCAAACAAAAAGTCCGCCATCCATTTTCCCTAAAGACACTTTCAAATGGTAGCTGGTTGGATTGATTGTTGTATATAGTCCAAACATCATGAAAATCAGCAAAGGTAACGCCGAAACCAATAGTTTGCACACGCTGGTAATCCTGATCATTCGTTTTGATTTAGGTTCAATTGCGTTGATTGAGCGAACAAAAAATCAGGTGAATCTGATCATACCCTGTTGAATGGCTCTACAGGATAGATTTCATCCATGAGTAAAAACTCACCCCGATTTGGTTGTAGCCAGTTACATTGGGGTGGACGCCGTTGTTGACGGGGTAGCCGTCAATGGGATCCAAGTTGAGCTGGGTCGGAACCAGGTGAATGTGCTCACTTTCGCGATTGCTGAATTGATCAAGCATGCGTTGGACGAGGCGATGCTGAATGCGCTTCCATCCCCAGCGGGTGTATTTGGTTTGATAGTTGGCGACAAAGGCCTCCTGCCGTGAGTTGGGTGGGGTGGTGAGGCCGACGGCGAGGGTGGCATGGGGCGCAGCCTCTCGAAAGGCGGCAATGAGTTTTTCCGCCTGTCCGAGAACGTCGGTAATTTTCGGATCGGGAGCGTCGGGGTTGGCACCGAAGCAGTCATTGATTCCGAGGAGAAAAATGACGATGTCAGGCGGCATGTTGTCGCAATGGTCCCGAAAATAGCGTGGAAGGTCGAACTGGCCCGTTCCGTTGTCGGTCGGGAAAATGAAGGGGCTGGTGGTTTTGCGGGCAAGAGGGCCTGCGGTGATTCCAGCTGGTTTGGGATCAAATTTGGTGAGAAAGCTGGCCCAGGTCCAACCGCCGTAGCCTTCGTGAGTCACACCCGGCTTGGCACCTGCGGTCTGGTGGGTGCCGAGCATCGTAAAAGGAGGATTACCTGGTGTGGTGAGCAGTCGATGGATTTCATTCGGATAATGGGTCTGGTGGGTGAGACTGTCGCCGATGATGAGGAGCCGGAGTGGTTTGGTGGTGGCGGATTGACGCGGGG
>JBGSJM010000232.1:0-4911 GCA_041742015.1 Verrucomicrobiales bacterium | reverse complement strand
GTGCCGATTCCCTGTTGAGTGAAAATTTCGAGCAAGAGGGTATGGGAAACTCTGCCATCAATCATGTGAACTTTTCCGACACCTGCATTTAGGGCTTCGACGGAGGAACGCATCTTGGGGATCATTCCACCAGTGATGATGCCGTCGCTGATCATACCTTCTACGGCATCTGCCTTGATGGTGTGGATCAATGTTTCAGGTTTCGATGGATCTTCCATCACCCCAAGGACGTCGCTGAGGTAAACCAGCTTGGCGGCCTTCATCTTTGAGGCGAGAGCACTTGCCGCCAAATCGGCATTTACATTGAGAGAGAGCCCTGTGTGCTTTTCTTTGGCAATTGGTGAAACCACTGGAACGGAATGTTCACGAATCGCTGCTTTGATCGCGGTAAGTTCAAACTCAACGACGCGTCCGACCCTGCCAAGGCTTACTTCTTTTCCCTCGTCTTTTGACCACTCGGTAATTCTTTCGCCGATAAAGGCAGTATTTCCGGGGACGCAAACGGCTTTGCCACCGTATTGAAGAATATCTCGGACCAAACCGGGGTTGATTTCGGAGCTTAAGGTGGTTTCGACGATTTCCATGGCTTCGTCCGTGGTGACCCGCAAACCACCAACAAATTTAGCTTCGAGACCAGCATCTTTCATGGCGGCAGAAATGGCTTTGCCTCCTCCATGAACCAAAACCGGGTTGATGCCAACTATTTCAAGGAAGACCACATCGCGGAGAAGGAGTTTGACCAATCTGGGATCGTCCATCGCGCTACCGCCCACTTTAATCAGGAAGGTTTCTCCCCTAAATTTTTGCAAATAAGGCAGGGCTTCCAACAAAACGGAAGCCTTTACAATCTGAGTCTGGAAATCAAATGGCATAAAAAACAAGAAGCGACCAACTTGTGATGAAATCCCATTCGGGGCAAGAAAAGAATTTAGACCTTGAAAATTCCATGCGCATTTGCCAGGAACCGGTATTTTCACGCACCAATGGAACGCTCCGACGCCTATCTTGCCCTTAATTTACTCCCCGAAATCGGGCCTATCAGGGTGCGACGGTTGGTCGATTATTTTGGATCACCAGAGTCTATTTTTGCCGCAAATCGGACTGAGTTGGTCAAAGTTAGCGGGATTGGTCAGGAGATGGCTGATCGAATTATTGGTTGGGAAAAACTGATCAATCTTCCCGAGGAAAAGCGCCGAATGCAAGACCATGGTGTGTCCTTGCTGACATGGGACTCTGAAAATTACCCGGCGGCACTCCGCGAAATTTACGACCCACCTTTTCTTCTTTATGTGCGCGGAAAGATTGAGCCTCGAGATGCTCGGGCGATTGGCGTGGTGGGATCGAGGAGAACCACCCACTATGGAATATCGAACGGAAAGAAAATTAGTTTTCAGCTCGCCTGTGCCGGGTTCACTATCATTTCAGGTCTCGCCCGGGGAATAGATACGATTGCCCACGAAGCTGCCCTGGCGGCAAATGGGCGGACCATTGCGGTGCTTGGGTCGGGAGTAGGGAATGTTTACCCTGCCGAAAACAAACCCCTTGCTGATGAAATCGTTAAAAATGGTGCGGTTATTTCCGAGTTTCCAGTGCTTTATGTTCCGGATCAAAAATCTTTTCCGATGAGGAATCGCATCGTGGCTGGAATGTCCTGCGGGCTTTTGGTTGTCGAGGCCCCTGCCCGGAGTGGATCCTTGATCACCGCCAATCAAGCCCTGGAGCAGGGCCGACCTGTCTTTGCGATTCCAGGACCGATTGACCGGCCAACTTCGGTTGGTTGCAACCGTTTGATTCAGGCAGGGGCAAAACTGGTTTGTGATGCCAAAGATGTGATCGAGGAATTTACCTTTGGCTTGGCTCCGAAGGTGGATCTTGATTTTTCAGGGGTGGATGAAAATTCGGCCGCTTTGGCGGATCTGTCACCAAACGAGCTGCTGATGTTGAAAACCCTCGGTGTGGATGAGCTACCAGTGGATCAATTAATCGAGCGCTCGGGACTCTCTCTGCCTGTGGCTAATGGAGCCCTTTTGCAACTGGAGATTAAAAGGCTCATCAAACAATTGCCGGGTAAATACTTCACAAAACTGATTTGACGAATCATTGAAACTAAGGAAATGAAATTAAGCCGTCGGTTTTTATTCAGAATCCTTAAATTTTCATACCTACAAAAATGTCAAAGATCCTCATCATAGCTGAGAAACCCAGTGTTGCGGCTGACCTTGCAAAGGCACTGAGCCCCAGACTGGGAAAATTTGACAAGAAGGGGAAAAGTAGGGATTCTCAACACTTCGAGAGTCCGTCAGCTCTAATCACATCCGCAGTAGGTCATTTGGTGGAGCTGAAGATGCCAACCGGACCCAACGGGAAAAATCTTCCCTGGAAATTTGAAGTTCTGCCCGCCATTCCAAAGATTTTCGAATTGCAGCCCATCGATAAAACCGAGGCTCGGCTCAAACACATCCTCGGTCTCGCCGTCAAAAAAGAGGTGGATCTTATTGTTAATGCCTGTGACGCCGGGCGCGAAGGGGAGTTGATTTTTCAATACATTATGGATATTGGCGGCATCACCAAGCCAGTCAAGCGGCTGTGGATGCAATCGATGACCAATAGCGCCATTTTGGAAGCCTGGGATAAATTGCGCGATGGCTCGGAAATGAAGAATCTGTCCGATGCGGCCAAGTGTCGGTCGGAATCGGATTGGTTGGTGGGACTCAACTCGACCCGTGCCCTGACCTGTTTCCGCTCGCGCCACGGCGGCTTTAACATGACAGCAGCGGGACGAGTCCAGACCCCCACCCTGGCTATCCTTGCGAAAAGAGAGCGGGAAATTCAAGAGTTTGTCACCGAGGATTACTGGGAAGTCCATGCTGATTTCCAAGTCGCCAAAGGAGAATACGAGAGCCGATGGGTCGATCTGACTTTCGATAAGGACGAAACCAATAAACAAGCCAGAGCTGAACGAATCTGGGACCGTGCCAAAGCCCAGTCCATCCAGGTGCGTTGCCTTGGCAAAAATGGTATCGTAACTGAGGAAACAAAACCCCAAAAACAAATTGCACCCCAGCTTTACGATCTGACTACTCTGCAGAAAGAAGCACCGTTCACCGCAAAAAACACCCTCGGCATCGCTCAAGCGCTCTACGAAAAGCACAAGATGCTCACTTATCCCCGGACCGATTCTCGTTATCTGCCGGAGGATTATTTAAAGGAAGTTATTGAGGTCACCCGCCAGATTGCCTCCTCTGGACTGGATTGTGCCAAGTGGGCTGCGGATTCGCTGAAAAACAACCGGATCACCCTGCAGAAGCGAATTTTTAACAACGCAAAAGTGTCAGATCACCACGCGATCATTCCAACGGGACGTGTGGTTAAGGGACTCAAAGATCAGGAACAAAAAGTATATGATCTGGTCGCAAAACGATTTATAGCGGTTTTCTTTCCACATGCGGAATTTGAGGTCACCAAGCGAATCACAACAATCAATCACGGGGCTGAGGCTGACAATTTTAGGACCGATGGTAAAATTTTAATCATCCCGGGCTGGTTGGGTGTTTACGGACGTCAGCCGGGCGTTGCAGCAGGAAAAGACGATTTGGTTGCAGTTACTGTGGGAGAGACCGCCAAAGCGATCGATGTCCGTGTCGAGGATAAACAAACCAATCCACCGGCCAGATTCAGTGAATCAACCCTGCTCGCCGCCATGGAGGGTGCCGGCAAATTGCTCGACGATGATGAACTCCGTGAAGCCATGTCAGAGCGGGGCTTGGGAACCCCGGCTACCCGTGCCACCATTATCGAGCGACTCCTCGCCCAAGAGTACGTCGTGCGGGATGCTCGTGACTTGATTGTCACTGGCAAAGGGCTTCGTCTGATCGAACTGCTCGAGAATATGAAAATCGAGCCACTGACCTCCCCGTCCATGACCGGGGAATGGGAGGCAAAACTCCACCAGATGGAAAAAGGAAAGCTTTCGAGAGAAGTTTTTATGCAGCAGATCGCCGGCTTCACCGAAGATGTCGTATCCAAGGCAAAAAAACACTATGCGGAAGCTGTGACCAGTTCTTACCCCGATTTGGATTGTGTTTGCCCGCAGTGCGGGGCACCGATGTTAAAGACCACCGATGCCACCTACGAGTGTTACAACATCGCCAACAACGAATGCGACTTTCGCATATCCAAATATCTTGCGGGGCGACACCTTACCGAAGCAGATGCCAAACAACTTTTCACAACCAAGTTCCTTGAAGAAAAGGAAGGCTATATTTCCCGCTTTAATGCCCCCTTTTCCGCAGCCGTGGAGTTAGTTCAGCCCATTTCCAAAACCGGTAAAAAAGGTAAATTCAAGACTAATTTTGTCTTCGAAAAAGAAGACACTGATACTGCCAGCGAATTGGATAAAGACTCTATTATCGCCACTATAACCCTGTCCAGTGGTGAAAAAGCGGATGTTTATGAGACCGACAAATCCTTCATGATTCCAGATTACAAGCCGAAGGAGTCGCCGGACGGTTTTCGGCTCGGCAAGACTATCCTGCAAAAAGAACTATCCGCTCAAGAGGTGATCCCGCTCTTTCAGAATGGGAAGACCGGCTTGCTTTCTGGATTTATTTCCCGGAAAAACAAGCGCGCTTTTCAAGCCCACCTGTTGTTAAACTTCGAAACAGGAAAAATCAGCTTTGAGTTTGCCCCTAGAAAGAAAGTGCCCGGCAAGAAATCCGTTGGCAAACCCTAATGACGTTACGGGCAGAAAAGTCCCTCGAAAAATGGCTTTTCTGAAACCCCGGCTTTGTGTAGCGTAGCGGTATGAAAAAAGGCCATTTTATTCTTTCCATTACCCTGACATTTGCTGCTTTTGGGTTTTACGCCTGCACAGAAGGTCCAGAGGCCGGGGGCGGTGGCAAAAAGCGTTTC
>JBGSJM010000231.1:0-11578 GCA_041742015.1 Verrucomicrobiales bacterium | reverse complement strand
TTGACGAAATCAGCACTGCCGAGCACCACGCCATCGCTGAAATAGCGGATTTTGTGGCGCAGCACCTCGGCAATGGGCATGGCTCCTTCAGCCTGCTCGATTTCCTCGATCTTTTCAGGGGAAAATCCTTTTCTGCCGGGTTGACCGGTTTCGGGATTGGGCGCGATCTCCCGGCCCTCGCTATAGAGAAACAGCCGGTAGCGGGAGTGGGTGCGCCGCCAGTCGGAGCGGTAGTCCTCGCAGATCAGCGCCTCGGCCATGATGGCTCCGAGGCCTTTTCTGGCAACTGGCTTACCCGCTACCGCCTCGGCATAGCCGCACCACCGGTAATCCTCCGGCCGCTCCACGATCCCGGCGCGGACCGGGTTGAGATCAATGTAGGCGGCCACGGTGAGCAGGGCACCTTCGTTCCCCTCGATCAGCACGCTTTTGTAGGGGCCTTCCCACAGGGTTCCGGTGCGGTTCCGTTTCTTGTTGATGTATCGGGTGATCCGGTGTTTAAACTCCTTCATGAAGATGGGGAGGCTTCCCCGGCGTTTTTCAAAGCGCTCCAGGATTTTGGCCACTGTGGCATTCTGCTGATCGAGGGACGGTAGCTGGCGGGCCCGCTCCAGCTCCTGCCTGACCGTGTCCACAAAGACACCGTCGTAAAGGGTGGGAAGCAGCTTTAGCAGATCTTCCTCCGTCAACGGTGGCAAATGGGAGCGATCAGGCACCTCCAAAAGCAGGTGAAAGTGATTGGACATCAGAACAAATGTAACCACCTCCACCCCCAGGAAAGCCCATAATTTTCGGAGAATCTTGCAGCACACCTCTTTTTCCTCCGCGCCTTGAAAAACAAAGGCCCGGTCCGTGGTCCGGCTTAAACAGTGATAATAACTTTTCCCCACTCCGAGGATGCGATTGCAGCTCATTTTAACAAATGTAAATATGAACTGTTTTTGGTCAAGGATTTTTCCATTCGTGGCACCCAAAAATCTTCACGATCCCACTTAAGTCAAAACCACCGTCACTTAGAGTAAAGACCGGAATCCTGCATGAACAGAAGAAATTCGGTGATTTTCTGCTTTCTTTTTTACTATGAGCCTGCTTTTTTGAATTTTTATTTCGACCAAAGCAGAACCGAGAATCGACGCCTAATTGGGAGGCAATTCGCGAAGCGAAACGGCAAGAGATTCTCCACCCGAAGCCACCCTGGTGGAAGTTTTGGGCGAAGCGAAGCACGTGAGCCAAACGCGCCGAACAAATCGGCGATGGAGAAGCCCGATCCCGCTTCGAGTCGATTGACATCCCTGAATTGAATCCTTATCCTCCATCAAGGCCGCGCTCCCGGATCGGGCTGCCATGCCTCGACGTTCGCCCAAAAATCCATGTCCAATACCACCATGAGTGCGACAATCATCCAACAACCGAAATTGAGACTGATCACCGCGAAATCCACCAAGTTCCCTGAAGGCAACCGCGCTGCATTCGCAGCCATTGAGTCGCACCTGAAGTCACTCAAGGGTCGGAGGTTCTACGGCTTGGTCTATGAGACCGACGATAACATGGACTATTACGCCGGTCTGGTTCCAGACAGCGAGATTGAGGAGCGAAGATTTGCGGAACTCGGATATCCGATCATGGAGATTGACGGCGGACCTTGTGCCCGCATCAAGCTGCTCGACTGGACCTCGAAGACCCATGAAATTGGCCCAACCATTGGAGCCATGATTAAACAGTTCGGGATTGATCCAACCAGACCCCAGATGGAGTATTATCGGAGCTTGAGTGAGTTGCACCTTCTTGTGCCGGTTCCAAGGTAGGCCGGACTGACATGAACACCAACAACAAACGAACGGGGGCGAACAAGGCGCGGTTGAACAACCACTGGGGCTGCTCTGTCGGCCATGCTTTCCGAAACTTTAACCCGCTATCCCGTCCCACGCTTGCCCGGCCCCAGCGGTGCCAGCGCTTCGACGTTGTCTCAGCAAAAGATACAAAATGAAGCCCAAACCATTCACGAGCACTGCGTCCGCGCGATCACCCCGGAGTGCGCGAAAACGGTGGGCATAGCGCTACTTCAGGCTTGATTGCCGATTAAACAGGGTACAATCATCGATTAAACAGGGTACAATTAAAATTAAGGCAGCGCTGACGGGGTGATGGGTGCCGTGCTCTCCAGGCCTTCGGCTTCTTCCTGAGTATCCACGTCTTCAGCGAGATTTAGAATATTGACAATCGGGTGCCGGATCCCCCGGCCCGACCCGCGCAGGGGGCTTTCGCGGTGCAAAAATATCTCCCCGATTGATTCTTCCAGGACCGGGATGGTGAGTTCCTGCTTATTGAGCTGACTGGCGATGCGCAGTCCGTTGGCGATCACCGAAAAAGTCAGGAGCGGAAGTTTCAGGGAAAAAATACTCCGGAGATCAGCCATCAACAAAGTGCCCAAGATAGACGGGACCAAAACCCGTCTCCGCACGGAAACGGAGTGATTTCGGGTCCGATAAACCAGATTCAAAATCCGGTAAAAGATCGGCAGCCGCAGGGTCCAGGGGTAAAAAATCGCGAGGTGCCCTGGCAGCACAGCAATCGGATCATCCCCTTTTTCGAGGCGCAGAGAATAAGTCGGCTTCCAGGCAAAAGCTCCGAGGTGATCTTTTTTCTCCGGCATTTTCACAAAAGGAACCCAGACCGCACAGGGCTGGTCCGATTCATAGAGGTGATGCAGCTCCACCAACTGCTCCGCACTCAACAAGACATCGTAGGCCAGCATCGCGATCGGGGTTTTTTCATCAAATCGGGCTTGATGATCATCAATAGCCGCCTGCAAATTTTGTCCGATGCCCCTGTTGGTATCGACGATTCGGGCGTCCAGATTCAGCGGCTCATAAACCTCGCGGGGGCCGGCAATGGTGACTGGACCAAAACAGCCGGAAAGCTTGATCTGTTTGATCAGCAGCTCGATGATGGGTTTTCCCTGGAGAGTCACTTCCGCGCCTTTGTAGGCGGCCAGCGAATGCAACTTTGACCCCGACTCGGGCAAAGGCCCCGGAGCATGGTCACTACCAGCCAGAATGGTAACGGGGATCGGTTTCATAATATGGTTTCAGACTTCGGAATTCACTGGATCTCGTTCTTTTCTGTGTTTTAGCTAAGAATATTTTATTGACCGCAGATTTTAACTATGCCAAGAATCTGAAGGAAAGCAATGAAAGCAGATTTGTCCCTTTCACGCCCTGACTCCCAACTGGACCAACGGGTTGTGAAAAAGGGACTAAAAAAGCATTCTCCCACGGATGACGCCATCGCCGATCTCATCGAGACAGGCCGTGATTTTCACCACCGTGGCTGGTCGCTGGGTACGAGCAGCAATTACAGCGTAGTTGTCAGCCGCAAGCCGCTTACACTGCTCATGACCGGCAGCGGTTTTGACAAAGGCCGCCTCACCCCGGAGCAGTTCCTCCTCGTGGATAAAAACGCTGCCGCCTCGGGCGAAACGAAGCTCAAACCGAGCGCTGAGGCTTTGCTGCACACCGCGCTGGCGAAACACGGAGCTGGTGCTGTGCTCCACACCCACTCCGTGGCCGCCACGGTTCTCAGCGAGCATTTTTTGAAGGCTGGAGCCCTCCGCATCGCCGGATACGAGATGCTCAAAGGACTCTCCGGCATTACCACCCATGAGTCGGAGGCGGTGATCGAGATTTACCCGAATACCCAGGACATCGCCGGCCTCGCCACCGTCATCGAAGCCCGCCTCTCCGATCCGGTGAATCCCCTGCGCCACGGCTTCCTCATGGCCGGACACGGCCTCTACACCTGGGGTGAAAGCCTCGCCGTGGCACGCAGGCAAATCGAGGTGTTGGAGTTTCTTTTCGAAGTCGTCACTCGAAAACACTTGCTCACTGGCTCTTTTTGATTAGCACTTTCTGCATGGCCTACATCCGCATTCCATCTGAAGACCGCGTTATTGATGACGTGGAAAACATCCGCAGCTTTCTCCAGCCTCATGGGATTCACTATGACCGCTGGTCTGTGGCAGGCCGGATCGACCGCGATGCCTCGCAGGAGGAGATCCTCTCCGCCTATGAACCGGAAGTCACCGCGCTGATGGCACGTGGCGGCTACATCACTGCGGATGTCGTCAACGTCACGCCCGAGGTGCCAAACCTCCAGGAGATGCTCGACAAATTCAACCAAGAGCACCGCCACGCTGAGGATGAGGTGCGCTTCATCGTCAAAGGCCGCGGCATTTTCTACATTCATCCCGAAAACGGCGATCCCGTCTATTCCATCGAGGTTGAAGAAGGTGATCTCATCAATGTCCCCGCTGGCACGAAGCACTGGTTCGACCTCTGCGCCGACCGCACCATCCGCGCCATCCGCCTTTTCAAAGAGAAAGCAGGCTGGACACCGCTTTACACCGGAGACGAGATCGCCAGCGGCTACCAGCCACTCTGTTTCGGGCCCAGTTTCCTCGCTGACAGTAACATCGACATCAAGCGGTCCCTGGATGATACAGACACTCCTGTCTGTTCTTCGAATCCCTCGCTTATCAAATGATCGAGTTTCACGGCAAACTCATCCTGCTTGATATCGAGGGCACCGTCTCACCGCTCGCCTTTGTGCATGAGGTGATGTTTCCCTATGCGCGAAAACACGCCGCCACCTGGCTCGGGGCAAACTGGGGGCATGAGGTCATCACCCAGCTCGCTCGCGATGCCGGGGTGTCTTCATTTCTAAATGTCCACGAAGCTGAGGTCGCCGTGTACCGCCTCATGGATGCGGATGCAAAAGTCACCGGCCTGAAGCAGCTCCAGGGCCTGATCTGGGAGCAGGGTTTCCGCAGTGGTGACCTGTGCAGCACGCTTTTTGACGATGTGCTGCCCGCCCTCGACCTCTGGCGCGAAAAGGGCCGCGAGATCCGCATTTACTCCTCCGGCAGCACCCACGCGCAGCGGCTTTACTTTGCCCATACCGCATCTGGCGATCTTACGCCTCGTTTCTCCGGCTACTACGACACCACCACCGGCTCCAAAAAAGATGCCGCCAGTTACACCGCCATCGCCACTGACTGTGGACTGCCCGCGAACGAGATCCTTTTCGTTAGTGACCTCGTTGATGAACTCAACGCCGCGCAAAGCGCCGGAATGATCACCGCCCTTGCTCTCCGCCCTGGAAACAAACCGCAGCCGGAAAGCGGGCATCCCACCATCACCACCTTTACCAAAATCATTTTGCCATGAAAATCCACGGACAGCCGCACCGCGCCATCGAAGCTGATCACGCCAATCGCATCGCCCGTATCCTCGATCAGACTTTTCTGCCTCACCAGGTCGAGTGGCGTGACCTCCAGACCATGGAGGATGCGGCGGAGGCCATCCAGGTTATGCGCGTGCGCGGTGCCCCGCTCATTGGTGCCACTGCGGCTTACGGCATGTTCTTTGCGCTTCGGGATGACTCCTCTGATACGTCGCTTCAGCACGCTTACGCCACCCTGCACGCCACCCGGCCCACCGCGATCAATCTGCGATGGGCGCTGGACCGCATGAAGCGTGTCGTTTCGCCCCTGCCCGCCGAAAAACGCGCTGAAGCAGCCTGGAACGAGGCTCTGAGTATCTGCGATGAAGATGTGCAAACCAACCACGCCATCGGCAAACATGGTTTGGAGATATTTCGTGCCATCCAGGCCAAAAAAGCTGATCCCACCGCGCCGCTGAACGTCATGACCCATTGCAACGCCGGCTGGATCGCCTGTGTGGACTGGGGAACTGCCATTTCACCCATCTATCAGGCGCACGATGCTGGCATAAACGTCCATGTTTGGGTCAGCGAAACCCGACCGCGCGGTCAGGGTGCCTCGCTCACCGCCTGGGAACTGCGAGAGCACGGTGTGCCGCACACCTTGATCGTCGATAACAACGCCGGCCACCTCCTCCAGCGTGGCCTGGTTGATGTGGTTATTGTCGGCACCGACCGCGTCACCGCGCAGGGTGATGTCGCAAACAAGATCGGTACCGACCTCAACGCGCTGGCCGCCAAAGCCCATCAGGTGCCCTTTTACGTCGCCTGCCCCGTCAGCACAATCGACTGGACCATTACCGATGGCATTCGCGACATACCCATCGAGCAACGCAGCGCCCGCGAAGTCACCCACATGCCCGGACTGAATGCCGAAGGCCACCGCGAAGAAGTGCTAATCACCCCCGCAGGCACCCAGGCACGCAACGACGGCTTTGATGTCACGCCCGCCGCGCTCGTGAGCGCGCTCATCACCGAGCACGGTGTTTTTGAGGCAAATGCAGAGGCGTTGGCGACACTTCGGGCGCGTCTTTGACCGGAGGACGCCGGATGGAAGGCAGAAACGGCTGGATTTTATGGTGAAATCATCGAAAAGAGGTTTATGCCATTTGAGAATCCTCTGATCCGACACTGGCTGGCCGGACGGGCGACGTTGAACGGCTGGCTTGCCATTCCCAGTCTCCATACCGCTGAAGCGATGGCGCGGCAGGGCTGGGATTCCTTGACCATTGACATGCAGCATGGGCTCAGCGACTACCAGAGCGCCGTGGCCATGCTCGCTGCGATCGCGACGACCCCGACTGTTCCCATGGCGCGGGTGCCCTGGCTGGAGGAAGGCATCATCATGCGCATGCTCGACGCGGGTTGCCACGGCATCATCTGCCCGATGATCAATTCACGGGGTGATGCCGAGCGTTTCGTGCGCGCCTGCCGTTACGCCCCTGTCGGGAGCCGCAGCTACGGACCAATCCGCGCTGCGATGGTCTCGGGGGCTGACTACCACGTGACCGCCAACGCCGAAGTTCTCGCCATCGGCATGATCGAAAGTCGCGAGGCGCTCGATAACCTGGACGAAATTCTCGCCGTTGATGAGATGAAAGCCATTTACATCGGACCCGCTGATCTTTCTCTCGCTCTTGGGTGCACCCCGAAATTCGATCAGGAGGAAAAGCCAGTTGTGGAGGCGATTGAGCACATTGTCAGGAGCGCCAAGGCAAGGGGGAAATTTGTCGGCATCCATAACGCGACAGCGGGATACGCCCGCCGCATGGTTGCTCTCGGCGCGGATTTTGTAAGCGTGTCATCAGACCTGCGCCTGATGATGGCCGGGGCGGAGGCCGTGGTGGCGGAATTCCGGAAAGGCGGGGCGGAGGCAGGTGATGGCAAACTGCGCTGAAAAGAGCGGCTTTGTCGAATTCGACGGGGTGCGTCTCCATTACCGCTGGGCGGGACTGGAAAACGGCCCCGTCCTGATGTTGTCCCATTCACTTGGCACGGCCTCGGATCTTTGGGCGACACAGGAGGCGACGCTTGGAGAACGCTACCGTCTCCTGCTCTACGATCACCGCGGACATGGCGAATCGAGCACTCCGCCGGGGCCGTGGACCATCGCCGACTTTGGCCGCGATGCGCTTGGACTGTTGGATCAGCTCGTCACCGGGCCGGTTTTCTTTTGCGGGTTATCGCTCGGCGGCATGGTTGGTCTCTGGCTGGCGCAACATGCCCCCGGTCGCCTGCGCAGCCTCATCGTGGCCAATACGTCTGCTTTCACCGCTGATCCGACCCTGCTGCGGGAACGCCTCCGCACCCTCGAAAATGAAGGTTTGGGATCGATCGCGGACAACATTTTGGCGCGCTGGTTCACAGACCGATTTTGTACCGAGCAACCCGATGTGGTGGCACATTTTCGTAGTCGTCTTCTCGCGACCTCGCTGGCTGGTTATCGGGCCACTGCTGAGGCAGTTTGCGGACTCGATCTGCGTGAAGGGCTCAGTGAGATTTACACTCCGGTGCTGGTGATCATGGGTCAACACGACCGGGCCGCCCCGCCCGCATGGGGGCTGGCGATTGCTGCGGCCATACCCGGAGCGGCGCAAAAATCCCTGGATGCGGCCCACCTCTCAAATGTCGAGGCCGCCGCCGCTTTTGATGCATCAACGATCTCTTTTCTCGAAGGGTAAATCTCAAATCTGCCGGTAAAGCGCGAGGATCTCGGGATTAGGATCCATCCCGAAGCCAGGTCCATCCGGGATGGGAATGTTGCCCCGCTCCGGCAGCGGCATGTCGCGATAGAGCCAGTGGCGGGGTTCGATGTAGAGATATTCGAATTGCTCGAAAGCCGGCTCGTAAGCGGCGATCTGCAGGGTCGCGAGATAGCCCGGGCCGAAGTAAGGCGAATGCGGCATCAGCGGCAGGTGCCACTTCTCGCGATTGCGGGCGAGGATTTTCAGGAACTCACTTAAGCCGCCGACCTTGGTGACACTGGGCTGCAGGAAATCAGTTGCCCCGGCCCGGCAGATTTCTTCGATCTGGAAGGCGGTGCAGGCATTTTCTCCAGTGGCAATGGGGAGGCCTGTCTCGGCGCGCAGGGCGGCGAGAGTGCGGAAATCTTCCGGGGGGAAAATCGGCTCCTCCAGCCAGCGGGTGTCAAGCGCAAGAAGCTCGGGAGCGACCTCGCGGGTGAAGTCAGCCGTCCAGTTGCAGTTCACATCCACCGTCATCCGCAGGTCCGGGCCGATCTCGCTCCGGCAGCGACGGATCTCGGGCAAAGTGATCTCGTGGAGTTTGATCTCGGCGTAACCTTCGCTCGCGGCGGCGGCAGATTTCTCGGCGACGAGATCGCCATCACCGTAGCGCACCAGGCTGGCATAAGCGGGCACCGCAGCACGGTCCGTCTTGCCAAGCAGCGTCGCCACGGACACGCCCTCTGCCTTGGCGCAGAGATCCCACAGCGCCAGATCAACCCCGGAAAGGGCAAAAGTGGTGATGCCGTAGCGCCCCTGGAGCACCAGCTTTCGCTGGGCCTCTTCGCCAAAGGCCCGTGGGTCGGGCAGCTTTCGCCCGATTAGCAGGGGAGCCAGGGATCGCTCAATCAAAGCGCCGACGGAGCGATGACAGAAATAACCGAAGGCCTCGCCCCAGCCCACCAGACCGTTATCGGTCTCGATGCGCACGAGGCAGAAATCAAGCGTTGTCCAGGTTGTGGGCATGATGCCCTCGCCCCGGCCTCCGGCTTCGAAAGGCACTTGCATCAGAATGGGATCGACGGCGGTGATGATCATGAATTGACAAAATGTCCGCCCACGTAAACGCCGGCGGCAGTTGAGGGATCGGGCTGAGACGTGCGGAGACTTTCATCAGCAAGGTGGTCGAGGGCGCGATCCTGCGGCCGATACCCGAGGTGGTGGGCATTGTGATTGTCGAAAAAAGGGTCGGGATTATCCGAAACCCCGTAAACGATCTCGAAACGAAGCTCGGGATGGGTCAATCCGATCTTGATCAACTGGAAAAGATCACGCGGGCTGATCCAGGTGTGAAGACGGCGCTCGTCGATGACCGTTTCGCCGACGTAGCCGATCCGGATCGCCAGCACGGCGAGGCCATGTCGGTCGGCATAGTAGGCCCCAAGTTCTTCGCCAAAGGCCTTGCTCAGTCCATAGTGGCTGTCTGGCCTCGGCGCAGTGGAGTGGTCGATGTGATCTCCGCGCCGGAGAAACCCGACTGCGTGATGGCTGCTCGCATAGACCACGCGGGGAACCTGGTTGCGCCGGGCGCTTTCAAAGACGTTGCGGGTGCCGATGATATTGGCTCCGAGCACCTCTTCAAAAGTGAAATCCGGTCCGACCCGCCCGGCGAGATGCACGATCCCATCAGCCCCGGCGGTGGCCTCGGTAACGAAGTCTAGATCACCAATGTCCCCGCCCTTGAAGCGCTCATTCTCCACCAAATTTTCGACCGGTCGCAGATCAGTCAAGACAAGCTCTTCACAAAGCCCGGCCAGGAGCGGACGCAGGGCCGTGCCGACGATCCCGGCGGCACCAGTGACAACGAGGCGTTTTGACAAAAGTGGTTTCATTTGAAGTCCGGAACTATGGCTTCTTACTGACAATCAAATTATGGTCACTGACAATCAAATTATGGTCGCTGACAGTTAAATTATGGCCGCTGACAGTCAAGGGACCGTCCCAGACTGATTATTCCGGGTCGGACCTTAGATTATCTTATTTTATTGATATTTAACTCTTAACACAGAATAGATACTCTGTCCCAGGTCGTTGTGAACTGCGGATGGCGTGATATCCGAAAAAGCGACGCACCGTAAAACCCGCCACCTGATAGACGCACGTTTCTGGAAAAATTCCTTGTCAGATCGGGGGTTTTCCGACATTTTTAGGTCAAGGCCTTCCTTGGATATCTCCACGGGAGGTCATACGAATAAAAACTGTTCTGCTTAAAATGGCGTCAATTCATTACCGATGATTGAGTTCATCCGCGAGCATCCAAGAGAGTTCAAGATCTCGATAATTTTCGGTATCTGCAACGTCATTCTTCCGATCGGGTTGGTGATTTGGTTCTTCAATCGGGCTACGGATGTAAGAAACCCAATTCTGTTTTTCAGCCAACCGCGAGATGAAGCAAACCCGTGGCTGGTCTTCCTAACCTTCGCAGCCTTGCTTGCTATAATCTCCGTTCTTCAGATCAAATTTTTTCGCATCTCCAAAGAGGACATTGCCACCTATTATATTCCATGTGCTCTGGCTCTAGGATTCGTCACCCTCAACCTCTTGATTCCGGCATGGTTATTGGGCTGGGCGATGCAGGACTTTGCCGATCGGGGTCTGGGGATCTTTTCTGACCCGCCTAATCCAGCGAATCCCGCTCGACACGCTTTTCGTTTGGTTTTCGCGTTTGTCGTCTCTGGATTGATCATTTTCACAGAAATCTTGGCGATACGCACCTATCTCGCGAGACGTTGCCGATGAAAACCGAAACAAGCAGAACTAGGCGAGGGTGGCAAGGCTTCGCCTGCCACCTCTTGAACGTTCGCCAAGAAACTTCAGCCTTCAATATGTTCCCATCTGATCCATTAAAGAACGTCGGATACCGTATCATTTACACGTCCGTTGTGATCCACGGACTTGGATTGGCGGGTCTGATCGGTGGCTCCCCGATCCGGCACATTGCTGGGATCGTCGGCGCATTGATATGGAGCCTTTGAATGATCTATGGTTCTTCAAAGTTCCCTTGGATCATGAACATTCTTGGAACAGCGGTGGGTGCCATCGCTTTCACGATTGGTGGTATCGGTGTTTTGTCGAAGTCCATAGTGGGTGGACTCTCCATGATTTTTATCGGCATCGTATTCGCCGATCTGTGCAGGCGTCTGTGCTCAAGAGAAGTCAGTTCGAACTTTACATGACGGAAGAGGCGAACAAGACGGTAGTGGCAACGGCGGGTAACGTCTCTCGTTCGCTTCGCTCTGGACATCCAATCTCCGCCGTGCCACACCTTTGACGTTCGCTTTGAAAAGGTTCATTCAGAAAGCTGCGACCGTTTGTTTCGGAGTGGTTTCACTCTCCGCCCTAATTGCCGGTTCTGTGGGACTGTGGGCCGCAGTTGGTGACGGATTCTATTATCGCGAGATACACAGTAAAATGATCGCGTTTATCCCCTAACCATACGGAAAATTTACTTGAATCTTTTGGAAAAAAATCTTAACTTTGCGGGATGCATATTCCGGGAAGCCTTGGCCGAACTCGATTGAGTTTAAAATTTGATGTGGACGAACCAATTAGTC
>JBGSJM010000230.1:0-5728 GCA_041742015.1 Verrucomicrobiales bacterium | reverse complement strand
GCCTCGGGATCGCCGGCAAACGAGTCAGCACCCCCTCTCTGACCATGGTTCGGATCACGGATGACTACGAGCCTGTTTCCATGGAGGTAGATGGAGCCAAGCCAGAGGGGGAGGGGAAAAAACCCCTGACCCGCTTGGATTATGCCACCTTCCTTTATGCGATCGGCAAATTGAACCCCAAGTCGGTGGCGTTTATGCCGACCCCGGTTTTTGGTGAAAATTCGCTTTTGAACCAGACTTCGCTATATCCGCTGAAGGATGCCTGTCTTCAGCTCCCCCGCTTGGTGCTGGCCACGGTGGTCTCGGGAGCGGGAGATCCCGTCAAAGGTCTGGAATACCCAGCCATTCAGGTCAAAGGCACCCCGGACAAGCTCCCTTTAATCTCAAAAACCGTAATTGGGCCGGATAAGGAACTATCTGCCAATGGCGATCCTTTTTTCCTGGTCAACGACCAGGTGCTGATACTCACGGGTAGTCCCCAGCCAACCAACCAGCTGGCGTCGGCGCTTGCGGAATCGTCGCACCGGGTCCAATTGGTGGCCCGCCAGGGCGAAAAAGTGGTGCCCAGCTTTATCCTCGCCGCAGTGGCGCAGCAGGCAGCGGTGAAGTTTGAAGATATCACCCTGGATCTCGAAGCCTCGCGGCCTTTCATCCAGGTGGGTGGAATTTACAAAATCCCGGTGGCGAGAGATGGATCGATGTTGATCCCCTCCCATAACGGAGTCTCCCACGCGATGTATCTCACCATCACCGGGGAAAATGGACAGGGAAAGCGCAATTACCACTTTGCCAGTCTGAAAGTGGAAGATGTGGCTCTCGCCGCAGAGCGGAGTGACAACGTGGCCAAAACGATCTACAATGAATTTGAGGGGAAATTTGAATCCATCGCCTCAAATCTGGTGCTGCTCGGTTATGACCTCAATGCTGAGCGTAACATCTCCACGGGGAATGGGGAACTGCTTTCCCCGATGACCGCTACCGCCCGTGCCATCGCCACAATCCAGTCCGGTCGCCACACCACCAAATGGAACCCGCAGACCCGCTTAATCGCCTACGGGGTGGTTTTTATCATCGGCCTGGTGCTCCTCTCTTTGAGGAAAGAAAGTTTGCCCCTCATCTTTGGTGTCGGAGTGCTTGCCGTTGTCTCCCTGGTCTTGATTTTCCGCCAGACCCTCTCCTGGACTCCACCCGCCGCCATTGTTGGGCTCTTTTTGGTGATGTTTATTGCCGGAATGATTCGTCGGCAGGCCCAAAAACAGGAAATAATTGAGCCAGAGAGCGAGACAAAGCAGACCAGTGTTTAAGTTGCTGCGAAGGCGAACGAGTTCCCTGACTTGTGGAGCGACTGAGCGGTCAAATTGAGATTCAATCAAACGGAAGCTGATTGACCGCGTATGAAAGCATTTTTATCTCCTCCACTCCAGGCCGCGATATCGCGATCCCACCAAGGATCCCTCCGATGAAACTTCTCGGCATTTTTCTGAGCATCGCCATCACGTCGGCCCGCGCCGACTTTACTCTGATCGCTGAAGGCAAACCAAACGCGGTGATTGTGACGCCGGATCGCCCCACCCGCGTGGCCAGCTATGCGGCGCAGGAACTAGCCTGGCATATCGAGCAGGCCAGCGGGAAGAGGCTACCCATCGTGCCCGAGCAGAGCGCACTGGCGCAGGGACCGTGCATCTTCGTAGGTCCGTGCCGCGCCGCCGGAGTGGAAAAGACCACGTTTGGGTCTGATCAGTGGACCCCGATTTCTCAAAACTCTACGGTTCCCTGGATTTAAATCCAACTTTTGATTGCCGTACAGCTGGGCCCTCCTATAATCAAATATCAATTGAAATGAAATATTTGGTTTTCAGCATCATTTTCGTGCTTCTTCCCGGCTTTACCAAAACTCAGGCGGACGATTTCGAGCATTCGAAGTTTAAAAAACAGTTTTCGAGAGAAGTCAGGATGGTTAAAAAAGAATCACCCAACTGTTCTCCTTCAGGAAAAAGCTTCTCTTTTTGTTTTCGAAAATTGGACACTCCGGCAAAACCAGGTTGCTTGAAAATAAAAACCAGTGGGTCCCGAACCACTCCAGCCAAAAAGACAGACCCTTATGTTTTGAGCATTGAGGAGTTCCGTGCCAATTACAAAAAGCACTTCCCCAAGAATGAATTTGCACCGCTTCGCACCCAATCGGATTTTTCGAAGATGCGATTTTTTGAGCCCGATTCCCGCTATTGTTTCGAGTGTAGCTTCGAAAAGGCTGAGGACGATGGAGTTCACGACATGGCAACAACTGATAGCAAAACGGCCCCATTCGTGAAGTATGGGTGGGTTACTTTCAATTTTAAGGCTGCAAAGCACCGCCTGGCGGTTTACAAGAGACTTGATTTTGATTTTCTGTTTATCCCTTTTCGCGATCTGACCAATGGAGAATCCACCTATGGAGGGGGGCGTTTTCTCGAGTTCGACCGCAAAACTCTGGTGAACGGATCGGTAAAAATCGATTTTAACAAATCTTACAACCCATGGTGCCACTATGACCCAGATTTGCCCTGCCCCGTTCCTCCTGAAGGGAATAAACTGAAGATTCCCATCCCCGTTGGTGAAAAATTGTACGACATGTCCCGGCCACACTCGTGAGGACCAGGTTGGTTCTTCTTCGGGGCAAGAGTCAGTTTCTCACGAGCAAGCCCCACCCGGCTAATGCGAGAACGAGCAAGATAAACGCAAACGGAATCAACGGATGCACGTTATTCATAACTCGAAAGACATTGCAGAACAGGCCGACGATAAATTGGATCGGATTCTTTGGGCTCTTGGAATATTCCATCGCAGCCTTCACCACATAGAAAACGGCGGTATTCGCGGACAGCAGGGCTCGTTCAATGATGCCTGCGTTTGGGGACATGATGAAATAGTTACATTTCAAAAGAATGCGCTGGATGTCTTCGGGGTTGTATTCGCCCTCCACCCAATGTAATTCGCGGTGAAAATCGAGCAATCCAAACTCATATGTCGTGAAAGCTTTCTCCACCTTGCTGTCACCAAACACCACTTTGTAGGTGGCATCGGACTGCAAATAGATGAGCGACCGCACGACCGATCCAAAGGAAAGGAAACGCATATTGCCGTCATAGTGCTTGCTATAGAGTCCTTGATCGCCACCAAAATCTTTGTTGTAGTGGGAGATGTAAAGCTCATCGGTGTGCTTCATGGGCGTGATGGTGCTTCCCTCGGCGAACTGCTTTAGGATCGCCTCAAGGATGATCGGGCTATTCCGCAACTGGTCGATGTCGGCGATGACCTGCTCAGGCAACTTTCGGATATAAACGTGCTTGGATGGTCTCTTCTGCAAATCCTCGCGAAAATATTCTTCAACCCACCGGGCAAGCTCGTCAATGATGGCACGGGTGGGTGCCTCATCGAATCTTCCAATTGTTGCGTGGAAGAGGTCGGAAGTCTTTGCGTGCTGCGGTGCGGCAGGAGTTGGTCTGGTCAGTTCCATTTCTTTATTCATAGTGTATTGGAGAAGGGCATCTCACGACGTTTACATAAGTTTGAAGCGGGTGCGGAGTAGCAACGAAAGATTAAAACGGCGTAGGTGAAGACTAACGCCCCAAGGGCTCCACCGACTAACGCGCTGGACCTATCCGCGATCCAAAAACCGAGTCCGATGCCAAGTCCAATCGCGCCGAAAACAAACCACCAAACTCGCTGACTGCCTTCAGAACGGCGAGCAGGCACGACCACCGTCTCCATGATAAGAAGGCCAATATTCAACAACACGTGAGCACTTGCCAAAGGCCACCACTTTTCTCGAAAGTCATTGTTGATCATCGTGCCGCCAAAGGCCGCGATGTTTCCGATCAACATGGGATGAGGGACCCATGAATAGGGAAAGGTCGTGATTTGCTCATGCGACAGCCCGGCCACCTCGTAACCGTAATAGGTCCGGTCAGAGCCCAGAGCCCTCGCCGCGAGGGTGTTCAACAAGAAGCCGGAGAACACAACCGTCAGTGATGCAATGTCTGTTGGTGATGCGGCGTAAGCCCACCCCAGACCAATGAGCGTGATGGTCTTCATGAAGATAGCATCGCACTTGAATGTGCTGAGCGAAATCGTCCCAAAACGATACGCCAGCCAATAGAGATAGTAATGCCAGAAGCTTACCGCATAGACTGCCATCGCCAGATTTTCGATGAGTATTGCGAGCCCGAGAGTCGACAAGACGAACAACAAGCTATACACCCACGAAACTCCAGGCGAGGGACGAAACAAATCAGTGATTACTTTTGGGTTGGCCACGTAGAGGAGAATGGCAAGCTAATGATTATTGATCTGATCGCGTAGTGCCCAAAAACTGAGGCGATGGAAAAATCGCTGGACCACTATTCGTATAAAATCAACCTTCATTAAGCTATCGGTAGCTTGCTTGGTCGCAAGTGACGTTGTCGTCACGACTGGGAGTCAAAAGCAGGACAAGACGACAATCCTGTTGCATAGATAGAAAAACGGCGGAATGGCCTCCTCAATCAATCCGCCGTCTCATCATTATGACTATTCAATACCCAATCCCCCCCTACCGGGCGAGTTCCGTCCCGACTAGTTCCGCTGAGTGGAGCCGGCTTCCGTTACCATTGCCATTTCCCGTACTGGCCAGGTAGTGGGGGGCGTTGGCGTTACCACCGCCATTCTACATGCGCGATCCTTCCACCTCTGGAGCGGCAACAGGTTCGACAGTCAGTACCACCGCCATATCACCTTCCTTGGCACTGCCATGGGTGGCGCGGCGTTTTTCCAGTGTATTGATCTGATCGTAGGCCACTACGAATTCCGGATGAGTCCGGCGCAGGGTATCAACATGCAGATTGATCCGATTCGTCACGATATCGCTCAACCGGGCGATGGCGTCATCCAGCGCTTCAGTTCTGAAGACCCTCAGGCCCTAAAACAAAAAACGGGTCATCAGATGGTATCAAAAACTGGCTCGCAAAACATCCGGAGACAAAAAAATCAACTCGATTTTCAGGTCATTTCGCCACGCCATGGGTAGCTGGTTGCTCTCCATCTAGTTGTTCAGCTTTGAGATCCCTGTGTCGTGTTGCTGCATCGTTGAGCACCTCAATCGATTGGTCTTCAAAAAGGGATTCCTGCCATTGCGTGTAATCAAAAGGTTCTCTCAGAATGAGTGCGATAAAACGCTCTGCCTCGATGGAACTCAACGACGTGGATAAAGCGGCGAGGCCTCTGACGCGAATCTCTGTGTCAGTGATCATAACTGGGTAAAACTATAATCGACGGGATTAATGATTACAAGGTCTGAAATCAATGCGGACTTCTTGAGAATGCCCGTGTCAGTGGTGAGAAAAATGTCGCAGCCTGCTTCAATCGCACAGGAGAGATGGATGGAGTCCTTGGGTTTGAACCCAAGCTGGTTGATTCGACGTGCCCGAGAAACCACCTCCCCACTGGGTGAAATGTCGGCAGTGGCAAGATCACGCCAGTGAGAAATGTAGATCTTTCGATCTTTAAACGGATTGGGCTGGGAGGGATAAGTGCGAACACGCATTCAACAGGGTATCTTCACGCATTCAACAGATTATATGAGAAGGATTTTGCAGCAGCGCCAGCTGCTTGATAATCTCACTCATATGAAAAACAAGAATACTAAGACAACTGACACCGCCGCTTCCAAGATCAACTCTTCGACAAACTCTGTCGAGGCTAAAGTTCGGGA
>JBGSJM010000229.1:0-10492 GCA_041742015.1 Verrucomicrobiales bacterium | reverse complement strand
TGTCGAAGAGTTGATCTTGGAAGCGGCGGTGTCAGTTGTCTTAGTATTCTTTTTTTTCATATGAGTGAGATTATCAAGCAGCTGGCGCTGCTGCAAAATCCTTCTCATATAATCTGTTTGATCTGGAACTGTACCCTGTATGATGGCCCAGGGGGCGAGCCTCACATCAACTTCCGGATCGGCCTTGGGTGGTCATGGTGGTAAGGAGTTCATTCGACAAACCATCCGGCAAACGCACTTCATTGATGTCCAGTAGCGAAAGGCGGCTCAGGGTTGTGGGTCAGGTCTCCGACCTGACGTTTGCGGCCTCCTCTGGAGGCCGGTCTTCCCGTCAGTTTGGATTGACTGGCATGTTCCGGGAGTCAGAGACTCCCGGAACTGGCAGGTCGGAGACCTGCCCCACATGCCCCACATGCCCCACATGCGCGCTGCTCCAGGGCCACTCTTCAGGCTGTGTGCACAACCGGGCAGTGACTGGATTCATTTCTGTGTATGCGCAACAGCGGGCGAAGTCTTCGTCATCACGGCAGCAATGGTCGTAGGATTCGCTCTGCCAGAAACGGTTTCCTTCCCGGCCCAGTAACCGATTGGCATGGACCGCCGTGTATCCTTTCCAACTCTTGAGAATTTCACTCAGGGTGTGCTGCGGCAGGGGCTGCAAAACAACATGCACATGGTTGGGCATCACCACCCAGGCGAACAGGTTGTAGCGTTGGCTCTCAAAATGCCGTAAGGCACCCGCCACTAATGAGGCCACGTCTGGATGCCGCAACCAGCAATCCCCGTGACCTGCGTCCAATTCGGCATCCACCCGCTCCGCATACCAATTGAAAAACTCTTTCTGTTCCTTCCAGGTCAACGGGCGCTTCGCCGCCTCGGCTTGTTGGATGATGACTTCCCGCTCTTGTTTGAGCTGAAGTAAAACTTCCCGGGGCAAGGTGCCATTCAGTCGAAACGTAACGAAATAGCTTGCGCCCTCCCTCTTGAGATGGGGCAGAGCGCCTCGTGAATGCATTCCCTCCACCAACCGGCCGGGCTGTTCGGAATGAAAGTTTTGGGGGTGATCTGGATTCATGCTCGAATCGGCACCTCACATCAACTCCCGGATCGGCCTTGGGGTGGTAATCGTGGTGAGGAGTTCATTCGACAAACCATCCAGCAAACGCACTTCATTGATGTCCAGCAGCGAATGCAGAATGGTGGCGGTCAGATTTTCCATGAGGATGGGGGTGGAGGCGGGCTCTCCACCTTGTTTATCGCTTTGGCCGATGACCTGTCCCATTTTCAGGCCCCCGCCGTAGATCATCAGAGGTGCGATTCGGCCCCAGTGATCCCGGCCTCCCAGTTTATTCATCACGGGACTTCGCCCCATCTCCCCACAGCAAACCAGCAGGATTTTTTCGCTGAGTCCCCGACTCTCAACATCTTCGATAAAAGCGGCTACAGCATGATCAAATGGCGCTCCCACATAGGCCATGCCCTCGGTCATAGTGGCGTTGTTTTTGTCCGCATGCATGTCCCAGACAAAATTGGTCGTCACGGTAACAAATCCCGCGCCGCGCTCACAGAGCCGCCGGGCCAGCAGCAATTGTTTGCCGATGTTCTGGCTGTGATCCCGATACCTCTCGTGATTGTTCCAGACTTTGCGGATGGAATTGACATTGACCAAAGGAGCGGTGTCGTAGGCGGCGAGAGTTCGGGGATTTTCCTTTGAGAGATCAAAGGCCTCCGCGATACCGCCGAGGATGGTGTCAAAGGCCTGCGCCTGAAAACCCGACAGACCATGGGCGGTTTCGGATTCCAAAGCGCGTCTGGCCTGGTCCAGGTCTTTCAAGAGCGAGCGACGGTCTTCGAAGCGGTCGCGTTGCAGGCTCAGTGTCATATCCTGTTGCATGGTGCCGCCATCGCCCGGCACAAAAGGGGCATAGGCAGCCCCGAGCGGACCGGTGGCTGCGAAATCGCCAAATTGTTTGGTCATCGGGAGCGCCTTCGGATCCACGGCCTGGGGGTAGATGGTGATATTTTTCGGCATCCCATTGGCGGGGTGATTGGGCCCGGCCACCTTTGCGTAGAGCGATCCGATATTGGCGCTCAGAGAATTGACCCCCACGATTGGTTTGATGTCGTGGACTCCGGTGCCGGTCGTAAAGGATCGTACCACCGCCATTTTGTGGGCCAGTTTCGCCAGCTTCGGAAACGTGGCTCCGAAAGCCACCCCGGGTATCGAGGTAGGGACCGAACCCGTGGCCGAATGGATTCCCGAGGGCTGATCCATCTTCGGATCAAAGGTCTCCGTTTGGGAGGGGCCGCCGTGCATGAACAGAAACACAACGGATCGATCTTTTACCAGTTTGGGATTGACGGTTTTTGCGGCGAGAAATTGAGGCAGCGACATCGCTGCTCCACCCAGGTGGAGAGTCCCAATGCGCAAAAAGGATCTTCGCGAAGTATCACCAATTTTTATCATGCCGTATCCTTTGGCATCATGACTGACTGGCTGGCAGTTCGCAACAGCTTGATCGCGCATCACTTTTCACCGGCCATGCCTGTAACAGTTCTGGTCCGCAATTAAGTATCCGAAAATTATTCGCGACCCGTCAGTGGTACGACATCTTAGCTTGATTGAAACAATTCAAACATGAAGACAGCATCAGGCATCACGCTCATCACTAACGGCCAGCTTATTGATGGCATCGGCAGGCCCGCCATCCCCGACGCCGCGCTGGTGATTAGAGAAGGACACATCCTTTACGCAGGTCCGGCGGTGGATGCGCCGGAATTGCCGCCTGAAGTGGATACCATCGATGCACGTGGCGGCACCATCATGCCCGGCCTTATTGAGGCGCACATTCATCTCACCTATTTTAATGTCACAGAGTTGCAGGATCTCGACATCAAGTTCCCGGTTGAGTACGTCACCCTGCAATCTGCCGTCAATGCAAAAACCGCTTTGGAATGCGGCTACACCAGCGCCCGCAGCGGTGGCTGCCTCCACAATATCGATGTCTGGATGAAAAAAGCCATTGAGGAGGATATGATCCCCGGCCCGAGGCTCAGTGCCAGTGGTCGCGAGATCTGTGGAGCCGGTGGTTTGATGGACTGGAACCCCGATTACCGGAAAATTGGAATGGAGGGCATTGTTTTTATCGTAAACGGCCCCGAGCAGGCCCGCTCCGCCGTGCGAAAACTGGTCAAAGACGGCATCGAATGGGTGAAAACCTATCCCACTGGCGATGCGGCCTCGCCCGACATCAACGATCACCACACCCTGTGCATGACTTTTGATGAAATGCACGCCGTCGTCGCCACCGCGCACAATCACGGACTAAAAGTCACCGGCCACTGCCGCGCCCGCGATGGCATCTACAACGCGCTTAAATCCGGATACGATGCCATCGAGCACGGCACCTTCATGGACAACGAGTGTCTCGACCTGCTGCTCAGTCGCAATGTGCCGATGTGTCCCGGACTCGGCTTTGAACTCTTCAGTGTGCAACGCGGCAAAGACTTCGGCCTCTCGCAGCGCGTCATCGACGGGCACCAGGAAACGCTCGAGGCCGGAGCCGAAAGTGCCCGGATGGTGCTCAAAGCTGGCGGGACGCTTGGTCTCGGTGGTGACTACGGCTTCGGCTGGACTCCGCACGGCACCTATGCGCAGGAGCTGACTTTCTTCGTGAACTATGTCGGCTTCAGTCCGCTCGACACCATCACCTGCGCCACTCTCGGCGGAGCCAGAATGATGGGCCGCGAGCACGAACTCGGCACTCTCGAAGCGGGTAAACTCGCCGACGTCCTCGTCGTGGATGGTGATGTGCTTCAGGACATTTCCATTCTCGAAAATCGTGATCATCTCATTGCGGTGATCCAGGGCGGCATCATCAAAGCCGGGCAACTCACGAAACCCCAGGCGCATTTCGCGAGTTCATGAAAACTTCATTGCTCGCAGCCCTCGTGCTCATTGCCACCTCCGCCGCAAAATCTCACGCCCAGCCCGGGGTGGAGTTGTTTATCGAGAAGCATTGCGTGGAATGTCACGACGACAGCACCGCGAAAGGCGAGTTTGACATCACAGCGCTGCCTTTTGACCTGAGCCATGCGGAAACTCGCGGTCGCTGGATAAAGGTCTTTGATCTCATCGAAAAGGGCGAAATGCCGCCGCCGGAAAAATCGAAGGTCGGCGTGGAGGAAAGGCACCAGTTCGTATCTCAACTCAGCTCGGACGTTCTTGCGTCCACCCAGGCAGACATCGCCAAAAACGGACGCGGTCCGGCCCGGCGGCTCACGCGGGTGGAGTTCGAAAACAATCTGCGAGTATTGCTGAAACTGCCGCACCTCGACATCCGCGACAAATTGCCGGGAGACCGGGACTCGCACGGTTTCACGAAGGTGTCCGCACTGCTCGACATGTCCCGCGTGCAGCTCGAGGGCTATCTGGATGCTACCGAGGTGGCTCTGCGTGCGGCGATGGCGGGTGAAAAGCCGGGGGCGGCTCCGGTGACACAGCGATTCACCGGTACCGACCTTTTTCCATCGCTCGACACCTTCGGCGAGCGGGAGGCGATGTTCTTTGCGCGGGACAATCGCATGGTGACTCTAGGTGGGAAGGAGTACGCGGCGATGTCGCCGGAGCAGCGGCGAGATTCCACGCTGGAGCTGGCGCTTTTTCGCTCAGCGACATGGCCTTACTTTGGTTATCCACGCGGCTTCCGGGCAAAGACTGGTGGAGCTTATCGCGTGCGCTTCAAAGGCCGTGCGGTGCGGCAGATGCGGGATTTCCGACTCGTGCCTGCGCATGAACCCATCGCGATGAGTTTCCGCGCCAGGCAGCCATCCGGGCCCGATGTCTCCGGTGATGTGCGTGAGACCGGCGGCTGGATGGACTTGCAGCCGGAGGTCCGCGAGTTCGAGACGACGATCCATCTCAAAGCGGGCGAGACATTTGAATACAGCCCGCTCGGATTACCCGTCCCCTTCATCCGCACGGATGGCGGTTTTTACTATGATTATCCGCCCATGCCGCCGGAGGGACATCGCGGTGTGGCGATCCAGTGGCTCGAAGTCTCCGGTCCTCTCGGTGAAGCGGAATGGCCGCCAGCCTCGCACCGGGTGCTTTTTGATGACGTCGTGCCTTCGAAAGCCGCTCCTGGCGATGCTGAGCGTCTTTTCCGCCGATTCGCCGCCATGGCCGCGCTGCGACCGATGAGCGAAGAGGCGCATCAACCCTTTTTGAAGCTCATTCAGGCCAAACTGGCCGCTGGAACCGCTTTTGGTGATGCCATGCTCGCGGGCTATCAGGCGCTGCTATGTTCCTCTCACTGCCTCTATCTCACCGAGCCGCGCCCAGGAGCCGGGGACGAGCATTTTGCCATCGCGAACCGACTCTCGCATTTTCTCTGGAACTCGCGGCCGGACGATGAGCTGGCCCAACTCGCGAAAAATGGCCGTCTGCATGACAAAACGGTGCTGAGGGCGCAAACCGAACGCCTCATCGTCGATCAGCGATTCGAGCAGTTCGTGCACACTTTTGCCGAGGAATGGCTCGACCTGCGCAAACTGCGCCGTGACATTCCGGACGAGCGTTTGTATCCCGAGTATCGCAAAGACGACTACCTGGTGGACTCGATGGAGCGCGAGACCCAGGCATTTCTTCGTGCCATGGTGCGTGAGAATCTGCCCGCCAGCACGGTCATCACCGCCAACTTTTCCTTTGTGAACGACCGCCTCGCCGCGCACTACGATTTGCCACGCGTGAGCGGCTCAGCCATGCAGCGCGTGACACTGCCGGAGGGCAGCCCATTTGGTGGACTCATCACCCAGGCCGGGCTGATGAAACACACCGCCAACGGCACCACTACGTCGCCCGTGCTGCGCGGCGTGTGGATCATGGAAAAGCTGCTTGGACAGCCACCGCCACCGCCGCCAAAAAACATTCCCGCCGTGGAGCCGGATATCCGCGGGGCCACCACCATCCGAGATCTGCTGGCGAAACATACCGAGTCAAAGAGCTGCGCGAACTGTCACGCCAGATTTGATCCGGTTGGTTTCGCGATGGAGAATTTCGACGTCATGGGTGCATGGCGTGATCGCTACCGTGGCATGGAGCGCGGTGAAAAGGTCACCGGCTTCGACCCTGCCGGGCATCCCTACACCTACTTCGTCGGTGCGGCGGTGGATGCCTCCGGCAAGCTTCCCACCGGCGAAACCTTCCGCGACATCCACGAAATGAAGCGCCTCCTCGTTGCCAATCCGCGCCAGCTTGCGCGAAACCTTCTCCATCACCTCGTGCTCCACGCCACTGGGGTGCGGGTGGGTTTCTCCGACCGCGCCGAAATCGAGACGATGCTCGATACCTGCGCCAGGGAAGGATATCGGGTGCGGGATTTGATTCACGCACTGGTGCAGAGCGGGATATTTAAAAATTGATCGCCGACCCTCCCAGAAAATGCTGAAAAAAGGCATAGATAACGGCATTTGACTCCACCGTGGGCGAATGATTGGGGCGATTGCTCATCCCGACCCGGTTTTCGTGGCCCAGTAACTTTTGAATCCCGACGAGGTGGTTGAGAGCCTTCCATTGCTCGGGCGGATCTTCGCTGCCGCCGCTGACCAGAAAAGGCCGGGGCGCCAGCAGGGCATGGAGTTCATGCAGATCGCGACCTGCTGCGCGCAACTCGGGATACAGGCCACGGGCCGGGTTTTCTGCTGTGGGAACTCCGCGCTGTCGCCAGGGTCGGGGATGCCAGCCGAGGTACCAAGGTTCCCAGTAGTTTACGCTGGGCCGGGTGCTGAACATGATTCCGGGATCTGATACCGCGACGGCTGCAAATTTGTCAAAGAGACAGCCCGCAAACATGGCCCATTTTCCACCGTAAGAATGGCCCACGACACCGATCCGGTTAGAATCAACCTCGGGGCGGGAGGCGAGGACATGCCAGCAATTCGCCGCTGCACAGCCGAGCATCGAGAGCGGGGCAACGGTCGCGTGATCGATATCCGGGAAATAGGTGGAGTAGGTTTTTGCCTGGGAGGTGCCGGTGGAGCCCACTGAAAGAGTGACAAAGCCACGCTTCACGAGCTGATAGGCGAAGTCACGGAGCGGCTCGCCAGCGAGTCCAGCGGCGGTTTCGGGTTCGTAATAGACGGTGAGCACGGCGGGTCGTTGGCCAGTGCCATCGGGAATCAAAAGATAGCCGGTGGTTTCCTCGACGGGGGTCCAGAGAAAGCGCACCGTATGCTGGGTAAAGTTTTCCCGGCGCGTGGTCTCTATAATTTCGACTTTCGGCTCGGTGATCAGCGGCGGCCACTGGCCCAGCAGTTGCTGCCACTGATTCCTGATTTCTTCGCGACGACGAGCCCAGTCTGCTGCGGTTGCCACCCGGGTGCCGTCGGCGAAAATCAGGGGAGAACGATGGTCACCAAAATTGTCGGCAAATTGGTCGGGAACCCGAAAATGCGGGGCGAGGAGTTTCCACGGTTCTTCTTCAGCCACAGCCAGGATCGGAAAAAGGATCAACATCGCAGCGACACTTTGCTTCCTGAAAATCCCCAACGGCGTTCGACGACTCCCGATTGACGTTGGGGAATCCCCAAGAGCGTTCGACGACTCCCGATTGACGCTGGGGAATCCCCCATGGTGATCGTTCAGACGTCGACCGATTTTTTGCGCCCAAAACTGTACAGGGTACAATGGCCGACTGTACCCTGTACAATCGCCAGCGGTTCAGATGTCGAAGCAAAGAGGCCGACCAGCATTTCGTTTTCATGGTCAACAGCATACCTGGGGAGCAGGAACTGGCAATACCCGCTTCGGGACGCGATTTCGTTTCCTTGTTTACCGATGGATTACCACCAAATCGCCCATTTCACACAGCTCGAAAAATTTCCGCGCCGTACTGTCGGGAAGGCGGATACACCCGTGGGAGGCGGGATACCCGGGGCAACTGCCCGTGTGGAACCCAAAATCACCGCAGCTCAAACGCATAAAATTCGGCATGTCCGCATCGTAGAGATTCGAGACATGATGCCGCTCCTTTTGGGTAATGACGTAGGTGCCGGGTTTGGTCGAGTAGCCTGGCTTGCCGGTGGAACAGATTGATGAGTAGGTCACTCGACCGTTTTCATAGAGCTGCACTCGCTGGCTGGACAGATCCACCACCAGTTTCCGGGGTTGTACATCCGGATTCCGACCGTAAGCGATCTGCATCATCCGCACATCGGCAAACCATGATGCGATAAAGACGGGGTATAGGTATTTTTTCGATGAAAAATTCCGAGCCCCCGCATCCATCATCGCCTTGGCCACTTCGTGATTTCGCCTGACTGCGGCCATCATGATCGGTCGAATTTTTTGGTCAACTGTCAGGTAGTATTGAAAGCGGGAGCTGTCCGCGAATTTGGCAGTGAGTTCTTTACTTGCCGGGGCTGGTTCGATGGCATTGACATCAACTCCGGCTTTGATCAAGGCTAGGGAAACCTCGTCCATCTGATTGGCGATCGACCAGGCCAGCAAAGAATGTCCGTCACCCGCCAGGCCTTTTCCCAAATCGACATTGGCCTTGAGGAGGGCCATGGCGATTTTGGTTTCCCCATTGCGGATGGTTCGTGCGATCCAGGATTCTTCTTCGCTGTACATTGGGCTGCGGTGAGCACCTGCATCCAGCAGGGGGGAAACCAGGGAGTAGCGCTCCTCGTGCAGGGCATATTCGAGCGGGGTTTTGCCATCGGGCCCGCGGAGGCTGGGGTCTTCGCCCGCCTCCAGAAGCAGAATCACAATGTCATCCTGCTGCGTGGTGAGAGCTTTCCAGAAGTTGTCTTTAATATCTGCACCCTCCTTCAAAAGACTGCGCACGGTTTCAGTGGACAGATCTTCGATGGCGCGATCAAAGAGTCGTTTCCCCTCCACTTCAACTTCCGGCGGCATACCAGCCTGTAGCATCAAATTGATGGTGGGGTGATCCCGCCGGGCGTAGGCGATCGCGGCGAGGGATTCCCAATCAGTCTGGACCCCGTTTTCAATCAGGGTGCGAAGCGCGGCCCCGTCTCCCTGAGATACGGCAAGTTTCACCGGGGTGATCCCCCCGGCCCCGGGCAGGTTGATATCGGCATTTCGACTCATCAAAAAATCCACCATCGAGTAGTCACCTGCCTTGATTGCATCGATAAAAAGAGTATCTCCCTCCTGGGATTTTTGATTGATGGGGATGCCCAAATCGAGCAATTTCTTCAGCCAGTCGAGATCCTTTTTGTCGAGAGCCTCAAAAGCGAGGTGCCGTCCGGTGGGGCCCGCCCGGTCGATTTTGGCACCATGACTGGTGAGGAGATCCCGCAATTCCCCGTCTCCCCTCTCCAGGGCAATCAGCAGCGGATCCTGGGCCCCGACTTTCAGGTCGGGATTGGCCCCTTTTTCGAGGAGAAAGGCGATTTCTTCATGGTTTCCTTCGAGGACGGATTCAAAAAAGAGCGGTTTACCACTGATCCCTTCAATTTCAATATTGGCACCATGGGAAACCAAGTCTTTCATGACGGGCAGGACGTTGCCGGCGGCAGCGATCGCTAGCGGGTAATGTGGGTGACTTCCTTTTTCGTTGGCATTGCTCCCGCTATCCAAAAGAAAAGAGACTTCATCGGCTTCGTTTTCCAGCACCGCTTCGACCAGCAGAGGTTTGCCGCTGCAACCGGGGATTTTTACCCGTGCTCCCCGCGAAACCAATTGTTTCATCAGCGGGAGATCATTGTTTTCTGCGGCAATCGCCAGAGGGGGATGGGGGTGACTGCCCCTTTCGTTGGCATCAACTCCCTTCTCCAGGAGAAAAGCGATTTCATCGGGCTGATTAGCCAGAATAGCTTCGAGGAGCAGCGTTTTCCCGGTGCAGCCCGGCACCGACAGTTGTGCGCCCTGGGTCACCAGCCGTTTCATCAAGGGGAGGTCGTTGTTTTGTGCAGCCAGGGCGAGGGGGGAGTTTGGTTGAGTGCCTTTGGCATTGACATCGATCCCTTTGTCCAGCAGGAAATCACGCAGCGGGGTGTCATCTTTTGTGATCGCCTCAACTAGCCAGGGCAGGCCGGGTTCTTTTTCCTGATTAAGGTTTGCTTCCAGAGACAGGAGACGGTCCGCAAGTTTAAAATCCCGCCGCTCCAGAGCGACTTTCAAGGGAGTGGAGCCATCCTCAGTGGGAGCATTCACCGAGCCTTTGATTCGGATCGGGCGGGTGAAAAGGGCATCAATAGCATTTTCACGCTTCTCCAAAATGGCAAAGTAAAGCGGCGTCATGCCCCGATTATCCGTCCCTATGTAGGGGATTCTGGCCCGGTCAAATTCATCGAGAAATGGCAGATTATCCTCCTCAATCGCCCGGATGATCCCAGCCGTATTTAGCGAAAATCCCGCTTTGGCCAGAGTGCGACGTGCCTTTCCCCTGATTTCATGGCGCAAAATATAATCAGCCGTTACTGCACCCAACACCATCGAAATGGAAAGGAACGCCAGGACCGC